>CAXTSI010000509.1:0-6337 GCA_964246695.1 uncultured bacterium
ACTACCCTGTCAGCTTTTTGTTGATGTGTGACAGTTAGGGTGCGGAAGGTGGGATACATTGCTCCAGGTTCAGCGTATCCCGGAAGGTTGCTAGGTAACAGAGGTAGTGGGTTGCTGGCAAACTCTGTAATTGCGATCGGTTTCGGACCTAAGCGCAGCTTTTCATAGTAGGGAGCGATCGCCTCATCCAAGAATGACCGTTCTGAGTGAAACCAGACCTCGCCGTAAGTCTCCACATTAGGGTTATGGTGAATTGTGCTGCGGACACCCGTGCAGTGTTGTCTGTCCCCATCGGGAATTTCAGCAGCAGTCAGTCCAGTTAAACTCTGTAGTAGCCGACTTTTGCCTTGTCTTGCTCGTCCAACTACTCCAATGTTGAGCGTGTCACGGCAAAAGCGTACCTTGAGCTTACTTAAAGCATTCAGTTCCTCAGTGATGCTTGATTGAATCCTCGTGAAATCGATTTCCTTACATCTTGCACCTGGGTGAAAAACCGGGTTTCTTGAGAATGACTAATGGTCAAACCCTTAATCTTTGGTTGAGAAACCCGGTTTTTTAGGTCTTGTTGAGAATGGTGCAAGATATCAGTTTCCTGCAAACGTCCAACAATATTTGGGTCATCGACTCGTGTCAGTAAATCATGACGATGGTCTTCAAGATTACGAAGTGCTGAGTCAAGAGATTTCAAATTCGCCTCCACCCTTTCAATTTTCTGGGCTAAGGGGCGGCGCTTCTCTATAATGCTGGCAATTCTTTCAGTTCTAGTTGTAGTTGCATTCATCAGGCTGCTTGTTTAAATACCCACTACATAGAGTATTCCCAAGCTAAGTAGCGACTTAACAGCCTTAAACTCGGAAGCTGCAAATGCCAGCAGAATTTAGCTGACTATGCCAAAAATAGAGAAAGTGATGTTTACCTGTACGTGAGACACCAGACCAAACTGTAACTCTGTAACCAAAAAGTGAGCAAAAAAGAGAACCGACACTCAGCTACTGACTCTGAGCAATGTAAAAAAATGGCTCAACTGAACCGATGGACGTTAATTCGGGTTGAGCCTAATGGCGATTCAATGCTCAAGGTAGACTGCATTTTTGAGGGTGAACAAACGAGTTTTGCACTAAGGGAAAAAGATGATGACTGAACGATGGATTATTTTTCATGCCGAACCCAATCAACCAGGATGGGAAAATCGTAAGCTGACAATGGGGGGACTAACAGGCATCCTTAATGAGCAGTGGGATTACACTCAAAGCGACGAAATCCCACAAATCGGGGAGCGATTCCGGCAGTTTCTTCGGATTGAAGAATTTGTCGATCCACAATTCCCACAAAGCTCTACTCATGCAAGAGATGGAGATTGGGTGATAACTAGGGTTGAACGATACCCTGCTGCTAGTGAAGACTCTTCAAAACAAGAGATTGTAGTCTGTTACTGTAAATTTGAGCCAGTGCCATCAGAGTTAGAACCACTTGGCAGAGGTCAATCCAGTCCCCAACTACAGGAAATTCCAGGGCGATAGCAGGAGGATTGTTGCGCCAGGACAGTTTGTCACGTTGTGTATTGCATTTTGTCACTTAATGTATTACAATTTTGATTTTCTTGTGGGACGGGCAGGATGCCATTCGTGTCAACTTAACTTTGAACCCCTTGTAGAATGCTCGTTTCTCGTTCCCATGCGATCGCATGGGAATGCAGTCAGTGGGGCTGCTGCCTTATTGCTTGCATAGGTCGGCAGCAGCCCGCCAATTAGGCATTCCCAGCACTCTTGCTGGGGACGAGAACATTCCCTTGCTCTGCCAGGGAACGAGAAATTAACGATTAAATACTCTTTTTTCTAAAGTCCGCGTAGGCGGACTTTGTTTGTGTAGCCGCGACTTCCAGTCGTCTTCCAGTCGTCTTAGTTCAGTAATTGCATCAATTCTAATTGATTGGCGGTTGTTGCTTGCTCTACTGAATTTATCCACTCACGCTGAATTTGTGCTGGTTCGGCTAATTGTTGAAATTCATGCCAAACTTGCGATCGCACTTTTTGTAAAAAGATTCGCCACTCATTCTCTGCAACCTCCGTGTGAATGATGCGGTCCATAAATTCTTCGACAATTGCAAATGCAGCTTGACTAGGTTCGCACAGTAAGTCTTTCAAGGCGGTTTCACACTTATAAACAGCTTCCGCATGAGCTATTTTAAGATTGAGCAGCACTTGCCCTGCAGACGACACCGAAAGCTTCTGCGTTTTCGGTTCATTTGGAGTAAGTCCATCAAGATGTTGGCGAATGCGGTGCTGTACTAATCCCCGATAGGAAAGCTCAAACTCAGCTAGTATCTGGAAGCCTAATTTTAGTTGACTCGGTTTTTCTGGTATGAGTTGATCGGGTATTTGCAGGGCGATCGCTTTGATAAATTCAACTTCTCTGGCTTCTGTCAGTCCTCCCAAATGTCCTTGTTCAATCAGCACCTGTGCGACTTGCGATTTCACTTTGTCAAGCGATCGCTTCAAACCGTAATCAAGCGATAAGAAATGTTGCGATATCCGAGCGCGAATTTCAATTAGATACTTTTTGTAAACGATTCCATAGCCCTTTTCAAGATCATTCCGCTGTTCTATTTCTTCAATTGAAGGAATTCCTGTCTCACTTCGACACATTTGCAAAGCTACTTCTACTTGCTTTTTAAACTCAGCATCCACTTTTTCTCGCTTATTCCTAAGTTCTTTCAGCAACTTTTCCAAAACGTTTGTTAAATCCCTCCAAAGCTCCTTGAATTTTATCTCAAATAGTGCTAATCCATGAATATCTTGCGTTGCTCGATCTAAAGCTTTGCTGACTTTCTCTAACTCAGCGTTAACTTGGTTTTGAAGTATAACTAATCTTTGTCGGCATAAAAAGGCATATTTGTAATCTAAATCAGTAATTTTTGCCTCTAAGTAGTCGAGAACTCTGTCAATAACTTTGCTAGCTTCTTGGGGATGAGCGCAGTTAGCTGTTATGCAATCAACAACATTGATGTGTTTATTAGCGATGTCTCTCGCTAAGTTTTGGCAGTTTTTCAAGTTGTCGCAATTATCTGATTGCGCTTCCGTGCGGTTAAGTATTATAAAAGACCATAAATTGATTGGTAAATCAACCAGTGCTGTACGTGCTGTGTCATATAAATGTACATCTTCATGCGTCCATTGGTCGCTAGATTGCTTTGGCATCCGCACAAATAACAACGCATCAATATCTTGCGCCAGCGTTCCGATCAAACGTTGTTCATCGCCAACACCTAGATCGCCGAAACTCGGCATATCGATGAAGGTTAGGCGATCGCCATCTGGATTTTCAGCAGCAGCCAGTCCAGTCAAGCTTTGTATCAGCCGACTCTTGCCTTGCCTTGCTCGTCCAACTACTCCTATATTCAACGTGTTACGGCAAAAACGAGCTTTGAGCTTTAAAATCGCTGCTAATTCAGTATTAATACTTAGTTGTATTTTCGCTAAATCAAGTTCTTGCAAACTGTCATGTGGCTCATCGACTCTTGTCAGCAACTGATTGCGGTGTTCCTCAAGATGCCGAAGTGCTGAATCAAGAGATTTTAAATCCGCCTCTACACCGAGGATTTTCTCAGCCAAGGGGCGGCGCTTTTCAATAATGTCAGTAATTCTTTCAGCCCTATACGTATTCATTTGATAAAGTGTTCAACCAGTGAGTCAGTATTTATCTATTTGGGGGAAAGCGACATACATACATGGTAGAAACGAAAATGTACGCTTAATATCCCCAGTAATATTTTTCCCAACTTGCTCGGCAAAATTAACAATCTCAAACAAATAAACAGCGAAATTACGCAAGCCTCAAGCTTTTATTTACATACATCTGCCTGATAAACACTTAAGTAATTCCACGGTTGATAATTTAGCGTTTCTTCATGTAATTGTGGGGTGGGCATCCTGCCCGCCCTATATTGAGAACAAATATTTTAGAGTTATTTGTGAGCGATAATTCCTTCAATTTCTCCTAAAGCCAGCTGGCAGTTCTTCTTCCTCAGGTGGAGAAGGTGGTGATTGTACAACCGATTTAGTCCGAGAAAAGGTGACATCAGCACCATTGATAACGGCTCCCAAAAGTCCCAGTTCAGATTCAACTAATTGATCGATCGCTTCACCCAACAAGTTCTCTTGTGTATAGTTTGGTCGCGTCACCAGCACTATGCCATCACTGTAAGGTTGGATTAACAAAGGATCGTTAGATAGTCCCAAAGCACTGGTGTCCAAAATTACTAAATCGTAGCGTTCGCGGACATCTTCCATTAACCGCCGCATTTCACTAGATTCTAAAATAGCAGCTGATTGACGCACCGGACCGGGGCTAGGAATAATGTATAAATTTTCCACATCAGGAACTAAGCGGATGCATTCACTCAAGCTGGCGTAATAACGCAAAGGCTCGATAGTAGCATCGTTGTCGGGACTAACTCCTAGATAAGAACAGAGGGACGGAGATCGCAAATCTGTTTCGATAATCAAAGTTCGTTTTCCAGCGCGAGCAGAAGCTATACCTAAGTTATAAGCACTGACTGTCTTACCCTCAGAACTCCCCATACTGGTAATTAACACTACCTTTAAGTCTCTGCCACCAACACGACGTAAATTACTGCGGAACTTCTCATAAAACTCTAAGTAAGGAGAATCTAGGGAAAGTAACACTGGAATCGCTTGTCTATCCAAACTTTCAACTGGCATTAAAGGTAATTCTCCTAGCAGAGCAACTTCCCGTTGCTTCAAGCTGTCGCGTATATCCTCTCTGGTTTTGAAAGTACCTTCCAGCGCTCCCAACAAAAACACGACTCCAGCTCCAACCAACAATCCCAGTAAACCACCTACACCCAATGTAATCGGTATGTTCTTAGCAGCTTTGGTGTTAGGGAGAATAAGTGGTGGTCTGGCTACACTAAGACTACTGACGGTTTCTGCCTCTGCGGTTTTCGCATCAGTCAGCTTCACCTGAATTTGGTCAAAGAGATTTTTCTTGAGTAAAACCTGCTGTTCCAAGCGCGATCGCTCTAGTTGCTTATTCGGAACTTGCGTATACTCTTGTCGTAATTTCCCCTCTTCTCTCTCCAAGTTAGCTAATTGTTCTTTTAACGTTTCTTGCTGAGTCTGCAAAGCCACCATTTGGTTGGCAAATTGCTGTCTTGCTGGGTCTAAGTTACTGCGGGAGCGGATAGCCGTAACACCACCACTACCAGGAAGAGGAGCCGCCCCACCCTCACCTCCGATCACCTCAACTCCACGTTCTCGCAGCAATCGGTCATAGCCTTCTTTCTGACGCCGCAACTGAATCATGGTCGGATGGTCAGGACGAAGGTCTTTCCTGAGAACCTCTATTTGGGATTCAGTTTGATAAATTTGATTTCGCAAACTGGCAATGATCGGATCGGCACTTAAAGCAGAAGAAACGTAAGCTTGGTTGACATTTAACCCCAATTTTTCTTGTATACTGCGAATTTGAGCATCGATACCAGTCAGTGTGAGCTTAATTTGCCGTTGTTGAACTTGGCTATTAGTAACTGCGTTCAGCAGGCTGCCATTCTCTGCAGCCAGTATTGCTGGTCGCTGTGTGCGATCGTATTTTTCTAGTTTTTGCTCTGCTGCTTGCAGTTCTTGTTTAGCCTGTGGTATGCGCTCGTTAATTTTTTGAATAATTGTTTTTAATCGCCGAGTGTTAATATCACTGCTCAGCTTAATCATTGCTTGCATCAATGCCTGCAATGTTTCTTGCGATCGCTTACGGTCACTATCTTTATATTTCAGTTCAATAAGTGTAGATACTGATGCTGTATTTGCCGCCTTAGTGTCTCCTCCTGCCTTAGCTTTTTCAGGCATCGTGAGTGCAACATTATCAACAATCTTTTTTGGCGGGACATTGACTTTTGCTGCCGCCGTTTCGACAATCTGGTCTGATAGCAAAATGTCCTCATTCAGTTCCTGTCCTTCCTGCTGGATTTGAGTACCAGTTGCAGAAAAAGATACAGGTGGACGAGAGTAAGCAAGTGAACCAGCTGCTATGTAGCTACGGTTCGGTTCCGGTTGCAAAGCCACCACCGTTGTACCCGCTGCAACTAAAGCGAAACTGCCTAATCCAATCCACTTGTACTTATCGAAAGCAATGATATAGCGTTTAACAATCGGTGGGGTCATGGCTAAGGTTGATAAAAACTGGTTGTTAGTTGTTGGTTGTTAGTTGTTGGTTGGTAGTTGTTGGTTGGTAGTTGTTAGTTGTTAGTTGTTAGTTGTTAGTTGTTAGTTGGTAGTTGTTGGTTGTTAGTTGTTGGTTGTTGGTTGTTGGTTGTTAGTTG
>CAXTSI010000510.1:0-6305 GCA_964246695.1 uncultured bacterium
CATCAATTTGTACCTATTTTCTACGGTAACGTTTGCCAAGCCTGTGAACGGTTACCGCTCTATGAGGCGCATAGCTCTCATACATGGAATATTATCCTTCTTTTTTAATACCACAATCTTGGCTATGAGCATCAATATCATAGCAGCGCTGATTTAAAAGATAATTTTTGCTAAAATATGCTATTTTGTAACTTATCTGTTGTAGGCTCAGCCAAAGGGATAGTGGCAATTTTGTATATCTGCTTGTAGAAAGAGGACAATCCACCTCTAAGTTCATAGGATGAACTCAAGTCTAGATAATCGGAGTTAGTTTATGCCTTATAACAAGATAGATGAATTACCTCAAGAAATCAAAGAAGGATTGCCTCAAGCAGCGCAGCAGATTTTCGTGGCAGCATTCAATGCTTCTCAAAAAGATGGTTTGAGTGAAGAGGGTGCCCAGAAAGTTGCTTGGAACAGCGTCAAGAACCAATACGAGAAAGGCGCAGATGGTCAATGGCACTCCAGAGGCGAAGTTACTGCTCAACATAATAAATCTATCACCACGGGCGGCAATTAAGTTAATTTTAAATAAAGGTTAAATAAAAGGAGGTTTGTAGTTTTTACAAACCTCCTTTTGCTTATTCGGAAGTCTATTACTTACATTTAAGGTATGGCTGGTAATTGGTAATAGCTAATGGCTAATGGCTAATGGCTAATGGTGAAACCAGGAAAGTGCAGCTTGTTTCCCACGCCCTGAGAACTGGCGTCACTCGAAGGGGTAAGGTCAGACTAGCAATTAGCAATTAGCAATTAGCAATTAGCAATTAAAAGTAATATAGCTGGCTGATGGCAATGGACCACAAGAAATCAGTAAACTGATAGAAGCCCTGCTCTTATTGACTGATGACTGAACAACCTGCTAGAATCTGTATACTTGGCGGAGGCTTTGGTGGTCTGTACACTGCCTTGCGCTTGAGCCAGTTACCTTGGGAACCTACGCAAAAACCTGAAATAGTTCTGGTAGATCAAAGCGATCGCTTCCTCTTCTCTCCCCTTCTCTACGAACTACTTACAGGCGAACTGCAAACCTGGGAAATTGCACCTCCATTTGAAGAAATTTTACGAAATACAGGTGTCCGTTTTTATCAAGCAGTCGTGTCGGGAATTGACATAGACCAGCAACGAGTACACTTACAAGATGGACCAGAAATTTCCTATGACAAATTAGTGTTAGCGCTGGGCGGCGAAACACCACTAGATATAGTGACTGGCGCAACATCCTACGCTTATTCCTTCCGTACTCTTACGGATGTTTATCGTTTAGAAGAACGCCTGCGAGTATTGGTAGAATCTGACAAAGATAAAATTCGAGTGGCAATTGTCGGCGCTGGTTACAGCGGTGTGGAGTTAGCTTGCAAACTAGCAGACAGACTTGGAGAAAGAGGACGATTCCGGTTAATTGAACTAAGCGATCAAATTTTGCGAACATCCCCAGAGTTCAACCGCGAAGCAGCAAGCAAAGCCTTGGAAGCACGTGGTGTATTTATTGATTTAGAAACGAAGATAGAATCAATTGAGCAAGACAATATCTCGTTAGAGTACAAAAATCAGGTAGATACGATTCCTGTGGATTTGGTAATTTGGACAGTGGGAACGCGGGTAACAGCCGTAGTGCGATCGCTCCCTGTAAAGCAAAACCAGCGTGGTCAAATCAGCATTACACCAACTCTACAAGTTCAAGATCATCCCGAAATATTTGCCTTGGGAGACTTGGCAGATTGCCTTGATGCTGAAGGTAAGCAAGTTCCCACAACAGCACAAGCTGCACTCCAACAAGCCGATCATACCGCTTGGAACATCTGGGCAACTCTGACTAACCGCCCTTTGCTTCCATTCCGCTACCAGTACTTAGGTGAAATGATCGCACTGGGAATAGATAGCGCCACTCTCACTAGTCTAGGCATCAAACTGGATGGTCCATTGGCATACGTCGCCCGTCGTCTTGCCTATCTCTATCGCCTGCCAACTTTAGATCATCGACTGAAAGTTGGTTTTAACTGGCTAGTCCGTCCTATTATAGAAACACTTTCTAAATAGCACTCAGCGCACAAGACGCCCTACGGGAGGCTTTTGTCAAGCAAGCTGATAGCTGAAAGCTGTAGCTATAGACTCTTATTATGGAACGACCGAAAGTTATTTTTTTAGATGCTGTTGGCACACTCTTCGGCGTTAAAGGCAGTGTGGGTGAAGTTTATAGCCAGATAGCGCAGGAGTTTGGCGTCGAAATTTCAGCCGAAACTTTGAATAAAACATTTATCCAGAGTTTTAAAGCAGCGCCGCCGCCAATATTTCTTTATGTAGAACCGCAAGATATTCCCCAGTACGAGTTTGAGTGGTGGCTTAGCGTCGTTCTTAAGACCTTTGAACAAGCAGGCGTTCTCAAACAATTTTCCGACTTTTCGACTTTTTTTAGTGAAGTCTATATTCACTTTGGTACTGCCGAACCGTGGTTTGTTTATCCAGATGTCCTAGCAGCTTTAGCAAATTGGCGGCGGATGGGAATTGAACTAGGAGTATTATCTAATTTCGATTCCCGTATTTATTCGGTGTTGCAGTCTCTAGAACTGAGAGATTTTTTCGAGTCTATCACCATTTCCACTCAGGCAGGCGCTGCTAAACCGGATCGGAAAATTTTTGCTACTGCCTTGGAAAAACACAACTGTCCACCTGAGGCGGCATGGCATATTGGCGATAGCATCACAGAAGACTATCAAGGAGCTAAGGCAGCTGGACTGAGAGGTATTTGGATCAACCGTCTCACTCACAGTTCTATCCCCCGAAGAACTCAATAGTAGCACGTCGGTTTGAGCAAATATCAGTATCAGTAGTTATAATAATTCTCTTCTTAAATCGGGCTTTATTTGTGTAGCCTCTGTAGAGACGTTACATGTAACGTCAATAAAGCTTGGTTAAAGGTAGTTCGCGGGCAAAGAAACCGGGTTTCTTCAAGAAACCCGGTTTCTGTCTAGGTGCTTTACCGAACCGTATTGCATATAACGTCTCTAGAATTTCCCCCTATACGTAGCAAAGAAGTTCATTATTTGGCAATATTTATAATTTATCAACAGTAATTTCCGAATCATATTTTCTCAGTTTTTACGATCCTGGTTGTTTGACAATCAGGGTTTTGCTTTTCTCTTCAGTCATTAAAAATCCGCAAATATACCATTTGTTATGTCGGCTATTTAACTTTATTCTAGAGATTTAAGGAAGAACATGGGATACGTATTTTTCAGCCCAAGACCCGAAGACATGAGAAATTGAGGAAGAGCGATGCCAGGAAATGAGCGGGAAAAAATACGCCACCTGTTAGTTGTCCAAGACCTTCAAGGGCGACGAACTATCCCCCTTCAAGAGGCTACTTATTCTCTCGGACGGGATACGAGGAACGCGATCGTCGTCCATTCTCGGTTAGTGTCGAGACAACACGCCATTTTATTGCGGGTCACTGTTCTAGAAACTGACCTATATGGCTTTCGGATTATTGATGGCAGCTTCAAGGGGAAAAGGAGTACTAATGGCTTATTCATTAATGGCACTAAATGCTTCTCTCACGACCTCAAGCATGGGGATGTCATTGAGTTTGGCAATAATCAAGTTCATGCCAAATACTATGCGATCTCCAACCTTTCAGAAAAAGCGTTTTCTGAATCTTGTGAAGTTGAAGACGTGTCTGGTTTCTTATCGGAACAAGCCAGTCCCGCCAATCCCTTTGAAACTCAAATTATCAGCGATTCGCTCCTCGAAGACGCTAGTGAAGTGGCACTAGTTCGCTTAGCGTCCTTCCCTGAACTCATCCCCAATCCGATTATCGAGATAGATTTAGAGGGACAGGTAACTTATCTCAATCCAGCTGCTGCTCTAAAATTTCCCCAAATCAGAGAACCTGGTCAGCGACATCCTATTATAGCAGGTCTTCCTACTGTAGTTCAGAATCGAGAAGGGAATTCTTTTGTTCGGGAGGTGGAAGTTGGCAAAGAAGTTTTTGAACAATCCGTTCACTATCTGCCGGAAAGTGATTTGATTAGAACTTTTGTCATTAGGGAGATTACAGAGCAAAAGCAAGCAGAAGCAGAACTACGCCAGCGCGATCGCTTGCTTGTTGGAGTTGCTGAAGCCGCCAATTATTTGCTGGTGGAAATGAACCACAAGACAGCTATTGACAAAGCCCTAGCTGCCCTGGGCGAAGCAGCCGAGGCAGATCGCGCCTACCTGTTCGAGAATCATCCCCACCCAGCTACGGGAGAAATGGCTGTGAGTGTGCGGTTTGAATGGACACGCGCAGACCTTCAGCCTTCGGGTTACCACTGGCAGAATCAGCTTTATCAGGCTTCTGGACTAACTCGTTGGTACACTCTCTTGAAGAGTGGACACTCTATTAGCGGTTTGACCCGAGAATTTTCATTTACCGAACAACAACTCCTCACCCAAGATAATATTCAATCCCTTCTTTTAGTACCCTTACGACTGGACGATGAGTTCTGGGGTTACCTTGGCTTGGCAGACTGTTCAAAAGAGCGTCAGTGGTCAAGGCACGAAGAATCTACCCTTTTGACGTTAGCAGCCAGTATCAGTGGTGCGAGGCAGCGCCAAGAGGTGGAAGCAAGAATTCGCTACCAAGCTCTCCATGACCTACTCACTGGGTTGCCCAATCGCCGGCTATTTTACGAAATGCTTGCCACAGACCTACCTAACGCGGTTCGGAGTGGAAAAAGTTTAGCCGTGATTTTCCTCGACTTGGATCGGTTCAAGACCATCAATGATACTTTAGGGCATTCGTTGGGAGACAAATTGTTGCAAGCAGTTGCTCAAAGAGTCAGAGATTGCCTGAGAACAGGGGATACCGTTGCCCGTTGGGGAGGCGATGAATTCACTATCCTACTGTCCCAAGTAAATCACGTGGAAGAAGTAACCCAGGTAGCCCAGAGAATCCTAGCAGCCTTAGAGAAAGCCTTTTATCTAGAAGAACACGAACTTTACGTAAGTGCCAGCCTTGGCATTGCTTTGTTAAATCAGGACAGTCCTGATGCCGAAACCATAGTCCAGCACGCGGATTGTGCTCTATATCACGCTAAAGACGCGGGAAGGAATAACTACCAGTTCTACACTGCTTCCTTAGATGCCAAAACTCCCGAACTCTTGGCTTTACAGAAGAGCTTACGTTATGCCTTAGAGCGGGAAGAATTGGTAGTGTACTACCAGCCTCGGGTTAATATTGCCACGGGAAAAATTACAGGTATGGAGGCTCTACTGCGTTGGCAACACCCCGAAATGGGACTAGTGGCGCCCAGTGTCTTCATTCCGCTTGCTGAGGAAAGTGGACTGATTATCCCCATTGGAGAATGGGTTCTGCTGACAGCTTGTATTCAGAATAAAATCTGGCAAGAGGCAGGATTACCTCCCCTAACAATGGCTGTCAATCTCTCTCCCAAGCAGTTCCGCCAACCCAAACTAGAGGATACAGTGGCGAAAATTTTAGCACAAACAAGGCTAGAACCGCACTTTTTAGAGTTAGAAATTACGGAAACGACCGCAATCGAAGATCTAGAATTTACTAAAACGGTGCTACATAAGCTCGAACAGATGGGTGTTCATCTCTCCATTGATGACTTTGGCACAGGTCATTCTTCCCTCTCCCGCCTGCAACTCTTACCGTTCCACAATCTGAAAATTGACCGCTCTTTCATCAAAGCGTTGACAACTGATGCCAAAGTGGCTCATATTGTCACGGCGATAGTTGCCTTGGGACAAAGCTTAGGGTTGAGGCTTACTGCCGAAGGGGTAGAGAAGGAAGAGGAACTAGAATTCTTGAGATCTATTAACTGCGAAGATGTACAAGGCTACCTATTCCACCGACCACTTCCTGCTATCAAAGCGACAGAAATCCTTCAAAGGAATTATGAATTATGAATTATGAATTATAAGAAAACCCGTTGAAAACCCTTGAGAAACAGGACACGCCAGTGTCCTAGTTTCGGACTTCAGGCGTCGTGACTCAAACGGGTTGAAGTCCTTTAGGACTGAGTGCTGTTTTGTTTTTTAGGTACAGGTAAGGTATCAATCCAATCTTCTATTAGTTGTGTCATTGATTTTTCTCTCTCTTCAGCCAATAACTTTAGCTTATTAAATCTGCGAAGAGTGGTTCTAATTCTGATGTATTCTGTCTTCATTTCTGTTTCCTATTCATTTCCTATCTGTTATCATACTTCTGGAGTTTAGACTAACGGTGGGCGATCGTTAGCAACTATCAGTGGGTTTACTGA
>CAXTSI010000511.1:0-6301 GCA_964246695.1 uncultured bacterium
ACTAACCACTAACCACTAACTACTAACCACTAACCACTAACCACTAACCACTAACAATTCCCAAGAAATTTAACGAGGAAATAGATGTTCTTGCTGCCGATAGTTTTTGTTGTAGAGCGATCGCCACCAGCGACGTTCTACACGCGGTCACTGCTATAACAATTGCGGGCGTGAACGCATCACACAAAAAGACAGACCCACCAACCAACCAATTGCAGGAAAACACGAACCATGTCCGACCCAAAAATTAGACAGATAGCCTTCTACGGTAAAGGCGGTATCGGTAAATCCACCACCTCTCAAAACACCCTTGCAGCTATGGCAGAAGTGGGTCAGCGCATTCTGATTGTAGGATGTGACCCCAAAGCTGACTCTACCCGTTTGATTCTGCATTGTAAAGCCCAAACCACCGTGTTGCACCTAGCTGCTGAGCGCGGTGCTGTAGAAGACATAGAACTCGAAGAAGTGTTGATCACTGGCTTCCGGGGCATCAGATGCGTAGAATCTGGTGGTCCTGAACCCGGTGTTGGTTGCGCAGGTCGCGGTATCATCACCGCCATCAACTTCTTGGAAGAAAACGGTGCTTACCAAGACGTAGACTTTATCAGCTACGACGTGTTAGGTGACGTTGTGTGTGGTGGTTTCGCTATGCCCATCCGTGAAGGTAAAGCACAAGAAATCTACATCGTCACCTCTGGTGAAATGATGGCGATGTTCGCTGCTAACAACATCTCTCGTGGTGTACTCAAGTACGCTCACACTGGTGGCGTACGCCTGGGTGGTCTAATTTGTAACAGTCGGAACGTTGACCGGGAAATCGAACTCATCGAAACTCTGGCAGCACGGTTGAACACCCAGATGATTCACTACGTACCTCGTGACAACATCGTCCAACACGCAGAATTGCGCCGGATGACCGTTAACGAGTACGCACCTGACAGCGCTCAAGCTAATGAATACCGCACATTAGGTCAGAAGATTGTCAACAACACTAATCTCGCCATTCCTACACCTATTGAAATGGACGAGTTGGAAGGGTTGCTGGTCGAATTCGGTATCCTTGAAAGCGAAGAAAATGCAGCAAAAATGATTAGCGCCGCCAACGCTGAACAAGAAGCGAGCAAGAAGCTTGAAGATTTGGAAGGCGAAGCGTTAGAAGCGCTGAAAAAAGGAAACGTAGAAGTAGTTGCTGCTAGCCAAAAGTAAGGCTTTTGCGACTGCGCAATCATCAGCAGATAAAAGCTGATGACATAAAAAATTGGGTGGGCTGCTTACCCACCTGAACGCCAATTATCAAAGGGATAACGTCTGGAGGACGGCTTCCCAAATAGTAGGATGAAAAATTTAACACTTCATCCTTCTTTTTCACCAGGAATTCACCAGCGAGGAACACCATGACATTTACAGACGACAAAAAATCTTCTCCAGAAGAACAAAAAGCGGTTGTACAAGAGAGAAAAGAACTTATTAAAGAAGTTCTAGAGGTTTATCCCGAAAAATCTCGTAAAAAGCGGGAAAAGCACCTAGGCGTATACGAAGAAGGCAAGGCTGACTGCGGCGTTAAGTCTAACATCAAATCAGTACCAGGTGTGATGACCTCTCGTGGTTGTGCCTACGCTGGTTCTAAAGGTGTGGTTTGGGGTCCGATCAAAGACATGGTCCACATCAGCCACGGTCCTGTAGGTTGCGGTTACTGGTCTTGGTCTGGTCGTCGTAACTACTATATTGGTACCACAGGTGTTGACAGCTTTGGCACCATGCATTTCACCTCTGACTTCCAAGAACGGGATATCGTCTTCGGTGGTGACAAAAAACTTACCAAGTTGATCCAGGAACTCGATGAACTCTTCCCCCTGAACCGGGGTGTGACAATTCAATCTGAATGTCCCATCGGTCTAATCGGGGATGACATTGAAGCTGTCGCTAGGAAGACATCCAAAGAGATTGGTAAACCCGTTGTTCCTGTACGCTGCGAAGGGTTCCGGGGTGTTTCCCAGTCCCTTGGTCACCACATTGCTAACGACATGGTTCGTGACTGGGTTTTCCCCAGATCGGATAAGGCTAAGAAAGATGGGACACTGGGTTATGAGCCAGGACCATACGATGTAGCAGTCATCGGTGACTACAACATCGGTGGTGATGCTTGGGCTTCCCGCATCCTATTGGAAGAACTCGGCTTGCGCGTTGTTGCTCAATGGTCAGGTGATGGCACCTTCAACGAGATGATGGTGACACCGAACGTGAAGATGAACCTGATTCACTGCTACCGTTCGATGAACTACATCACTCGTCACATGGAGGAAACCTACGGTATTCCCTGGTTGGAGTACAACTTCTTTGGTCCGACCAAGATTGCTGCGTCCTTACGGGAGATTGCTGCCAAATTTGACGAGAAGATCCAAGAAAACGCTGAGAAGGTGATTGCCAAGTACCAGCCGACGATGGATGCCATACTTGCTAAGTATCGCCCACGCTTGGAAGGCAAGACTGTCGCCCTGATGGTCGGTGGTCTGCGTCCTCGCCACGTTGTTCCTGCATTCCAGGATCTGGGCATGAAGATGATTGGTACTGGTTATGAGTTCGCTCATAACGACGACTACAAGCGTACCACCAACTACATCGAAAACGGCACCATCATCTACGACGACGTTAGTGCCTTCGAGTTTGAGGAGTTCGTTAAAGCACTCAAGCCTGACCTGGTCGCTTCCGGTATTAAAGAGAAGTACGTCTTCCAGAAGATGGCTCTGCCTTTCCGTCAAATGCACTCCTGGGATTACTCCGGTCCATACCACGGCTACGACGGCTTTGCTATCTTCGCTCGCGATATGGACCTGGCACTCAACAACCCCACTTGGGGATTAGTCGGTACTCCTTGGAAGAAGAAGACTGAAGCTGCAATTGCAGCAACTGAAGCTGCCACTAAAGTAGTCATTGAAGCCGCCACTGAAGCTGCTACTACCGCCGTCGCATAGTGAAACGGGGAGATGAGGGAGTACAAGAATTAAAAATTTTTAATTTTTAATTTTTAATTTTTAATTGATTTGTCCCCCACTCCCCACTCTCCACAACTAACCAACCCAGCTAGCTTAGAGATACGGACATGCCTCAGAATCCAGAAAACATCAAAGACCACGTCGAACTATTCCACCAGCCAGAGTACCAGCAGCTATTTGAGAACAAGAAAGAGTTTGAAAACGGACACGACCCAGAAGAAGTCAAACGGGTTGCTGAATGGACAAAAGGCTGGGAGTACCGTGAAAAGAACTTCGCCCGTGAAGCGTTAACTGTTAACCCCGCTAAAGGCTGCCAACCCGTAGGGGCAATCTTCGCTGCTGTCGGCTTTGAAGGCACCCTACCCTTTGTTCAAGGTTCTCAAGGTTGCGTTTCTTACTTCCGTACCCACCTGACTCGTCACTTCAAAGAGCCGTTCTCTGCTGTATCTTCCTCTATGACTGAGGACGCAGCAGTGTTCGGTGGGTTGAACAACATGATTGAAGGGTTGCAGGTTGCTTACCAACTCTACAAGCCGAAGATGATTGCTGTCTGCACCACCTGTATGGCAGAGGTGATTGGTGATGACTTGCAGGCTTTCATCAACAACGCCAAGGGTGCTGGTTCAGTTCCCCAAGACTTCCCTGTGCCTTATGCCCACACCCCTAGCTTTGTCGGCTCCCACATCACAGGCTACGACAACATGATGAAGGGGATTCTTTCTAACCTGACCGCAGGTCACAAGAAAGAAACCAGCAACGGCAAGATTAATTTTATCCCTGGTTTTGACACTTATGTTGGTAACTACCGGGAAATTAAGCGCATCGCCTCTTTGATGGGCATTGACTACACACTGTTGGCAGACAACTCCGATTACCTCGATTCGCCTAACGATGGTGAGTTCAAAATGTACCACCCCGGTACTACCTTGGAAGATGCCGCAGATTCAATTAATGCCAAAGCCACAGTCGCTCTCCAAGCCTATACTACCGTGAAGACCCGCGAGTACATGGAAAAAGAGTGGCAGCAACCGACCGTAGTTTCTCGTCCTTGGGGTATTCGTGGAACCGATGAGTTCCTGATGAAGCTTAGTGAATTGACCGGAAAGCCTATCCCAGAAGAACTGGAATTAGAACGGGGTCGGGCAGTTGATGCTATGACTGACTCGCACGCATGGATTCACGGCAAGCGCTTTGCGATCTACGGCGAACCCGATCTAGTGTACAGCGTGGTAAGCTTCCTGTTGGAAATGGGTGCTGAACCTGTTCATATCCTGGTTAACAACTCCAACGAAGATTTTGAAGCAGAAATGAAAGCGCTGCTCGATTCTACCCCTTGTGGCAAGAATGCAACAATCTGGGGTAGCAAAGATTTGTGGCATATGCGCAGACTAATGTGTTTGCTATCAAGCTGATTTTATGGCAAAAGATTGGGATAAATGACTACAAAAAGACATCCGTTGGCGACAGCCACTCCCCTTGGGAGTATGGCGTTTTTGGATTTTGGGAGTGTGATCGCGCAGTTTAACGAAGTCAGGACTTACGCAAAAATTGTCAACTCCGCTTAATTTATCGAACCGCCAAGAAGTTATCGCGTTTTGGTGAGGAGTGAGGTCGCTCTTAAATTTTTATTCCAATTTGGGCGGATGCTCTGCTAACTTAACCCACATCTTACGCACCCGAACCAATTGGGGACGGTTCATCTTTAGAGCCGCAATAGTTACTCGACCTATATCTGTAAGTCCGATCAGGGCGCTCGCATCCTCATTCCAGGTAAAATGCTCTTTCCATACCTGAAGTTGTGGATGAAACAAAGGAACCGCTTGTTCTGTAACTGGATCGATAATATTTTGACGGTCGGCTTTATAACGATTGCATGAAGGACAAGCTAAACAGACATTTTCCAAAACTGTTTCCCCTCCTGCCGAACGCGGTATAATATGCACAAGGTAAAGGTTGTGGCTGTAAGCGCTTCCGCAGTAAGACAATAAGCACAACAATCAGCAAAGCGGTGGCGAATTTGCCGTTGTAATTCAACAGGAATATAAGTACTCATGATGCTGCGGCTAACTCTTGTAGGCGATTCAACGTATACCTAGCACGAGTTTTCAAAATTGTTAATTGATCCACTTGTGCTACGAGATGGTCTAATTCCGCGACCTCATCAGTAGATAGCACAGATTCCGCATTTGTTGCCAACAACTCATCCAAACGTGTTTGAGAAGCAGTAGCAAGCTGACTGTCAGCAAGTGCCTGTAGTTCATCCACGCTTAAGCCACTTAAGCATTCAGAATCCGAAGTTAAGGGACTCGCAAGCCTTTGATAGGCTTTTATATCCAATAATACACCGACTCGTTCTCCTTGCTCGTTGGTAACATATTGCACATATTCTGACATGGTTTTTTCTGTAAACGACTTAGTTAAATCCTATCTCAAAATTCTCAGACATTATTCAGCAGTGTAATCTTCGTGGCTTACCGTAGGATAGCTTTGAGACGTGAGTATCAATAAAAATTATTTAAATTGTATACTTAGATTATTGTTAAGGTATCAGACAAAAACCCCATCAGCCTGTACATAGGGTGGGGTAGTGTATTCAATAGCCTAAATCTATGACTAGCAAGGAAGTAATCAGAAGCGTTGCTGCAGAAATTCAATGTAAGCAATTCCACGGGCCCGCGCAGACAATATCTAACAGTACATGCTGTTGTCGTCCTTCATACAAATAAATTTCTCCAATTCTGTATTCAATAATTGCACCAGCTTGAAGCATATCATTATTCACTACCCCTCTAAATTGGGTTGGGTCATCTCCAGATAATTCCAATAAATCAAGGCATATATTCGCACAATCCCCAAATTTAGTCCCTAAAGCATTATTTCTATTACCACTATAAAACTCAATCAAATAATCCTGTATCTTATCTTGCCAATACAACAAATTAGTAGCCATCACGTTATTGGCATAATTTACATCAGCGAAATTTATTTTTAGTCATACGTATTGACGTTAACAATCAAATATTATCAATATAAATTCTACTGTTTTAAAATATTTATATATTAATATTTTTGTAATAAAATCTAAAAGTTTTGTGTCACAGATCTTCTCTACATCAATATTTTTGTATGTGGTATTCGCCTGCTGATTCGAGATTTTAGAGTATGAAGATTTGTTAAAGATTTCTTAAATGTCTTAATTGTCCTTGCATCTTTAACGGCGATCGCCTGATAATACCTACGAAACAAAGATAAACTAGGAACTTTTCCAAACTGGAGTTTAGACTAAAAGCGATATGAGAGAAGGCAAA
>CAXTSI010000512.1:0-6298 GCA_964246695.1 uncultured bacterium
ACAAGAAGGTAGACAAGAAGGTAGACAAGAAGGTAGACAAGAAGGTAGACAAGAAGGAATACAGCAAGGAGTTAAAACTGAACGTCGCACTATTATAGAAAATTTACTTAAAGTTCGGTTTGGAACTTTAGATGAACAACTAACAGCATTTACTGAACCTTTATTAGCATTACCACCAGAAGAATTTAGTTCTTTTTTACTAGAACTATCAAATTCGTCTCAGGAAGAATTGTTAACAAAATTTCATCAACAGTAGACGCCAAACAACTAAATTGTATAAAAAATAAGTAACTTTCAGAGGGAACTCTTAACAGGGAACAGGGAACTCTTAACAGTGCATCCCACGGCACCCATCCGTGGGATTGAAAAAAAAGGACGTCCTTCGGGTGACGCTCGTTCCGACGCCGGAGTACCGTTCGATCGCAACGCTTACGCTACCGCTGACGCTCGAGTACTCGAAGATCGCTGACGCTGACGCTATCGCTAACGCCAGTCCCCGCTTGTCGGGCTAACCCTCCGGAGCGGGCTGGACTCACCGTATATATGAGCCGAAGCGCCAAAGCGATCGTCCAGATTTTTTGAAGTGGGTTGTCAACCACAACGCGCATTTTTTTTCTTTTCCTGTTAAGAGTTCCCCGTTAAGAGTTCCCTTTTTTTATCACTAGAAGAGAAAACCGTGATTCATGGTATCACTTCAATAGTGTAAGTAAAGTAGCAAGCACTCCCATCACTACTTTGAATGAAGCAATTTTCGACATGACTAGCGATCGCAATGGAAATATTTGGGCGACAACAGGTGGTGGACCACTATGGTAACTGCATCTTATGTTTTTGCTCGTGAGAGTGTTGAACTAAAAAATTACTTTGCGGCAATAAAAAGCTTCAGCATATTTATTAGGTGCATTTGATTCAATTCCTCGCAGTCTGAGAATTGATAAAAATGTTTCTTCGGTAAACCATTGTTTACCATTTTGTGAGGGAAAGCTGTCAATAATATACTTAATTTTGTCTTGGCAATTTTTTTCTTCTAAATGCACAAAAAAGTTAGGATTTCCTAAATCTCCATCATACTTAGGTATTTCATACTCTAAAATTAAATGATTCCTAAATGTATTCCAAGTAAATTCAGAAATTAAGCGATGATCTTGATGCAGATCTTGACGATAATGAGTAAAAATTATATCGGGATTATAATCTCGTTTTAATTGCTCGAAAAAGTGTTTAATTTCAATTCCAATGAAAGGAAAATATCCATCTTGAAATTGTTTAATTACTATATTTTTTTCTATGACATTTTTTAAAAAATTATTAGCACTGTTAAAAGCTTCCTTTTCTCTTTGTAAGTTTGAACTAAATACAACCCAATAAAACACAATATTCCGGTAAGTTTCTACCAATCTTAAGAGCGTACCTCCGCAACCAATTTCTATATCATCGCAATGCGCTCCCAAACACAAAACTTTATAAGTTGAGTCATTTTTTTCCTCAAAATTGAATTTAAGCATATTGCTAATTTTTTCGTGTTAGGGAATACTTTGTCTTAGATAATTGCTAAAAACAGTAATTACAGTAGATATAGCAATCCTATTTCATAGGTGAAAAATATATACGTAGTGTAGGGTGGGCATTGCCCACCAGATCCCAATACGGTTCAGTTAAGCATCAACCCAGAAACCCGGTTTCTTTGAGAAACCGGGTTTCTCTGCCTCACGCTACCCTTAACTGAACCGTATTATCCTATATCCTCAGTAGATATCTACTGCAAAGCACATGATAGCAATTCCAAAAATGATTGCTACAAATGAATACCTTGTAGGGGCACGGCACTGCCCATTGGTGTCAACTTAAGGTCAAACCCTTGACGCGCAACAACCGACGCTCGTTTTCTCGTGACCACGCAAAGCGTGGGAATGTATTCGGTGGAGGCTCTGCCTCCTTAAAGTGGAGGCAGAGCCTCCAAGAACAGCGTTACTAGGCAGAGCCTAGTAACGAGAAACACCTGTATTTTTAAACGTTACAGCTTAAGTTTACACCAATGGGCAGTGCCTTTGCCCCTACGACCTGTGTCGCCTTATTTCAGGAAATTGGTATGAATATTTATCCTTAAGCTAAATTAACGGCGATCGGATCGTGAGCAACAAGCTGAATCGGATTATATTCCAAAGATTTTGTCTTATTGTTAAGAGACTTCCAGACTACCCAAGGAGCTTTACCTTGAGTATACATATCATCTAACTGCTGTTGTTCTTTGAAAGTATCCATGCACCCCCAAAAACCATCGTAGTTATAAGCAAATAGCTGTCTTAATTGTATTAATCGTTGAAATGGTTCGAGCACTAATTCTTCTCCAGCTTCCATGTGTTTAAAGATATCTTTGTTAAACACAAAGAAGCCGCCATTTATCCGAATACCGGCTTGCTTGATATCTTTGATATCATTTACACAACCATTTTCTTGTGATGAAACTAAATGAAAACTTTGTGATGGTTTGACGCACAAAAAACTAGCGACTTTTTTATGTTTGTAAAAGTCTTCAATTAAGTCAGGCAAGTGTAAATCAGTTAAGCCATCACTGTAATTAGCTAAAAATACCTCTTCTCCTTCCAAGTATTCTTCAACAGCTTTGAACCTTTGACCAATATTTGAATGCAACCCGGTATCGACAAAAGTAATTTTCCAATCTTCAATATCACTACTTACGAGTTGGATTTGTTTGCCTCCCTTCAGTAAGGTAAAATCATTGGAAACACACTCATCATAATTGAGAAAATAATTCTTGATGACATCTGCTTTATAACCAAGACACAAAATAAAATCCTTGTGTCCGTAGTAGGCATAGTATTTCATCACATGCCACAATATTGGTCTGTAGCCAATGTTAACCATAGGCTTAGGAATGTTACTGGAAAATTCTCTCAGCCTTGTTCCTAAACCACCGCAGAATAAAACGACTTTCATCTTAATTTCCCCTGATTAAATTTCAGTTAAGCTTGAGTTGATTTCTAGGCTCAAGAGTAAACATCGACTTCAGGAATTGGCACGACAAATTTACCGCCCCAATCACGTACATACGACATTTGCAACATTACCTCGTTTTTCAGATTCCAAGGTAAAATCAACAAATAGTCTGGCTTTGTTTCTTGAATCTTGTTTGGATGAAAGATTGGTATATGAGTGCCTGGTAAGAATTTACCTTGTTTGAATGGGTTCCGGTCTACAGTGTAATCAATGAAATCTTCTCTAATCCCACAATAATTCAAAAGGGTGTTACCTTTACCAGGAGCGCCATAACCAGCAATTGATTTTCCTTCTCGTTTAGCTGAAATTAAAAATTCCAACAGGTTGAACTTGGTTTCCTTCACCTTTTCACCAAAGGAAAAATAATGTTTTAGGTTGCTAAATCCAGCAGCTTCTTCCCTAATTCTTAGTTCCTTTACCTGCTGACTAATAGGTTTAGAGATATCTTCTGCATGGGAAGCATAAATTCTCAGAGAACCACCATGAGTTGACAGTTCTTCTACATCAAAGATAGTTAAACCGTGAGCCGTAAAAATCTTCTCAACTGCGAGCAACGACAAGTAAGAGAAATGTTCGTGATAGATTGTGTCAAACTGGTTCCCCTCCATCAGGCGCATTAGATGAGGAAACTCCATCGTAATGACGCCTTCCGGGTGGAGTAAAATTTGGCAGCCTGCGACAAAATCGTTGATATCAGGTACGTGAGCAAGTACATTGTTACCCACTAGTAGATTTGCCTGCTTGCCTGCAGCAGCTAATTCACCTGCTGTGTTTCTGCCAAAAAACTTGACAACTGTGGGAATGTCTTTTTTTATCGCGACCTCAGCGACATTAGCTGCTGGTTCTATGCCCAGAACAGGTATTCCTTTTGAGGCAAAATATTGCAACAAGTAACCATCGTTACTAGCTATTTCTACGACTTGACTTGACGAGTGCAACCCAAAGCGATCTATGACTTTTTCGGTATAATTTTTGGCGTGTTGTAGCCAAGTGTCGGAGTAAGACGAAAAGTAGGCATAGTGGCTAAAGATTTCTTGCGGACTTACATATTCTTGAAGTTGAACTAAAAAACAGTTTGAGCACACATACACGTGCAGCGGATAGAAGGGTTCCATTTGGTTTAGCTGTTCAGGGTTCACGTAGCTTTCACAAAGCGGTGACATTCCCAAATCAACAAAGGTGTGCTTTAATGTTGAGCCACAGAATCGACAGCAATCACAATTCACATTTGTATCATTTTTGACGTAAGTATCCAAAGTTGTTTGAATCATTTTTTAACTTCTTTTCCTTTTTATGTGCAACTTGATAAAGCGACTTTTGACGCTGGTTGGGCGACTTTCGAGCCTAGATATAGATTCAAGCAAGCGGCCAGCAGGTATCTTTCTCGGAAATTTCACTCACAGTCAGAGGCCATTCAATCCCAAAGGCTGGATCGTCATAGCGCAGACCACTTTGGTACTCTGGCGTATAGAATTCACTCATCTGATACACAACCTCAGCCGCATCAGTTAGGGTTTGGTAACCATGAGCAAACATTTCAGGTACGTACAAAGCCCTACGGTTTTCAGCTGTTAGCTCAACGCCAATGTGTAACTTATATGTAGGGGATTCAGGGCGCAGGTCAACGATCGCATCGTAGATAGCACCATGAGTGCAGCGAACCAACTTGACCTCGGTTGCCGGAGCAACTTGATAGTGCATGCCCCGCAAAGTACCCTTTTTGTAGTTGAAAGCCAGGTTGCATTGTGCAATTGTTGGCTTTAAGCCGTGAGCCGAAAATTCCTGAGGGCAGAAAGTCCGAGCAAAGAAGCCACGAGTATCTTGCCGTTGCTCTAAGTCAATCAGGAATGCGCCTTTTAGTGAAGTTTCTGTGAATAGCATGACTGATTCCAGAAGAAATTTTGATCAATTTGTTGAGTGCGAATCAAATACTCCAGCTGCTTCAGGCGAGTGAATCCTCTAGATAAAAAAGTGGATTCTGACATATCGATAGAAGTAAACAAATCCCAGAACTGCTGGGCACCCTTAGCGGCATTCCACTCACACTTGAATCCTGGTAGTGTAGTGTTAATCTTGTCGAAAGAAACTCGATAGCTGCGGTTGTCTGCACTTTTGTCTCCAAAGCAAAGCTGGCATCCTGTGAAAACTTCAGCTACTATCTGGGCAATTTCTTTGACTTGATAGTTGCTACTACTGTCACCGACGTTGAAAATTTGGTTGTGAACAATGTTGCGCTCTGCTTCGAGGGTACAGACAATTGCTTTGCAAATGTCCAGCAGATGAACCAACGGACGCCAGGGAGTACCGTCCGAAGTCATCTTGATTTCTTTGGTAGTCCATGCCAGCCCAGCTAGGTTGTTTAAAACAATATCGAAGCGCATTCTCGGAGATGCGCCAAAGGCTGTGGCATTTCGCAAAAAGGTGGGAGAGAAACTATCGTCAGCTAGTAACTTGACATCTCGCTCTACCAACGTTTTACATTCTGCATAGGCTGTTTGGGGATTGACTTCCGACTCTTCCGTAACATAGTCCTCACTCGCAGCGCCATAGACACTACACGAAGAAGTGTAGACAAAGCGACGCACACCAGTTGTTTTAGCTAATTTGGCAAGGCGAACCGAACCTTCATGGTTAATGTCGTAAGTAACATTGGGAGATAACTGTCCGGCTGGATCGTTGGAAAGTTCAGCTAGATGAACGACTGCCTCAACACCTTGTAAATCTTCTTTCGTGATGTGGCGGATGTCTTTGTTAAGGGTTTTAGGAGTTAGCTCTGTACCGTTGTACAACCAACCAACCTTGTAGAATCCTGTGTCAACCCCAACGATCTCATGTCCGTGTTGCATCAAGATCGGGGCTAGTAACGAGCCGATATAACCTTCCGTTCCAGTTACGAGTATTTTCATGTTTATGTCGAATCCTATAGGTATCAGGTGCTGTTAAATACCTCCCAGACTTACTACAAAACCATTTCCTTGTAACGAGCCACTCTCGCACGAAGAACTGGTGGCAAGGCTGTCTTGACTGTGTACCCTTGCTGTAGTGATGCAATAGCTTATAAAATAACAGTGTGCAACTGGTCTGTTTGCGATCGCGTCCTGGAAAATGTATGACTTAACGTATAAGTTCTAGGACTTACTTACAGCAGTTTTCAATTGAACCCGTGCCACATTGTCAGGGGGCGGTAAAGAGCGCCCCTACGCTGATAATTATGCTGTATCTTATATCTTGCACCATTCTCAACAAGACTAAAAAAACCGGGTTTCTCAACCTTAAATCA
>CAXTSI010000513.1:0-6297 GCA_964246695.1 uncultured bacterium
CTCCCCACTCCCCCCTCCTCCTAGAACAGTGTCCCACTAGTTGGGATGATTTACGTGCGTGGTTGAGGCGATCGCTTTACAATCGACAACCATTGGCAATAGCATGGTCTAAACCAAACCACGAACCACCAGAGCAAACATGGCTAACCCTGGTGGGAATTGCCAAATACCTCAGTCGCACAAATCAACCTGTCACCCGCGTACAAATTTTAGAGAAACTTGGGATAAAAGACCAAACCTTACATTTAGGGTTCAAAGCCTTAAAGTTTTTAGGATTTACTGTGAAAACACAAGAACGTTATTTGCTGTTTACACAAAATTCCAGCGTTGAACCTACATTTGCAGGATCTGCTATTGCAAAATTTTTAGCCGCTGTTCGCGAAGAACAATTTCAACGAGAGTATTTTGCTGAAGTTCCTCTATCGACTATTCAAGCGATCGCCACTCAAACTGCCATTGGTTAATAGTCAAAAGCCTGGAAATGATTAATACACTGCAATCACGTTTACTGGGGGCGATTTTCTCGACCATGATAGACGCGCACAATCAGGACAGTATCGTCCTCCAGATAGTAGTGAATCACATAACCGTATTTGCCAAAAGGAACCGCAAGTTTCCGGCGTCCTAAACCATCGTTTAAAGCCGTTCCCTGATAAGGAGCATCGCCCAGACTAAAACCTGCCTCTCGAATCGCCTGTGCGGCGAGGATCGCAGCATTTTCGTTCTTCAATTTTAGGAAATCGAAAAGCCGCACAAGGTCAGTGAGGGCTTCCGGTAGCCAGATTACCTTGGACATGAAAGCTCATTGTCCGTTCCAACGCTGGCCAGCCACGCAGCAACTTGTTCATGGGAGATGCCATAACCTGTTTCTCGGTATCGCTGTAATCGACGCATATCTTCTTCCTTCATTGCGTCATCGCCCTTGAAAGTCAGATCCCGCTCTTGGAGTTGCTGCCAATCCTCGCTGCTGAGATCGTAATCGTCATCGCGGTATGTTAAGAGAACTTTTCTCAAGGCATCCAGGCTACCGTCCGACGTTTCAACCCATTCCCGGACAGCTGCTTTCAGACCATCCAAAGTGCTGTAAGCATCCAGTTGTGTTGCAATTTGCTGCCGAATATCCGTCATGGCTGCGCCTCCTATATGGCCTGCACAGAATCATTATATATAGTGAAGTAGGACTTACGCAGCCTGACAATCAACAAATCGATCGCCAACTTCTACAACCCGGCAGATATAAACTAAGATATGTTTGTTTACTGGATAAAATCCTTGAATTGCCATGAGTGACAAAGAAGCAGTCATTGAACTTGTAAAGCGCCTACCGCCAGACGTATCACTCCGTGAAATTGTTCGAGAAATTGAATTCATTGCAGCCGTCAAAGAGGGTTTGGACGAAATTGACCAAGGCAAAGGAGTGTCAATCGAAGCGGTTGAGCAGATGATTGAAGCATGGACTACCAAGTAATTCTCTCAAAAAGCCGTCAAAGATTTAGAAGCGATTGTCAGATACATAGCTTTGAATAATCCCGAAGCTGCAAAGAAATTGGGTCAACGCCTGCTTGATAAGACCAAGGAATTGAGCCAATTTCCCTTGAAAGGTCAGAAGGTAGCTGAGTTTGATGACCCCAACATTCGTCAACTTATCCTTAGACCGTATCGAATTGTTTACAGAGTTGAAGAGGATAAGAAGCAGGTCAGTATTGCTAGGTTCTGGCACTCATCACAAGAGAGTCTTGAAGTTTAGGAATATTTTAGGAAATTTCGCTTATTTTACCAACTTCCGGTTGTTTGAGGAGCCACGTTTGATCTTCGCATAGCTCTAATACCAATTGATGGTAGTTTGCCAAGATGGGACGATGACCGACACTGATAAAAGTTGTTCCCATAGCTTGCAGACGCTGATATAAACCCTCCTCATTTTCCATATCCAAAGCACTCGTCGCCTCGTCCAAAATTGCATAGGGGGGTTTGTTGAGTAAGATGCGAGCGAAGGTAACGCGCTGTTGTTCTCCAAGAGACAGCAACGAAGCCCAGTCAAGTGAGCGATCAAAACCACCGAATCGTTCATCCAAGTCTTTTAAGTTTACCTGTTGCAGTACTTGTTTAAGTTCCTTGTCTTCAATATCAGTATTGGTATAGGGATAAAGTAACTGGTCGCGCAACGTTCCTAAGATCATATAAGGACGTTGTGGTAAAAATAGGATCTCGTCAAGTTTGGGTCGGACGATCGCACCTGTACCTGCATTCCACAATCCGGCGATCGCTCGCAGCAGAGAACTTTTTCCACAGCCACTTGGTCCCACAATCAACAGTCCTTGTCCTGATGGCAACTCTACTGACAAATCCTTAATCAAGGTTCTTTGATAATTCGGTGTTTGTAAGCTCAGGTGTTGGATAGCTAAACGGGAATCCTCTACTATATTAATAGTGGTCTTATCTTCTTGAGCGACTATGGGATGTTCCAAATACTCAGCAAAGCTGTGGAGACGGTCAATCCCTGCCCCAAAAGTTGCCAAAGACTGCAAGCGAGACACAATCACGTTTAACGAGAAAAATACCCGCACAAATGCTCCTTGCGCTTCTGTAACTTTTCCCACCTCAATTTCACCCGAAAACACACTCTTAGCAACAACGAGAGCTGGGATAATGAAGGGGATAAACTCATAAGCATTGGTCAGAACATTGAGATTCAGCTCCCAAGCTATAAGTTGCTTAAAATTATCAAACGCCTCCATGAATCGGTGTTTTAGCTGGTTTGACTCTTGGTCTTCCCCTCGGTAAAAGGCAATTGACTCAGCATTTTCACGGATGCGAATTAAGCCAAAGCGAAAGTTAGCTTCTTTTTTAAGTTGCTCAAAATTGAGTTTGACTAGAGGTCTACCAAAAACTGCTGTTACCAAAATTGTGCCAGCAAGGGCGTAAATAACCAGAAAAAACACTAAAGACCTAGATATTCCCCAAAGAACCCCACTAAAAGCAATGACTTTGAGGATGGATTCTACAAAAATGAGCAAAAACTTTAGAGAATCTTGAGTAAAGCTTTTGACATCCTCAGCAATCCGCTGATCGGGATTGTCAATCTCCGTGTTTGAG
The DNA here is from genome assembly GCA_964246695.1 of uncultured bacterium. Taxonomy (GTDB): domain Bacteria; phylum Cyanobacteriota; class Cyanobacteriia; order Cyanobacteriales; family Nostocaceae; genus Stigonema. The sequence goes on from CAXTSI010000513.1 coordinate 3,097, forward strand.
TTGTTGAGGGTATAAAAAGCCTGATGACTAAAGTAATTATTGAGAAAACTATTGGTTAGCCACCGTCGCCAGAAAAGACCAAGTCGGTCTTGAAAATAGGTGTAGCCAGCTAAAAGCGGTGCATAGAGGACTAGCACCACGATGAAAATCTGTACAGCTTGCGAAAATCTCGGCTGATCTCGGGCTGAAAGAGCTGAAATTAAATCTCCCCGCTTGGCGTTAAGGACGACAGAAAGACCCGTGTAGGCTAGCAACAGCAACACGTTGAGTAGCAGCAGACCGCTTGCTGACCATTTTTCTTCACCAAACCAGAAGGGTTTGGCGATCGCCCAAAACCGCCCGATCAACTTCAAATTAAATCGATCCATTTTTTTGCCACAGCAACATTGGTAATTGGTAATTGGTAATTGGTAATTGGTAGTTGGTAATTGTTTTTTCTGACTATTACCCATTACCTATTACCAGCCCTCACTCTAAACTCATGCTACTTAGGTTATGAGCGTATTGGTATTTCCTCTTGGTGTTCACACTTAAAACCTCGATATTGCCAAGTTTGCATATTTACATCCGCCAGTTTGTACACAGAGTCACATTGCGGCTGAATAATCTGACTTAATACCGCCCAAAATAAGCTGCGTGTGACATCCAGTGCGGTTTTCTGCCAAGACTCATAATTACCAGGAATCCCTTGCTCTTGAACAATTGATGTTTCCACCCAAATGCCATGAGCACCCAAGAGAATCTGTGCCATCCATTTGGCTCGTGGTAAGTGTGTGTAGGAAGTAATCAGCTTCACTTTATGCACTCCCCAACGGCGGAGAATGGGGATACTGTAGTAAAAATTACCAAAAGTGGAATTAGCACACTTTTCTACCCAAACGTTTGGCAAAGAAGCTGCTGCTTGCTGCCGAAAAATATCCAAAATGCAGTGATCTGGGGAACCACGAGAAATTAAAATTGGGGTGTGTGGGTAGAGTTGTGCCAATTGGGAGACATAAATTTCCCGATGAATGCTGCCACCAAGCACAAAAAAGGCATCTGCTCGCTGGGAAGATGCAGAAAAAATGGTTATAGTGTTAAACACCAGCCAACCGCCAAGTAAAAGACACAGTCCAAAAGCTAGTATGGGTAAAGGTTGTCTCCTTCTTCGCAATTGCTTCAGATTTTGGCGAGAACGGCTGTTGATAAATTTACGTTTCAATGACATACCCGATCCGAGCTTTCTTTGGTAAAGTCAGCAATTATCATTAGTTTAGCCAAGTGCTATCTTAAGAAAAGTAATCTTAATTGCGAAGATGGCACTGATGAAAGTGTCACATACTCGCAGTAAGCTGACGGAAGAATTTAGCTAATGTGAAGAAAGCAGGTGAAATCATGCAGTTTTCCAGAAAATTTAAAGGAAAGATGATGAAGAAAGTCTAGCTAAGTAGAAAAACTTATAAATCTTTGTCAAGCTTGATAGCTTAACTGTCAACAACACAATTATTCCAGCTGAATATACATGAATCAATCTGCGAAAAGTTACTCGCCACTGCAAGTAGCCTTGATTGGGTCCGCGATCGCCACAACTGCTACGATTTCTGTGTTTGGTCCAACTTGGTGTCGTTCTGTGCATGCGGCGCTACAAGATAGCCCAAAAGCGATCGTTGACCAAGTCTGGCAACTAGTGAATCGAGAATATGTAGATTCCACATACAACCAACAAGATTGGCAAGCAACTAGGCAGAGCTTGTTGAACAAAAATTATGCGAACCGTGAAGAAGCTTACACTGCCATCCGCGAAGCCCTGAAAAAGTTGGGGGATCCTTACACTCGGTTTATGGATCCCAAACAGTATGAATCTCTGACAAACCAAACATCTGGAGAAGTGTCTGGAATTGGCATTCGGATGGAACAAAATGAAAAAACCAAACGACTTACTGTCGTAGAAGCCATAGAAAATTCCCCTGCACTCAAAGCAGGCATCAAGGCTGGAGACCAGATTTTAGCAATTGATGGCAAACCCACTCAACAGATGAAAGTGGAAGATGCTTCCAAGCTGATTCGTGGCAAAGCGGGTACGTTTGTGACTTTGCGGTTGGGACGGAACGGGCAGAGTACTTTCGATCTGAAGCTGACACGAGCTAGTATTGAAGTCCCAACAGTGCGTTACACTCTCAGGCAAGAAAATAATCGGCGCATTGGTTACATCCGCATGCGAGAATTTAGCGCCCACGCTGCAGAGCAAATGCGACGAGCCATCCGTGATTTGAACGGTAAGCAAGTTGATGGCTTCGTGTTGGATCTGCGTAGTAACCCTGGTGGGTTGTTGCAGTCAAGCATTGAAATTGCCCGCATGTGGTATGATAATGGCGGCATTGTGCGCACGGTAGACCGTGTGGGGGGAAGCGAAGAAACTAAGGCAAATAACACTGCTCTGACAAAGCGCCCTTTAGCAGTACTGGTGGATGGTAATTCAGCTAGTGCAAGCGAGATCCTTACAGGAGCATTAAAAGATAATCAGCGGGCTGTAGTTGTTGGCAGTCAGACTTTTGGTAAAGCCTTAGTACAGTCAGTTCACGAACTTGCAGATGGTTCCGGTGTGGCAATCACTATCGCCCACTACTTCACCCCCAAAGGAACGGATATTAATCATAAGGGGATTACGCCCGACATCAAGGTAGATTTGACAGAGACGCAACAGCGTCAGTTAGCGAATAATCCAGATTTAGTGGGAACTTCAAATGACCCTCAATATGCGCGTGCGCTTGCAGTTCTATCCACCAATCGCTTCGCACAACAAATGCAAAATCAATCTGCTCAACAACCTATGAACGTTGGCGTCCCCAATTCAAAATATTAGTTTTAAGATTTTGTACAGGGAATACTAGAAATTGCTAACTGCTAATGGCTAATGGCTAATAGTAACAATTGACAATTAGCCCTTCGGGTGACGCTCGTTCCGACGCTACGAACGTCGTTCGCGTTAGCGAAGCGTTAGCGAAGCGTTAGCGACGAAGGAGCGTCAGCGTCTCCCCGAGTGAGTAGATCGCAACGCTTACGAAGATCGCGCTCCGCTCCTTGTACCGTTCGATCGCAACGCTTACGAAGATCGCCAGTTCCCTGGGCGCGGGAAACAAGCTGCACTTTCCTGGACTCACAATTAGCAATTAGCCCTTCGGGTTCGCCAGTTCCCTACGGCGGGAAACCCGCCTTCTCCCA
>CAXTSI010000514.1:0-6292 GCA_964246695.1 uncultured bacterium
CTGGGGTGTCCGTCACGATCGCCCTTTTGGGAAAACTCTTTGGTTTACTGTTTACCATCTATGGGGATAATCTCTCCTCCCATTTTTGTAACCAGGGTTTCTACCCAACCGAGAAAACATCGATTTAATGCTTCTGGGTCGATGAACTCAAATACCCGACGCTTATGTGTCATCGGATGGAATTCCATTTGGTAATGCCAAAAACTCTTCTAACCACGTTTGCTTGCTAATACCATAATTCTCAATGTCTTCCCAGCCTTGTGCTCCGGCTATTATGGCGAGAATCGCAATTATTAAGATATCTGTGAGTTGATGTTTCTTCGTCCGCTCTACTCTTGGGTCTTTGATGTCAGAGAAATGCTCGACTAGACTCTGTTGAATACATCCGATATCTGCCACAACTCTGGGCTTTCTTTGATTACAGGAACTTTTCTTGGCATCAGCAGATTCAATTTCAAAGCCCTGAACTTGCAGCGTACTCCTTGAGATTTTCAACTATAGCATTGCTGTCATCTCACTTACCTTACATCTTGCACCACTGCCAGAAACCGGGTTTGTTGCGAATCAGTAAAGCTGAAATTCTTACTTTTTCGTTCACAAACCCGGTTTCTCTCACCTTGTTGAGAATGGTGCAAGATCTCAGTTACCTTGCTCTTGAGTCAAGTATGTTTTATACTGACTTGCTTATACTAATTTTTTCTGATCTGTCAAGTCTATATTATCGTAACCGTTTAGGGGGCTGCTCAATCGAGTGCTTCCAGAGGTTGCTACTTCTTCTTACGTACACGTTTGCTAGCTAACATTCTTTTTCTGACACAACCGGGTTGGCTGCTGATGCGTCGCGTAGCGGCCCAGAGGCAGACAACCCGGCACACGGGTAATCCATGGTGTGGCGCGGTTTTGGGTGTTTGATGACAACGGAAAAGCTGCTCTAGATAGAAAGGCAGCAAAGACAGCCGTGTATCATCTTTCACCCTTGTGTACGCTCAAATTATCCGCTCACCAGATGAATCAAAGTAATTTAAGCAGGTATTTCCTTGTCGAGATATTCAATAAAAGCGATAAACTATCTTGTTGCTCGCTAGTCACTTTAATACGGATACTGGAGATACTTCCTGGCATCTCAATTTTTTGTACCACTTGAAAGAAACTATCAAACCCTATTTCCGACCCCCTTTTACGGTAACGTGTACTAAGTAGGTCATAAACGCTGCTATGGTTTCGATTTTTCAGCTCCAGTTATTGACAATAGCATCAATACGGTAATTCGTGCCTTCACTTCAACCCCATCAAGGAGCAAGTGGTTTGATCGGCACGGGTGTTTTTGCTCGCGATTACCGCGCAGGAGCAAGAGCGAAAATTTAGTCAGGGGTTTTTCTCATGATCGGCCACAGGAAATTGAGTCATGAGTTTTTCTGACGATCGCCCCCCCTGAACGGATACATATTATACAAAATTAGATGAGCTTACCCTGATTAATCTTCAGAATTCCCAACAAGTTCCAACACTCAACAACACGTCCCAAAATATCCCAATCTTTTCCCAGGAATCCCAACACTAAATTCCGCGAATTTTGACGCACAGTACGCAAAAAAATTTTTGCAACTTTATATTTGATTTTGAGCGTGTGAGTTTGGAGAAAAGTTTTTTGGAGCGATTGCCGAATCCAGGTGCCCGTTCTGGCAATCGCCACTCCGATCACCTCACGCCGGACACCCATCAAAATCCTCACCCCTATCGATATCAAGATGGAGGATTTCGTTCGTTGTCGGGCATGAAGAGAGGGCATGAAGAGGTGTACTAAATAATAGGCGATCACCACCACAACAGATATTCTATAAAGGCTATAAATTATAACATACAAAATAGAGAATAAACGGCAGTTTGAAAGTATTTCCGAAAATTAGCGTCCGCACATGCCCTATATGTAAGCCCCGCCCCCCCTGCGGACACTAATTTATCACTTAATCGCGCTGTTCGTGCCTCTGGAGGGTTGACCTTTTTTATTGAACATGCTACGAGATATCTTGGAAAAAGTGTCGAGTCTCACGAAAACTGACGAGAGTCTCACGATAATTGACGAGTAGGATGGGGACAGAACCTAGATGGAACGGGAGTTTTCGGGATGTAGTATGGAGTTTCCGAGCCATCTCACGAAAACTGACGTAAATTTATAGAGACAAAGTCTCATAATAAATGACGAGTAATTTCCGGAAGAAAGTAAAAAAGAGTGTATTCAGAAGTAGAGCCAGCGATCAAAATATCACGATAAGTGGCGAAGAATTCGATCAGGAGGTGAAACCCAAAGCGAGAAAGGGTTTGAGCGATTTTGGTCATCTCACGAAAAATGACGTAAATTTTTGGAGAGAAAGTTGCATAGTAAATGACGAATAATTTCCGGAAGAAAAATGAAAAAAGAGGATCGGAAAGCCGAAAAAGTGATAAAAATATCACGATAATTGACGTGAAAATCAAACGGAACTCGACGGATAAATCAAACAAATGGAACAAGACAACAACAGTGAATTAACGTCCATACAGGAAAATGAAACGATGTCAAGTACGACACTTGCCACAGAAGAGATAGTACTGATGAACGTGAGCGCGTTACCAATAGCAGTGCAACAGCGATTGGAGGTGGTGCAGATGTTGCAACAGTTGCGGGGAAGCGATGGTTACTCCCAAATCCAAAGGCTTGGTGCCAAAAAGCTGGGGATGAGTGTGCGGAGTCTGCAAAGGTTGGTGCGGGCATACACTCACAAAGGGATTGAGGGACTAAAAAGGCAGACACGAGTAGATAAAGGAGAACCCAAAACTGATCAACAGTGGCGAGAATTCATTGTGAAAATCTACCGTGCAGGTAATAAAGGAGGTACTCGCATGAGTCGAGCCCAGGTAGCGGTACGGGTGGCAGCAAGAGCAATGGAATTGGGTATGAGTGAGTATCCCATCCAGAAAAATCCCCTCTCCCCCGTGTGTTGGTACTCCCGCTCGCGCCTGAGAGAAGCTTGTGTCTCGCAGACGCGAGCGGGTTTGCAAGTAAACCATTATGGCGATCGCGCTTCTCATTGGCAATGGCAGTTGGGTGTGGCGGTGGTGGTTGGATGCGAGACAGAGGACGGCGAAGCCCGTCGTCGGGCGAGCAGTATTGGAGCCAGTCAGGCTATTGGTCTGGTAGAAATGTATGGTGGCGATCAAAGGACATAGCCTGTGGGAATTTTTGGGGCGACCGTCAAGCGAGTGTGACTACACCGAGGGTTTGATTTATAGCAAGTAGTTTACAAGTCCATCCCATCTGGTAAAAGTGTGACCAAATCAATTTCGACAGTAATATCTTTACCTTTTTTGCGATTAATATATGTGTTGGGCAGTCCTTGATCATTGAGCAAAAGATGCTTGATGTGGTGGTCTTGAATCATTTGCTGATATTGCTGTAAAATCTTCCCGACAGAAGCAGGCTTAGAGCCAGTGATTTCAGCGATCGCACTTTGGGTAATGCACCATTTATCATTGATTTCAGTAGCTTGGTCATTGATTGCCATCATGGCGTATATACAGCGTTTTGTTAATTCTGACGCTCGACCTGGATGGGTAGCGTAAGTTTTAGAAGTCAACAAACTTTCTGTAGAAACTGCGGCTAAGTCTTCATCATGTTTTTTAGCTTTTCCAGTTAGAGTTTTGGCGTATACATTCCAAGCTTGTACACAAAAATCAGTAAAAGATTTACCTGATTGATTTAGAGCATCTTGGATATTTTCTTGAATTTCAACATCTAACTCTAGAGCTTCAAGTTTTAGCTCAGATAATTTGAGTTTGGGTGGTTCTGGTTGCTGTATTTCTTCTACTTCTTCGGGTACTTCTAGTCGTTCTCCTTGTGCTGATTGTCTGAGTTCAAGTGGATGTAAGGTGAGATATTTGAGTGCTAAATGCTCATATCTTGGGTTGTGACCTTTACCTGAATTGGTGAAATACTGCCAAGTATGCACCTGTTTTTGAGTGCTTGGAAAAGCATCTGTGATGGCTTTACGAACAATCATAAGTGGCTTTTTCTGGCTATTTGGTGTATCAGGATAGGCACTTTTAATTTGGTTAACAACGTCTTCACTCAACATCTTGATATCTGCTTCAGTGATAGAAGAATTTTCTTGTTTCTGACGCAATTTTTTTACTAATTCAGTTCCAGCTAAAGCCCATTTATTAGTGGTAGCCATTTTCTTCATCCTTTGCCTGTTGGTCATATCCATAGATTAACTCTTTTGATTATACATTTTTGAGATATTTTATTTATAAATAAGATAATCCTATAGATATCTGCTTTTATATAATATTTATACATACAGGTGCAAACTCCAGGTAAAATAGGGGATATTGAATATCTACAGGTATTGAATCCAGGTATTGAGATGATTACAGCCTCACAACAAGCCGAAAAGCGCGAACAGCTAGCTAAATATACCCCTCAGATGCTCAAGGATTTGACCGTTCCAGGACTAAGACGGTTAGCTGCTGGCATTGTCCCCAATGCAACCAAATTGAAAAAGCCACAATTGATTGAGGAACTGATAACCGCCACTAAAGCAGAGCGCACGCTTGCTGTCTTGATTCCTGAGATACCATTAGAAACAATTGAAGTTAATCAGCCAATAATTATTGACTGTTCCCAAGATTTAACCGAATGGACTCAAGGACTTTACAAAGAATTTCGAGCTTTGGTACAATCTCATTGGCATGATGGGGTTTGGGATCAGGGGATACATGGTGATATCGCTGGATTAGCCTACCGTGTTATTCGTTTTTTGGATGAACGCCGGGGGGAACAAGAAAGTGGCAACCTAGCGATGACAACAAAGCTACGCTATCGAACACATATCTGTAACTTGTTAACTGAATTGGTGGCGGCAGAAAAAGAAACTGTGTACTTTACCCAGTTGCAATCCTGTCTTGAAATGTTGCTCCGTCAAATTAAAATTCAAATTTCTGATTTAACTGCTGAGAAAAAAGGACTTCAAGAAAGACAATTAGCCAAGCGCAAGAAAGAGAAAGAGACTATCAGCTTCAAGCCTTTATATGAATTTGCATTGAACACGCTTAACAGATTAGAGCAACTGAAGCCATCTGACTGGAAAAAAGTATCGATATCTTTAGCGATCACAACAGGTAGAAGACTTGCTGAAATTCATCTAGCCAGTACCACATTTGAATATGTTGACAACCAAAATGTAAGTTTCACAGGGCAACTAAAAGTTAAGGGGTCTGCTTTTGATTACTTTCAGAAAGAGCCTAGTTACAAAATCCCTGTCTTGGTGAATGCTAATTTAGTTGTCAATGCTCACCAATGGCTTAAGGCAAATGAGAAGGTAATAGATACCCCAAAAGCTGTTAATACTCGTTACAGTGGCGATCTTTCAGATGCCATGAAAGTTTTTAAAAAACGTTTGGGAATTCAACACGAATTCTTTACTTACAAAGGATTACGAACTATTTATGCACAAGTATGTCATCAAATTTTCAACAACAATGATTCAGACAATATTTTATATCTAGCACAGATATTAGGACATGGGAGGGGTGAATTAATCAATAAGCAAAGTGAGATGATTCCAGGCGCAAATCTGACTGATATGCTTACCCCACAATCATATAATAGTGATTTTCAAGTAGTAGATACTGAATGTGTTTTACCGTAATGGAAATGCAGGAAGTCTTGCTCAGGGCGCTAGTAAACAAGGCCTCAGTGGCACAGGAACAACAGGAGCAACTCACCAAGCAAACATTAGAACTGGAGTTTAGACTAAAGCATGAAAAACAACCCAGCACGGCTGAGTTAATAACAGACTTGTCAAAAGTATGAACAAGCTTTGATATTAAACCGCAATAGATGGTTCTTTGCGTGGCTTATTTGCTCTTTTTTTAACCGTCGGATAGCGGTTTTTACGGGAACGTGGTTTTCCTGGTTCCCAGCCCGGTGACTTTCCACGAGGTTTGGGTGAAGTGGCTGGTGTACCAATCGCCGCTAAAACTCCACCCATAGCTTGAGCGACAAAATATTAACTGTGTATTGAGATTTTACTGTCATAAAAAAAGGTAGGATTCCCAAGTAACAATATTTTTGGCGATTGGGAGTTCCAACCTTGATGAAAAAAAACATATATGCAAATCTAGATTTAACCAAATCATTGTCAGATTTTCAAGAAACTGTTACGAAACTTCTCAGCTACTGATGTCAAGGAATGGGATGGTCAAATTATTAAATTTCGTGAACAACAAATTAGAGATGCGGCGCTGATTTTAG
>CAXTSI010000515.1:0-6260 GCA_964246695.1 uncultured bacterium
CATCTCCCTCGTCCCCCTTGTTCATAAATCAAATAGGAATGCTATAAAAGATCTATATTTACTTCATAGGTTATTCATATTTTTTGCCTAATGTATAAGATAAAGCTGGCAAACTTAAGAAAAGATGAAATTTTCAACTTTATCCTTTAAAAGCCAGTGGATTCTTGGCAGGAAGGTAAATGTTAATAGTGAAAGCCAGACGCATCCTACTAATTGAGAATGAAACCGCTATTCGGGAATTAACGCAGCTTTGTCTAGAGACAGTAGCAAGCTGGGAGGTACTGACAGCAGATATGGGTAGTGAAATGATTGTGAAAGCTGAGACTGAGCAAGTCGATGCTATCCTTGTAGATATAAGCGCAATAACGAACCTAATGGACTGGCAGACAATCTTGCAACAGTTACAGGAAAACCCTGTTACCAAGCACATTCCCATAATTTTGTTAACATATATAGAGCAGTATAAAGATGTGCCTCAATTGATCAAGCTAGGGGTGACAGCAGCGATCGCCAAGCCTTTCGATCTACTGACCTTAGCAAGTCAGGTTGCAGCAGTGCTCAACTGGAATTCGTGATCGGAGCAGTCCATTTTTTGAATTAAAAATTAAAAATTAAAAATTAAAAATTTAGAAATAATTTTTAATTTCTCAGTTTGGTACATGTTCCCCTGTTTTTAAACACGGAAAACAAAAAAGTATTTTCTCTATTTTTACACGCGAACGTATTTATTCGTGGGATCTTGAATTTTGCATTTTTAATTTTTAATTTTTTTGCTCAAGGATAAGCGATCGCACTATACTCAAAGGTAGAGGTTCCCGACTAATGGTGTTAATGTAATTTGCACTCAAGTAGGGAAGGTAATTTGGCTGCTGGGCGACGTAGGTTTGGAAGAAGGCAAGACTCAACAAATTGACATAGCGACGTGCTAGATCTGGGCTAGGACCAATGACTTGTTCAGGAACAGGTATAGCACCAGGATCGTTTGGCGACCCTCCGATTGTGGAGAAGTGTGTACCACGATTGATTAACGCTAAATACTTGTTTTGAGTCGTTAACCAGGTGAAGGGTTGAATTTGTTCTGGGAGAGCAGGAGCGACGCTATCAGCACTACCAGCCACGATCATCACGGGAATTTTGATTTGGCTGAGGCTGGCGCTTCCCATAACACTGCTGTCAATTGGGTTGATGGCGATCGCCGCCTTCACCCGAGGATCGGATAGGTTTGCAGATGCTGGTAAATCTATAGCCAAGCACTGTAGCAACAGCGAAAGATTGAGTGAGTTCTGCGAGGGTGGACAGATCTTTTTCAGTTGTGCAAAATTAATTGTTGCTCCTGCTAATGCCAAAGCAGTGTAACCCCCAAAGGACTGACCGACAACGCCAACCTGTTGCAAATTCAAGCGCCCCTTATATGCTGGGTTAGACTGAGATAGGCGAGTCAGTTCATCCAAAAGATACTTGACATCTAATGGTCGGTCAATAAACTCTCTGGGGCTAGTCACTTTAGCCTCTGTACCAGCCAACAGAGCTTGCAACTGTTGAGCATTGCTACCAGGATGCTCTGGAACTGCAACCACAAAGCCGTAGTCAGCAAGGAAGGAAGCCAGATAAGCAAAACTGGTTCTGTCAGACCCGAGTCCGTGAGAGATGACAATCACAGGGCGTTTTTCTCTGGTAAGTGGCAAATAAATGTCAGCGAGAAACTTGCGCTGGCGCGATAAATCATAAAGCGAGATGGTTTGCTTTTGCCATCTAAAACTTCCTGTTTCTCGCAAGTTTGTTCCCAACGCCGGGGTCGTGGTTGCCTCTTGACTGAATTGCTTATTTATGAGTGCGATCGCACTCTGAGTCTGATTTACGAGATTTTTGAACTCGTTGGCAATTTTTAGGCTGCGGACTAAATCAATCGAAACCGCCGTTGAGGGAAACTTACGTAGCACACTTAGTAAAGTGAAGCCATGTTTGTCAGCAGCTGCCAGAATTAGTGATGCTCGAATCGCATAAAACCCACTGGTCCGACTTTCCAGTTGAACGACTTGTCCCAAATTTGCTAACAATGTCTCGCCAGTCGGTGTGTAAAGAAACTGCGAAACCTGTACGGCGGTTAGGGGAATAGGAGTCAGCAAAACTTGCCGTAGCCGACTGATTTGCTCCTTATCTGCATATTGAAAATAAGCCGCCAATTCATCATCAACTTTGCCTGTCTTAGCGTAGGTTTCCAGAGAATCAATGGAGATAGATCGCTCCAAAACCCCATACGAGAGCTTCAGCCGCTCGGCACTCAGCACAGGACGGATCATAAAAGTAGGCAGTAGTAGTCCAATGCTGAAAGATCTCAACGCTATTTTTAGCACCTGGCGAATGGAATTCGCGGCTACACAGACAAAACCCGCCTTCGCGGGTTTCAAATCCTTGATTTTCCGTGGGTCCGCGTAGGCGGTGAGACAGCCCTGTTCGCGTAGCGTCTCCGTAAGGAGAAGGAGGGAAACCCTCCTGCAGGATCTGCGAACCCGAAGGGACTTGGTTTGTATAGCCGCGAATTCTATTCGCCAAGGGTTGGTGCAAGATCTGAGCTTACCTACAAGAGGAGGGCGCAGCTTAGTAAATCTGGCTATCACAGACGAAACCAACGAACAACTCATTTTTATAACCATTTCAGTAAAAATAATTACTTACCACTATACAGAATGCTCTTAGAGTTCCTATCCTTAGGATACTCACGTTGATCAAAAAAGGTTCAGATCGCATCAGTTTCTCTGAGTTTTCAATTTGAGATCATTTACTGATTCGATAATCGCTGCAATTTATCAGGAGGAATGCAATGGGCAATAATCGCTGGACACTCTCTGGAAAAAAAGCCTTAATTACCGGAGCAACTAAAGGAATTGGACTGGCGATCGCCCAGGAGTTCCTTTCCCTCGACGCGGAGGTAATGATTGTTGCCCGTCAAAAAGAAGCACTCAAGCAGCAGCTGGAAAACTGGCGAAAGCAAGGATGGAAAGCTTCTGGGATTGCAGCAGATGTTGCCACATCGGACGGTCGTCAGGTAATCTTTGAGCAGGCGCATGAAGCTTTGGGAGGACTAGATATTCTTGTCAACAATGTCGGCACCAACATTCGCAAAAAGGCGCTCGACTATACAGAAGAAGAGTATACCTCTATCTTCCAAACCAACCTGACCTCAGTATTTGAAATGTGCCGACTAGCTTATCCTTTGCTGAAAGCTGGAGATCGTAGTAGTATCGTCAATGTTGGTTCTGTTGCTGGACTAACTTCGGTTCGTACTGGTGCACCTTACGGGATGACGAAGGCAGCGCTTGTACAACTGACCCGTTCTTTAGCTGTGGAATGGGCAGGCGATCGCATTCGAGTCAACACTGTTGCTCCCTGGTTTATTCATACCCCATTAACTGAATCTGTGTTAAGCAATCCAGATTTTCTCAACTCTGTTGTATCACGCACACCAATGGGGAGAGTCGGTGAACCAGAGGAAGTGGCAGGTCTGGTAGCATTCCTTTGTATGCCCACAGCAACTTATATCACGGGACAGTGTATTGCAGTTGATGGCGGATTTTTAGCGTTTGGCTTCTAATCATTTGAAAGAATTCGCTCACTTCACTCCTGACTAAAATTCATCCAAAAGACATAGGTCGTAATTAAGGATAATTACATCTATGACAGAAGAAATTGCATTTACACACCCTTTAAAATAATATGAACTTAATAAGTAATCGGAGTGTAATTATGGCTGAACCAAACGAAGCACAAAACCAACAGCCCGGAGAAGAAAACACTAATGCATCCGGCGGCTACCAAACCACTATCGACGAAGAAACCCGCAAGACTGGTGTTGCTGCTAAAACCGATGCTAAGCCTTCTGCTGTACCAGAGTCCGGAAGTAGCGACCAGGTTGTTGAAGGCGGCGGCAATCAAGGAACCGAAAAGCGCTAACCTTCAAATCAATTAATATTAGTTGTCTCCAACAAGTTAAGGGTGGACATAGGTTACTCAAAGCGTACCATCGTCCACCAATTTTTTCTACATCCAAACCTGTCGCTGCTATTACTTGCAACTAGGTAGGGCTGCAATACTGCTAGGTTAAGAATAGTTGAGGTGCCAGAAACCCGGTTTCTTAAAGAAACCGGCTTTCTAATTTTTGCTTATCCGAGCAGTATTGGGTAGGGCTGCTAATTGGTAATAGTTAATCGCTTAAAAGAAATCTGACAATTAGCAATTAGCAATTAGCTATTAGCTATTACCAACCTTAGCTAATTAACTTCTGCCAACTCAAAGGTCCGATAATCCCATCAGCCAGTAAACCGTTTTGTGTCTGAAATTTCTTAGTAGCCTCCCCCATTTGTGGACCGTAAACACCGTTAACCTCAACACCCAGACGATGTTGTAAGTACCTAACAACTGGACCGCCAGCGTGGTTTACTCTAATAATTCGTTTAGCTAAAATCAGATTAATTGCCTTCCATGTTGCTTCTCCTGTAGTTCCTGTTTGTTCAATTCCCACAATCTCTTGAAATTTCTTGATTGCAAATCTACTTTCGGCATTCAGTTGGTTATCTTCTACTAAATGGTTACCATTTTTATCAGTAATTTTTAGTCGATTCAAGGCTTTTTGGAGTCGGAGAATAGTTGTATCGACATTCTGTTCTTCATCTGGTACGGGATCAACAGAAAAGTCAGGCAATTTACCAGTTAAGCCTTTAACAATCGCATTTGCCATTGCTTCTGAATTCAAAAGATGCATATCTTTTTGTGCATCGCAGAAACAACATTCCACAAGAATCGCCGGCATATCTGTATTTCTCAGAACAAATAAGTGACTGCCACTCTTAATGCCACGATTAAAAAATCCTAATTTGACAATTTCATTTAATACTGGTTCAGCTATTTTCCTACCTCGATCGCTAATTGCATATATTTCTGTACCATTCGCTTGCCAATTAAAACCATTAAAATGAATAGAGACATAAGTATCAACTTTGGCATTGTTAGCAGTTTGACATCTTTTCGAGAGTGATTCACGTACTGTATCAGCTTGCTTTGGGTGGCATTCTATGACTTCATGCCCTAATGCTTTTAACTTGGATATAACTCGATTTCCCACATCTAGAGTCAGGACATCCTCTTGCTTTACACCAGTAACTCCAGTGTCAGGAGGACAATTATGCCCAATATCAATTCCAAACCTCATCGTATGCACCTCTGATTATTTCCATACACTTTTAACAACCTAAAGTCTTAATAGCAAGCTTTTTAAATCACTTCTTTAGATTCTTACTTATATAGCAGTCCTACATAAGTTGTGAAAACTGAAAGTCTTAGAATCCCGGTTTCTTCAAGAAACCGGGATTCTTGTTTTTACCGAATAATTTAGGATTGTTACCAGTATATAAAAATACCGTTAACTACTTAGCAATACTCATTACCCATTACCAGTCCCCAGACAACATATGGTAAAAAGGCAATTAGCAATTAGCAATTAGCAATTAGCAATTAACAAGCTTAAAATTGAATAGATATTTCGTGGGACAAGGGCATGAAACGCATTATCCTGATTGCTGGGTTTGAATCGTTCAACGCTGACTTGTACCGGAAAGCGGCGTATCTAGCTAACTCTCGCGTGCAAGAGTTGGAAATCCGGGTGTTTAGCGATCGCGACATTACCACCTCGCCAAGAGAGGTAGAAACAGCACTTCATAACGCTGATGTGTTTTTTGGCAGCTTGCTATTTGATTACGATCAGGTTTTGTGGTTGCGCGATCGCGTCTCTCACATTCCCATCCGCCTCGTATTCGAGTCAGCTTTGGAATTGATGAGTTTAACCAAGTTGGGTGCCTTTGCCATTGGTGACAACCCCAAAGGAATGCCTAAACCAGTTAAATTTATCCTCGATAAATTCAGCAACGGTAAGGAAGAAGACCGACTTGCAGGTTACATTAGCTTTTTAAAAATTGGACCAAAGCTTTTAAAATATGTGCCAGTGCAAAAAGTGCAAGACTTACGTAACTGGTTAATTATCTATGGTTACTGGAATGCCGGCGGACCAGAAAATGTGGCAGCATTATTCTGGACACTTGCAGAAAAATATCTGGGTTTAACGGTAGGCGACATTCCCCCGCCAGTCGAAACCCCGGTAATGGGTCTGTTACATCCCGACTATTCAGGTTATTTTGAATCTCCCCGTGAATATCTGGAGTGGTATTGCAAGAGGGTAATAGGTAAGGGCGGGGTAACCCCGCCCCTAC
>CAXTSI010000516.1:0-6244 GCA_964246695.1 uncultured bacterium
CCCGACTCCCTCATCTCCCCCGACTTCCCCGACTTCCTGCGTTGTGACATAAATTTCTCGCAGTTGTCCTTGTTCTAAAATGAACTGATGCACTGGCATTGCATCTACCAACTCATTAGAAAAAAAGCAGCCAGTAATTGAGTGGCTTGGTATCTCCGCAAAACTGCACCAACGTACAGGAAATTCTTGCAAGCGTTGCTGTTGTTCTTGTCTTAAAGTTGGAGATTTTTCAACAATAACGTAATCGAGTGCAGTAAAAAAATTTGGGTGCTGCTGTAAGCACTTCAGGATATCCAATGCCAGAATACCTTGACCAGCGCCCATTTCCACTAAAGAAAAACGTACAGGCCGCCCTAAAATTTCCCACATTTGGATAAATTGCACTGCTAGCAACTCACCAAAGTCAGCCCCAAGGTGAACAGCAGTGAAAAAATCACCCTGCTTCCCAAGCTTGGACGCCTTCGTGGAATAGTAACCGTACTCAGGGTGATACAGCACCAAGTCCATATACTTGGCGAAAGTAATTCGCTTTTGAGGACTTGAGGCAATTATTTGCGCAATTATTTGACACAGCACTCTCATTAAAATTATCGAATGTCTAATGGCTAATGGCTAATGGCTAATGGCTAATGGTAACAATTGACAATTAGCCCTTCGGGTGACGCTCGTTCCTCGCTAACGCTTCGCTAACGCCAGTTCCCTACGGCGGGAAACCCGCCTTCAGGACTGGACTCACAATTAGCAATTAGCAATTAGCAATTACCTGTCTACTGAACCCATGATGATATCGATACTACCCAGAATGACCACAATATCTGCGACTTTCATACCCCGTAGTAAATGAGGCAGAATTTGGACGTTATTGAAATCAGCAGCGCGAATTTTCCACCGCCAAGGGAAGACGTTATCATCGCCAACCAAATAAATTCCCAGTTCACCTTTGCCGCTTTCTACACGGGAGTAAATTTCACCCTTGGGAATCTTAAAGGTGGGGGCAACTTTCTTACCGATGTACTGGTAATCAAAAGCATCCCACTCTGATTTTTTCCCTGCCGCCATGCGTTTGGCTTCTAGGTTCTCAAAAGGTCCACCTGGTAGTCCTTTGATTGCTTGGCGAATAATTTTCACAGACTCGCGCATTTCCCGCATCCGCACGAAGTAACGAGCTAAGCAATCACCGGCTGTTTCCCAGTGTACTTCCCAATCGAAGTCGTCGTAACATTCGTAGTGGTCAACTTTCCGCAGATCCCACTTCACTCCAGAAGCGCGTAACATTGGACCAGATAGTCCCCAGTTAATTGCTTCTTCACGGGTGATGGTGCCAATGCCTTCAATACGACGCCGGAAGATCGGGTTATTGGTAACTAAGCGCTCATACTCATCAGCTTTGGGCAAGAAGTAGTCGCAGAAGTCTAAGCACTTGTCAATCCAACCGTAGGGTAAGTCAGCTGCTACGCCGCCAATCCGGAAGTAGTTGTTGTTGACCATCCGATAACCTGTGGCGGCTTCCCACAAATCGTAAATCATCTCCCGTTCGCGGAACTGGTAGAAGAAGGGAGTTTGAGCGCCCACGTCAGCGAGAAATGGACCAAACCACAGCAAGTGATTGGCGATGCGATTCAACTCTAGCATGATGACGCGGATGTAGCTGGCGCGTTTGGGAACGGGAATGTCTGCCAGTTTTTCTGGGGCATTGACGCTGACGGCTTCGTTGAACATCCCAGCTGCGTAATCCCATCGGCTCACATAGGGAACGTACATAATATTGGTGCGGTTCTCCGCAATTTTTTCCATTCCCCGGTGCAGGTAGCCGATCACAGGTTCACAATCAATGACATCCTCACCATCTAAGGTGACAATGAGCCGCATAACCCCGTGCATTGAGGGATGGTGCGGTCCCATATTGAGCACCATTGGCTCGGTTCTGGTTTCTAGTGTTGCCATTAATTTAGTAATCTCCCCTTTTTGGACACTTGTGAAGTCAACCCTCAATACTCAAGATGGATTTGCAATAAACACGTTGAAATGGCGCAGGTAGCACTGCGGATTCTCAATCGGTGTTTAATTTCTATCTCGTTAGTTTAATTATATTGACAGACAAGGGAGAAAGTCGGTTATGACTGAGCAAGCCCACAAGGCGCGATCGCCTAGTTCGGCGTTATTCTGAAAAAATTGTGTTCTGGGCTACTAAATTCCAATTCACTGTATTTTGGGCATAACATCTACCCTTTGATAGGCGACAAATGACCGCTTACAAATTAATAATTATTCGTTCAACCCATCAAGTTATTCAGACCTAGATAACATGGCAGCGGCAAGCTCATAAACAGTGGGGATCTGCAAGCAAAATTCCGAAAATTTTGGTAAAACGACAGCCATCCTTCGTTTGTTGACTCATGACCTCGCACACCCAGATATGATAAATATTTACCGAATGACGCCAAGGCAGCGGTCTATGATGCTCGTTGTACCAAGTAATGAGTTTCTTTGCACACCCCTGAGTGCGATCGCATTCAAGCCGAATACGGGTTTACCCAGATACTCTGCGAACCTTGACTGATACAGCAACATCCTATAGGAATCATATTTGATTTAAGAAATATACGTAGGGTGGGCACTGCCCACCAAAACCCGGATCTGGTGGGCAGTGCCCACCCTACACTACTGATACAGCAACATCCTAGCAGATTCCTATTTGTTAGCAATCTGAACATTTTTATAACATAATCTCAAGGTAAATTCGTTCTATTGACAGTGAAGAGCTATCTGAATTACCGAGTTTTTAAGCACATTCTTGTTTGCTTAATCCCAATCGTGGTCACAGCCTGCAGTTTCATCCCTACACAGGAAAGAAGCATGGCTCGTGAAAAAATCTTGAGGGGTGATAATTATGGACAGATCAGTAACCAAGGACGGTTACGCACCTACTATCTTTACACTCCCAAATCTTATCGTCCAAACCGTCCGCTGCCGTTAGTTTTAGTGTTTCATGGGCATGGTGGTAGTGGTCGTTCAATTGCAAATACTTCTCGCTTCAATGAGTTGGCGGAGAAACTCGGGTTTATAGTCGTTTATCCAGACGGGATTGACCATGAATGGAGCTTGAGAAGTTATTCTCTTTCAAGAGTGAATGATGTTTCATTTGTGGCGGCATTAATCAATCATCTTCAGCAAATTAGAAGCATTGACAGTGGTCGAGTTTATACCACTGGCTTTTCTAAGGGTGGAATACTTAGCCAAGTTCTGGCTTGTGAGTTACCGAATAAAATTGCTGCTTTCGCATCAGTAGCGGGCGCTCTTCCAGTTCGACTCAAACCTATTTGCCAGCCTCGAACTCCTATATCGATGCTGATGATCAACGGTACAAATGATCTATCTGTACATTATAATGGTGATGACGACAGTCAACCGGGAGCGCTGATTTCTATTCCAGAAACGGTAAAGTTTTGGCGATCGCACAATAAATGTCCCTCCAAGGCTCAAGTTCGACAACTTCCTCACCCTAAGGAGAGCGATCGCTTCAAAGTAAAAATCTCTCGGTACTCAGATTGCCGTGGCGGTTCAGAGGTTTTACTGGCAACTGTCGTCGGTGGTGGACATTTATGGCCTGGTGGTGCTTCTAGTGATGTGAGCATAAATAAGTTTAATACTAAGCTTGGCTTTAACGCCAGTAAGACGATTTGGAACTTTTTTCAACGCCATCGTCTGCGTTAGTAAATTGTTTCGTGACGTTAATATTTGTAATTTTCATACCTGACCCGACTCAAAAGAAAACCACTGCTGCATTGTGCTACAAAGCTTTTGAAAAGCTGAGTCTGTACATCCTTTGACAGAAACTCGACTGGTTATCTGACGGTATATCGCTGATGAACGGGGTGTTCTCGATATTTTCAAAGTAGCTTCCACAGCTTTCTTTGGGTCAGAAGGTTTGGTCGCATAAGCCTCCCATAACCCTCGTTGTTCCAACCATTTTTGCAGAGATATATCTTGTTTAAATCGAAATGCTGTTTCTACAACTGGGGAATCCTGTAATATCCAAACTTCTAATTCTGGATTAATAACAATAACGGCAAAATTATCTTCATCCCAGCCAGTCTTGAGCATATTTTTGCTGATATTGTCTTCAATAGCTGTTACACCAGGCGAACCTTCCCAGGCATTATCGAGAACTATAACCGCATAACGATGTGTTCGTTGATAAGGACGGAGAAATTCATGGGCGCGGGTGCGAACTCCTGGATCGCTCCCACTTTCATCTACTATTAAGTCTTCTGCGGGATCAAATTCAAACTTCCGAATTCCTAAACTTAAGTGAAACCCATCTCTTGTCAAAAACCCAATGAAAGTAGCTTCCATATTTTTGTCTGCTACCAGGAAGATACAATCTCTCATCCCACTACTCCTGCCGCAAACAGGGAACCGAGGTCGATACTTCCTCGCCAATCTTTTAGACGCGGGTGTTCATTTCCTAAAATTGCCTCTGCACCATTCTCCTTCGTTAAGCGCATCACAATCATTGATTTTAAATCCGTATGTGCCAACACCACAGGAGAATGGGTAGAAACCCAAACTTGAGATTCGTACACAGAACTCAAAGATTGCATTACCACTTCTATTGCTCTGGGGTGAATACCATTTTCTGGTTCTTCTAAAAAAATTAAGCTAGCTTGTCGAGACAAATAAGGCAAAATGGTCAGTGCCAAAATATGTAGCGTTCCATAAGACAATCCTGACGAGGTAACAACGTGGTTTCCCCAATAGGTTATTTTGAGGTAGGCGTGATAATCTTCCTCTCGTTGAATGGCTTCTATTGCAACAACCTTAGGCAAAGCCATTTTTACATGTTCAACCCAAGCATCAAATAAATCCGGTTGTTCCTGTTGCAAAGAAAGCACTAACCAAGGCAGATTAGCTGCATCTGAACGCAAGGTTTTAGGTTGACCTGGGGGACAGGCTTTACGCAACACCGACCAGCGTGGTTCATAGCGCATCACGCCTTTTTCTAACAGATTTCTGAACCAAATGGACGCAGGAAACTTATCAATATCGCGCGGCAGATTTGCTAGAGCTAATTCCTGTGGTTCTAATCGTAGGTCAATGTTTTGGTAGTTGCGGTTCTCTGCTTTGAGAATAGCAGGTTTCCCTAATTCTCGCTCAATAACATTCTGTAAGATTGTAGGGCGTTTCCCTCCTACTCCCCAACCTTCTTGAGGTTCAGAAACCTCCTGCGGAACAATATACAAAAACTCATCAGTTACATGAAGTTCAATATTATTAACAATCTCAAAACGAATTTCATACCGCAAACTGCGAGGATATCTCTTGCTATCTTGTAGCACAGTAGACGGTGCATATTGAAGCAAATTAATCATAATTTCTTCTGGTAAATCAGCTTCTATAGCAAATCCAAAACAATTCCCTCTACGATAATGTACTAACTCTTGTAAACTTTGTGTTCTAGGACTTACAGCAATAGAAGGAGATTCTAAAAAAGCTGGAGATAAGCCCCGCGATAGAATTTCGCCAAGCAATAAAGGAATATCAAGCAGCGTACTTTTACCAGTGCCATTTGCACCAGCTAAAACATGATATTGACCGAGTTTAATATCAAGTCGGTCAAAGCAGCGATAGTTAAACGCTTCTAGGCGAGAAATCATATACCTATTATTCCATCAGGTCATCCGTTGCATGCGATCGGTAAGACTCCAAGCCTTGATGCGCGCTAAACATGCTGCTAGTTCCCCCAACTGCATTTGACGGGTTAGTCTCAAAAATCCTGCTTCAATTGAACTCCAGTTAGGCATTATAGTCCTCCCAACAATCGCATGGTAACCTGGGTAACTCGTTCTCTTATTTCCGGAGACTGTATCTCCATGTTGCGGTTATTTTGGCTTGGGCGAATATTAATTATAGATTCAAAAGCAATTTTTTGTGTATACGGATTCCAATCTGCTCCCCAAATATCACGTTGCCTACTTCCATCCTTAAGTAATTCCTGTTCCAATACTACTCGGATAAGCGAAAATTAGAATCCCGGTTTCTTGAAGAAACCGGGATTCTGGAACATCAACTATCGTTAACCGAGCAGTATTGATTCCTGTTCACATTCGTAATGTTTTTCACTGACTCCTGCTAATATTTCACGCTCTATATCAATATCTATTTTGATAAAAAATACCCACTCTTTTAACGTAACCGTTCACAGGGTTTGTAAAGCTAACCGTAGACAATAAGTACATACTGA
>CAXTSI010000517.1:0-6227 GCA_964246695.1 uncultured bacterium
CCCCCACTCCCTACTCCCTACTCCCTACTCCCCCACTCCTCTGGAGTGGCTGGGTAAATGTGGTGTTTCTGTTGGTATTAGCTGGGGCGCTTTTTTGGAGTCCCCATTTCATCGGTCCCGATCCAGCCATAGTTAATCCGCGCCAGATGATTGAACAGTCGGGTTTACCAGTCTTGGGATGTGTCATTTGGTCAATTACTGCCGTGGCGATCGCGGTTCTGCTATGGTATCGGCGGTGGCGTGGGGTAGTGATGATGAATTTGCTTGGGTTTTTGGCATTTCTGATTTTTGTGTTTATGCCTGCAGGTTTACTGATAGATCAAGCACGTCAGCTACCTCTACGAGAGTTGTCTGCAATCATTACTAAAGTAGAGCAACCTGGTGAACCCTTAATCATGATTGGGTTTAAAAAGCCTAGCGTCGTTTTTTACACACAGCGACAAGTTAAGTATATTTTATTAACTACGACTGCCTTGGTGGAGATGAAAAAAATCTCCGTCACTCAGCCCCAACCACCTACCCTACTCATCCTCAGTCAGCCTAAAAAATTGCAGCAAATGGGACTTCAGCCGAATCAGTACCAAAATTTAGGCAAAGCAGGTACTTACCAGCTCGTCCGCATCTCTAAATCAGAGTTTTGAATGTGTTGAAATCTTACCAATTTCCTTGATTGAGCGCTCTATTAAAGGTACCAGTTTTGGCTTTGACTTCTGGTTGGGTTCTATTGATGATCCAAATTCTTTATTTCAAAGAAAAGCTCGCTTGGAAGTTTCAGGGATTCGTAGAGGCTCTGGAAGCATGATTAAATCTAGAGTTAAAATGAAACTAGAACAGATTAGCCCCTCGGATACTTTGTCTCCCGGCTACGTCTGCGTTGTCGAATTTGGCACACCGCGTACCCGTGTAGTTGAAAAATGCAAGACGTAGAAATTCTTCATCGAGAAGCAATGGAACTTGTTGACCAAGCTTTCTTAGCCCGCCAAAGGGGTGATACCTCCGTCGCTTTGGAGTTAACCAAAGCAGCCTTTTCTCAAGAGCGAGCTGCCGCAGACCTAGTAGCAGACTTATTTGACCTTGAGCCGACTAGATCCGTTCTCCATCGCAGTGCCGCAACGCTTGCTATAGAATGTTCAGAATTGCGAGAGGCTGAAAAGTTGATTGGACGGGCGCTTGCAGGTAATCCACCTGATGATATCGCTAACGAACTACGGGATTTACTTCTAGAAGAAATTTATTCTCGCAGGCAGGCGATTGGGCACTAAACAAACTGTTCTTGCTAGTATTGCCAGCATTTGATTACCACAGTTCCATTAAGTTAAGTTAACTCCTCGTTCTTTTTGCCATTTGTATCAGAATTGTACATTTAAAAAAAAGTCGTTAAATTTGAAAGTGCTGTCAGGCTTGATTTATCGTACTTAGAGTCTGGGTGACAAAATAATAAAGTCGTGAAGTTTGAGACGAGGAAATTCTAAAGGAGAAAAATTGAAATAAAAAAGTTGTAAAGTGTCACCCCAGTAATATTTACTTATTGACAAAACTTTAAAAATGTGAATTGTGAACAAGAGAGCGCGATCGCAACCTTGCCTTTAACTGTTCTACTTGGGCTTCTGCTCGTTCAGCGCGTTCCTCTGCTTGCTGTCTCGCCAAAATTTCCAGTCGGAGTGCCTCTTTGAGTTCCTGGGGGATCAGTAGCTTTTCCCCTGTATCCTCGCGATAAAAACTAATTAGCCGTCCCTCAATTACCAAGCGTAGCTGTAATGGTTCACTGCGGCTATCTTGAATCGGCTCATAAATTTCTCCCCGCAACGCTTACGCGAACGTGCCTTGCCTTCGGCACGCCTAACGGCGAACGCGGTTTAAAAATATTTTTGAACCACGAAGACGCTTTGAACACGTTCGCGTAGCGTCTCGAAGAGAAGAAAAACTTCATTTTTATGCTTCACCTTGAAAGGGCTAGAATTAGGAATTACGCATTGACAGAAATAGTCTTGTGTGCAGTGGTTTTCGTAGCGCGGCGGAGCGCAATATTCATTTGGGTAGACAACAAAACCGTAGGGGCGCGGAAACCCCTACGGGGAATTCAAAAGTCAAAATTCAAAAGTCAAAAGTAATAAATAATTCTTAATTTTGACTTTTGACTTTTGATTTTTGATTTGGAGCGAAGCGACTTACCGCGCCCTTACCACGTGGTCAATCCTACGAGATGAAACGTCCGAATTCCGTTGTACACATGATG
Source organism: uncultured bacterium (assembly GCA_964246695.1). Classification (GTDB taxonomy): domain Bacteria; phylum Cyanobacteriota; class Cyanobacteriia; order Cyanobacteriales; family Nostocaceae; genus Stigonema. Next base: position 2,237 of record CAXTSI010000517.1, read on the forward strand.
TTCAATTTGTATAGTGCGTAAGTCCTAAAAAAAAGATTTTGCCCTCTATTGTTCTATTCAAAAATCTTATGTACTTTGTATGAGTATTTCCTCTTAGAGTTTCTTGGAAATATCTGTTGTGTATACAACTCAATTGAAATATGTAAGATTTCAATTATTGTATTTTGTTATACATTAAAAACTTCAAATGTATAAATTAAATTTATAAAAATTATTTTTAAGTAAAATCACTGATGTTTAATGGTGATTTCCCAGTACTAATCAATAGACATTTCCAGAAATGATGTCGGGGCGAAAGGCCGTTCGCCCCTACCAAGGATTTCAACGAACGCATAATTAATTTTCGGAAATGTCTAATAAGTCGGTATCTGAAAATCAAAGAAAACGGCGAGGAATCCCACTCCTTGTAGGGGTGGGAGGAATCCAGGACTGCCGTTTGACCAAGTGGGCATAGCAAGGGCGGGAACTCACTATTCCTGGTGGTAAGGTTATTGCCATAATTGGTAAATCTGGCTGTGGTAAAAGCACTCTCGCTAAAATGATTGCCGGGTTATATTCGCCTCATTCAGGTAATGTTCGCTTTGGGATTTATAATTCGCAAGACATAGCCCTTGATTGTTTGCGACAACAAGTTGTCCTCGTTCCCCAAGAAGCTCACTTGTGGAGTCGCTCAATCATGGAAAACTTTTATTTAGGTTCTCCTTATGCTACTTTTGAGCAAATTGTCACTGCTTGCCAAATTGCCAACGCTGACGAGTTTATTAGTAAATTACCCGATAAATATCAAACTATTTTAGGTGAATTTGGGGCGAATATTTCTGGTGGACAACGACAACGACTGGCGATCGCCAGAGGTATTGTCAATAACCCACCAGTACTGATTTTGGATGAATCCACAGCCGGACTCGATCCAGTGAGTGAAGCAGAAGTCCTCGACAAGCTGTTGTTTTACAGAAAAGGTAAAACAACTATTCTCATTAGCCACCGTCCTAGAGTTATCCAGCTTGCTGATTGGATTGTGCTATTAGATCAGGGGAAGCTGAAAATGCAAGGGACTGTGGCAGAGTTGCGTGCCCAAAAAGGCGAACATTTAGATTTTTTGACCCCCTAACCATCGGAATTTGCCGCCCATGGTACTGCAACCATAATTGACAGAAATCGTCAGATGTGTATTAGACATTTAATGATGTCTATTATATAGACCAATACGGTTCAGTTAAGGATAGGTGGGAGCAAAGAAACCCGGTTTCTAAGAGAAACCGGGTTTCCGATCTGGTGCTTAACTGAACTGTATTGTTATATAGACCGGCTCTCAATACGGTTCGGATAAGCACCCAGACAGAAACCCGGTTTCGCAGAAGTTACCGGGTTTCTCCGTCCGCCAACTACCCTTAACCTAACCGTATTGAAACCCCTCTTTCTTTGTCGCAGGTTTAAACAACAGCCACCTCTGGAACACAAGACAGCATTTTACTCAAAGCATCAATCAGGGTTTGCAATTGTTGATCTGCTTTGAGAACTGCCAAACCCCGTACTGTTACTTTACTAGGAGAGTAAACAAAACGCGACTTGAGAGTTTCCGGCAAATTTTCCGCCAAGTGCTTCCAAGCAGGTTCTTCCATTGGGGTTTCTAGAACGACGTGCTGCTTGGCTTCTGGTTTAATGCGGCTAAATCCTAGCTTTTTGGCGAGTTGCTTCAGTTCCATCACCCGCAATAGTTGACTTGCTGGTTTGGGAATTGTCCCATAGCGATCGCTCCACTCAGCAGCAATCTGGGATAATTCTTCTTTAGATTTGGCAGTAGCAACGGCGCGATATGCACTCATTTTCTGATCCATGTCGGGGATGTAATCTGCGGGAATAAACGCTGTCAGGCTGAGGTCAATTTGCGTATCGTCAACTTGGGGAATTTTTTGTCCACGGATTTCACGGATGGCTTCTTCTAGCATTTCCATGTATAAATCAAAACCTATGGCTTCCATTTGACCCGACTGTTCTGCACCTAACAAGTTACCTACACCGCGAATTTCCATATCACGCACTGCTAGCTGATAGCCAGAACCCAGCTGCGTGAATTCCTGTATCGCTCGTAACCGCTGCCGTGCAGCATCGGATAATGAGCGCTGCTTGGGATAAAATAGCCACGCATGAGCTTGAATTCCGGCACGACCGACACGACCGCGTAACTGGTACAGTTGGGATAAACCAAAGCGATGAGCATCTTCAATCAAGATCGTGTTGACTCTGGGAATGTCCAAACCAGATTCAATAATCGTGGTACAAACGAGAATATCCGCTTCCCCATTACTAAAGGAAAGCATAGTAGGTTCTAACTCACTTTCGTCCATCTGACCGTGGGCGACCACAAACCTTGCACCGGGGATCATTTCCCGCAACTGCGTAGTCGTCTCCTCAATTCCATTCACTCGTGGAACTACGTAAAATACCTGTCCGCCTCTGTCAAGTTCTTGACGAATAGCACTCCGGACTGTTTCCGGGTTCTTTGGTGAGAGATGTGTTTTGATCGGACGCCTGGATGGGGGCGGTGTGGTAATCAAACTCATTTCCCGAATCCCCGACAGGGACATATATAAGGTACGGGGAATCGGGGTAGCGGACAGGGTAAGCACATCAATTTGAGTTTTCAGGGTTTTAATTTTTTCTTTTTGGTTCACCCCAAACCGCTGTTCTTCATCAACTACCAACATTCCCAACTCGCGGAAAATCACACCCTTACCCAAAAGTTGGTGTGTACCAACGACTACATCTAATTCCCCTGTCGCCAGTCGTTTTTGAATGTCGCGACGTTCTTCAGCGCTGCGAAAGCGGTTGAGTAACCCGATGTTAACTGGGTAGGGAGCAAAGCGTTCTTTTAGGGTATGGTAGTGCTGCTGGGTGAGGATGGTAGTTGGCGCAAGCAGTGCAACTTGTTTACCAGCAGTAACAGCTTTGAAAATAGCGCGAATTGCCACTTCTGTTTTACCAAAACCGACATCGCCACAAACTAAGCGATCCATGGGGCGATCGCTTTCCATATCCCGTTTCACATCTTGTACAGCTTTGAGCTGATCTGTGGTCGGTTGGTAGGGGAACGAGTCTTCTAGTTCCTCTTGCCAAGGCATATCTGACGGGTAGGCAAAGCCTTTTTGTTGCGATCGCGCCGCATACAGCTTGAGTAAGTCCACCGCCAATTTCTTAATCGCTTTGCGGACTTTGTTCTTTGTGTTTTCCCAAGCTTTACCAGTCATCTTGTTCAGTTCTGGTGCTTTGTCGCTAGTCGTGCGAAACCGCGACAAAGCACCTACTTGGTCAGCTGCTACTCGTAGTAAACCGTCAGCATACTGCACCACCAAATACTCACGAGTTTCGTTGTTAATTGTGAGAGTTTCTAACTTGACGAATTTACCTAGACCGTGGTTTCTGTGAACCACATGATCTCCCGGACGCAGCTTATTGGGGTCAACTTGCTTAGAAGCAGCTTTTCTGCGCTTACGGATATAGCTAGGAGTAGCGAGGGAGTGCTGCCCGTAAAATTCGCGGTCTGTAATCACAACTAGCCTGAAGGTAGGCAGAATAAAACCTTCTAGTTCGGCAAGACCAGAATATTTAAGGGCGACTGGTGTGTGACTAACTTGTAACTTGTCTATCGCCAGGTAGTCGCGGGGGTTGGGGATAAATTGGGCAGGACAGTCGTGTTCAAGCAATAGGGAAACAGAACGCGACGGCTGGGCGGAAATTAGCCAGATAGAGAAGTTGCGATCTCGCTCGTTTCGCAGTATTTCCGCAAGTTTGGCAAATTGGTGTGGCGTTATCGGTACTGGGCGACTGGCAAGGTTAATGCCGTTGTTTTCCTCCACCAGTTCCGATAAGTACAATTTTTTAAACTCCGCCGAGTCAGCCAGACATTCATCAAACGAGCAATGAATTTTTGGGAAGGAAGAGGGAGTAGGGAGTAGGGAGTAGGGAGTAGGGGAAGTAAGGGGAGTAGGGG
>CAXTSI010000518.1:0-6185 GCA_964246695.1 uncultured bacterium
GAGTAGGGGGAGATGAGGGGGATGAGGGAGTGGTTTGCTTGTCTGTTTGATCGGGAATTTTGCGATCGGCAGAGAAAGCAGCGATTAAAGAGTTTAGTCTACCAGTACCCCTGTCGTCTTCATCAGAGGAATTTAAATTGACAACGGTTTCTTCATATTGGCTGACTGGTACTTGATGCCCATCGTGTAAAGCTTGCTCAAAGGCGTTTTTCGTTTTTTCGGACACATAGTTAATGCCGTTTAAACGCACGTTCAAACCGTTGTTTTTCACAGTTGTGGGTACAGATTGTGGCAGTTGGTAAGGATCGAGGTTTTTCAGGTTCATACCAGCTACGCGTAACTGCACAACGGTTTCCCGTAGAGAGCGATCGCTGTTCTTTTGACCACTGGGGTTTAAGGCTACAACCATATGGGGGCGATCGCCCAGGATATCTTTCACCAAGTTGGCGAGAATTCTCCTCGGTCCAAATTCGACAAAGCAATAACCCCCTGCTGCATAAATATTCTCTATCTCCTGCTTAAACAGCACTGAGTTGTTCAGGTGGGTTTCGAGGATTTTTTGAATAGCTGCTGATTCCTGGGGATATGGCTTTCCTGTCACATTGGTGTAAACAGGTAGTTTGGGGTTTTGGAAATTGACAGTCTTAATTGCTTGAGCAAAAGCTTTCTGGGCAAAAGCAATCAGCGGTGTATGAAAAGCTGCTGACACAGGTAGCAAAACGGCAGCACATCCTTGGTCATGCAAAGCCTGCCGAACTTTCCCGATTTCCGCCACAGGACCTGCTAACACAACTTGACGAGGAGAATTTAGATTAGCGATCGTCACCTGAGGAAAATGCTTCAGAACTGCTTCCACTTTGCTGATGTCTTCTTTCACAGCTAGCATGGTTCCTGCATCATAGTCAGGGTCTTGAGGAGCAGCCATTGCTTGACCCCTAGCTTTTACTAGGAAGCAGTAATCTTCATCACTCAAAACGGACGCAGCCCATAAGGCAGTAAGTTCTCCAAAGCTGTGTCCAGCGACAAAATCTGACTTGAATCCAGCTTGTTGCAGTATTTTGTAAAGCCCTGCACTCAACATGCCGATTGCAGGTTGAGCATATTCTGTACGCTGTAATGCGGCTACTTGGGCATTTTTTTCCGCTTCCTCAAACACAGGATGGGGAAAAACTATTTCCGACACCGGCTGCAAATTATCTTTGAGTAAAAGGCTATCCATATAACCGTAAAGATGTCGCAGGATGGGAAAATTCATGACTAGTTCCCGACCCATATCCAAGTATTGAGAACCTTGCCCAGAAAACAAAGCGACGACTTTTCCTGCCAATTCAAGACCAGAGTCACGGTAGTAAACTCCTTGAGGATGCTCCCATGACGGGGCTGACGGTTTATTTTTCAACAGATCAATACAGATTTGTAGGAATTTGCCAGCCTCAGTTCGAGACTCTGCAACAAACCCGACTCTAGCTGCAGCGGGAGGAATTTCTTTTGACTTACAGCTTTCCACCAGTTCTGTATAGTGTCTGTCTCCTGCCTCAGATTGCAAATCACCCAAAATCTCTTCACAGTTACTCAACAATTGTGCAGGGTTTGGGGCAAATAGCAGCACCTCACTGGGGGTATTGTGTATGCGGTAGGCGCGGTTCTGTTCGGCTTCATATTCTTCCAGAACAACGTGATAATTCGTACCGCCAAAGCCGAAAGAACTGACACCTGCACGTCTTGGCGGTTCTCCTTCAGCACGAATCCACGGTCTGGTTTCGGTATTGAGATAAAACCGCGAATTTTTAATGTTGAGTTTGGGGTTTGGTTCAGTAACGTTAATTGTGGGTGGTAATATCTTGTGATGCAGCGCCAAAGCAGTTTTGATCAAGCTTGCTGCACCTGCTGCTGCTTTAGTATGTCCAATCTGCGATTTAATTGTGCCCAACGCAATGTGCTGTCTTTTTGAGTCCGGTTCACCAAAAAATTCTTTCAAGGACCCAAATTCGGTGGGGTCACCTGCCATAGTGCCTGTGCCATGGGCTTCAACCAAACTGACACTGGTTGGTGAAAAGCCTGCATCTTCATAAGCACGTTTCAAGGCTGCGACTTGTCCTTCTAATCGAGGAGCATAAATGCTTTTATACCGCCCATCACTAGAGGTGCCAATTCCTTTGATAACTGCATAAATTTTGTCATTGTCTCTGACGGCGTCTTCCAGACGTTTGAGCACAATCATGCCGACACCTTCACCCAGCATCATCCCATCAGACTTGGCGTCGAAAGGTTTTACAGTTTCGCTAGGAGTGACAGCTGGTGTTTTGCTGAAACACATATAAGCCATGATGGTGTTGTCGGTGTCTACTCCACCTGTCAGCATCATGTCGCACCGATGTTCTATTAGCTCACTAATCGCCATTTTTAAAGCACCTAATGAACTAGCACAAGCAGCATCAATGACACAGTTTATGCCTCCGAAGTTAAGGCGGTTCGCAATGCGCCCAGCGACGACGTTGGCTAACATACCGGGGAAAGCATTTTCATCCCAGTTCACATAGGCGCTTTTGATTTTCTTGATAATTTTTTGTGTATCCTCATCGGATAAACCACTGCTTTTAAGAACCTTTTCCCAAACAGGGTACTCCAACCGAGCCGCAAGTGGTATCCCTAGTTGCTTTGCCATTGCTACGCCTAAAATCACCCCAACAGTCTCGCGATTAAACTCGCGGGATAAGCCGTAGCCTGCATCTTCCATCGCCTCTTTCGCAACTACCAAACTTAACAGCTGCGAAACATCTGTGACTTCCAGAATGTTAGGGGGTATACCGAATTCCATCGGGTTAAAATCAACATGCGGAACAAACCCACCTCTTTTACAGTAGGTTTTTTCCTCAGGATTTCTCGGATTCGGGTCATAGTAATCTTCGATGCTCCAGTGTGAAGATGGAACATCGGTAATGCAATCAGTTTTGTTAAGGATATTTTGCCAGTATTCTTGCAAATTTCTGGCTTTAGCAAATAGAGAAGCCATACCAACGATGGCTATAGGATTATGTTGCAGTTGTCTATTAATCTTATTGAATGACAAAGAGTTATCTGACATCTTTTTTTTCTCCTCAATAAACCTAAACACAGAGTTTTCACAATTGTTTATCTGGGCTTTTAGCTGCGCCAAGGCAGTATCAATTGAATAAGCAGACATAGGACATAGACGAATCTTTACTACTGTCAATTGTTTAGCTGTGGCAATTTGTGTCGCCAACCAAAAACGAGCTATCTCCTGTTTGAAGCAGCCAAATTCTGCAAAGACGTTGCGGATTTTATTCACATCAACGCCAGATCGCAAATACCACCACAATCAGGCAATTTCGACAACATCACAGCAATTGTGGAAAAAAAATCTTATACAATGCCCGACTCCTGATACTGTGGCAGTAGGTCAATGACATTGTTGCAACTCGTGAAATAGTCTTGCAGTGCGTTAGCTGCTTGACCAGTAAATTCAATCCATTCGTAATGATACAGATTTTGAGTAGTCGTTTCACACTCGAACAATAGAAACTTCGGAGTAGCTATTAGGACAGAAACGCTTTTTTCTCCATAGCCATTTTGATTATCTAGCTTCACTGCCGCAACGTAGTTTGTGTTAATGACAACGTTCTGTATCTTGATAAATCCCATGACCAGTTTCAACGTCCAAGATAATATATTTTAGGGAATTTGACTAACAAAGTTTGCCAAACTCGTTACAGAAACAACACTCCTCTCAACCCGACCACACGAAAAACTCAGCACCAATAATTCAATTATTCCTCAGTAATGGCAATGAGACTATTTTTAGTTTTTTACTCTCAATTAACTAACTAAAGTTCCTTGCCGCTTTTCCTTCATTAGAATTAATAAAAACACTAGCATGACTGAAAGAAATTGAATAGTTCGTTTTTAGCATTTTTATAAAAAAGATAGATTTTTACTGCTATCAATATTCGCAAAAATCGAAAAGTATAGCTGATTACGATTACTTATTATCAAATAATATTGTTGATTACAGTTTAGAAATGAGTTTTGTTCGTTAAAAGATAAATACATTTTTGGAGAGTAAAGTAATACAGCAATCCTAAATGATTCCTGAACCCAGAGAAACCCCCAGAGAAACCCGGTTTCTTAAAGAAACCGGGTTTCTGTATTGTTTAAGAAACCGGGTAATATCATGTCCGTATAAACAGTTACGATATACCGACCGATGCCCCCGTCCCCTCGGACAAGCATGGGAGAGGGGTGCCCTCTGGGCAGGGTGAGGGTTCATATAATAACCGCTACACGGACATGATATGAGCTATCTAAAATTGATGAATTTTGAAAAATCCCATAAATTTCTGCACTATAAAGCACTGTCAGCCGCCACTCGTTTGATTAGCCGATCCCGTGGATTTAAGGTCTACTTCCAGCAAAGTCAGCAAATCACATTATAACCCCGTTTTCTGGGACTGCTTTCCAGTCCAATTCTGCCACCGGATAATTCCGCTCGCCACCAACTCAGGATTCTCATCCCCAATAAAACAGCTACGTCCCATCCTTTCGCAAGCAATCAGGATTTCACCATGTGCCATAAATGGGGAAATCACAAAATTATTGGCATTGGTATACAAATTTAACAGGTAGGGTACTATTCCCTCTACTCCTTCAATATTGATTGGTGTCTGGGGTTTGGAGATTGAGTGGTGAGAAAAAATACCTATATATATATTGCCAAGTACTAGTTCGTATTGAAAGGGCATGCGATTACGGACCACAAATTCATAAATATTACCCTCAGAACGTAGCACAGCCACTACCCGTGCCTCATCTACTAAGTAATCGTGATTCCATGTTTGTGAAAGGGTCGCGATCGCCAAAGCTGCATCACCAGGTAGCAGTTTCATGAATTCTTTGCCAGCAGTATCACCACAGTAAACTAAGTGCCGACCAAGAATCCATTCCTCGCCAACTTTTACTCCTAACTGATTAGCAGCGACATTTGATTTCTTAATCGGCTGTTCAACTTGAGCTTGGACTTGCTTCTTGAGTACCTTCGCTTGCTTTTGAGCCATAGCACTTTTATAAGCTTCCATTTGCAACTCTTTTTGCTTAGTCCTAGCCTGTGCTGCAAGTTTCGCGAGTCTTTCGGCTTCTTCAAGCTCTCCTTTAGTCAAAGCTTGCTGTCGTGACTGTTCTGCTTGTTCTGCCGAAGCACGTTCTTTACTACCTGCCCTAGCTACCTTCAGTAAATCTGTAGTACTTTCGGCAAGAGGTGTATCCTTAATTATTTCTTTGACTTCGGGGGTAATATCTTTAGCAATCTGCTTACCCAGTTGGAAGCTTCGCTCACTGTATCCTACTTCTTTTGCTAATTCTAAAGTAGTTTTGGCAGGTCGTGCAATCTTTTCACTACCTTTAAGGGTATGTTGGTTATCTCCAGGTTTCGCCCTCAGTCCCAATCTCTCCAGAATTTGCTCTCGTTCCGACCAAAGTTGTGCACGCTCTAGAGATTTTAGCTCATTGCGGATCAAATTCTCGTCAATTTCTGCTAAACGAGCTTGGTCAGCATCTGTGTAGGTAACAATATTGCACTCAATTTCCTTGAGATGCAGTAGCTTACAAGCTGTCAGACGATGCAAGCCCGCAATCAAGTTGAAGTTCTGATCTACCGTGATTGGGTTCAACAGACCATTAGCCTTAATTGATCCCATCAACTGATCAACTTTTTCATCGTTGACCGGACGGCGGTTAGGACCAATTTTAATTTGGTCTATGGACACTGTGGGCATAATTACTGTTTTGCTGTGTCGTCAGTCAAAAGACTAAGCATAAGATATACCTAATATATTTCATCAATATTCTCAAAAACCTGATTTTTTTTGCTTAATTTATGATACTATCTTATATCTTACAACAAAAAGTTAACTGGCGATTAATTGCTATTAGCAGCAATTGAACTCAAAATACCCACTAGAAAGCTTCCCCCTTCTCGCTTTTTAACCATAAGTAAAACTGATTTGTCGTTTTGATGCTTAAGTGCAATGCTTCCGTTTAAGACTAAAAAATATAGGCGAGTCTCGTTACTAGGCTCTGCCTAGTAACGCGCTATCGGGAGGCTCTGCCTCCTAGGTAAGGAGGCAGAGCCTCCCGGAATACATTCCCACGCAGAGCGTGGGAACGAGAAA
>CAXTSI010000519.1:0-6185 GCA_964246695.1 uncultured bacterium
ACTCCCCCCACTCCCCACTCCCCACTTTGCCAAAGTGGCAACTGTCGGTTAAACAAACTGTTACACTCTTAAAAGAGTTTGTTATGGAATCATCATGAGCAACTCTTCCACGGAACCTCAACCCAGCCACGTGAAACTCGCTATGCGAAACATGGTGCAAAAGCGTGGCACCTCCCTGAAGCATTTTGCGTTGACGACTGTAGGGCTTTTAGCTGTGCTAGTAGGTCTTGCTTACTTAACTCGCTGAAAGTGGTTAGTGGTTAGTGGTTAGTGGTTAATGGTTAATGGCTAATGGCTAATGGCTAATGGCAACGAACAATTAGCAATTAGCAACCAACAACTAACAACCAACAACCAACAACCAACAACTAACAACTAACAACTAACAACCAACAACTAACAACCAACAATCTAAGTAGAAAAAAGTGCTAGTTGAACTGTATTTGCAGGATTGTTTTGACGAGACTTCCCAAACAGAAGCTGTAAATTGTGGTAGTACTGATGCCCTTACTGCTCAAACTTGGGAAAACTGGTTTGAACGCTGGCTGGAAATACTGTCACCGAATATTCCCACAACACCAATTTATGAATTAGGGCTACGTTTAACAAACGATACTGAGATTCAATCGCTGAATGCCCAGTATCGTCACCAGAATAAACCGACAGATGTTTTAGCTTTTGCAGCATTAGAGGTAGACTATCCTCAGGTAGCAGAAATGCTTGCCTCCGAATCTTTATATCTGGGTGACATTGTGATTTCTATCGATACAGCTAAGAAACAAGCCCAACAGCAGGAACACCCTTTGCCAACTGAGTTAGCCTGGTTAGCATCCCACGGGTTACTGCATCTGCTAGGCTGGGATCATCCAGATGAAGAAAGCTTGGGCAAAATGCTAAAACAACAAGTAATATTACTAGAGGCAATAGGTATCGCTATTGACATAGAATAGAGAACCAGCAGAAATGTTAAGTGTTATTTCTTAATGCCCTTTGATCATCTCAATTAAGAAAATTTTCTTAAATTGGCGAAAGTTACTACTTCACCTGTTTGCTGTGATATCTTTATGCCTATGCCTCAACAAGTGTCTTTACCACCAACACCCAACCAATTAGAAACAGTTGTTACTAAGCAACGGGAACTCTCCTGGCATGTAGCTTCTAATTTATTTACTAGTTTTAAGTATGCCTGGGCTGGAATTAACTACGCTTTTCAAACTCAACGTAATTTTAGAATCCACTTATGTGTCTGTGTTCTAGCGATCGGCTTGGGCATTTTTTTACATTTAAAATCAGTGGAAATAGCAGTAATTGGCATCACCAGTGGTTTAGTTTTGGCGTTGGAGTTACTAAATACAGCGATTGAGTCGGTCGTTGACTTAACAGTTAAGCAAACGTACCATGAGTTGGCAAAAGTTGCCAAAGATTGTGCGGCTGGTGCTGTACTAGTATCTGCTTTGGTGGCAGTGTTGGTAGCTGGTACGCTCTTACTTCCTCCCCTGTTAGCCTTAATTCTGTCTATTTTTTAAGCAATCTTTTTAATCTCGATCAAAATGATATTGACAGCTATTAAAATCTGGTGACAATCAAACAAAAAGGAATGATTGGTACACACTAGGAGATATAAGCTGTGATTATAGTCATAGATAATTACGACAGTTTTACCTATAATTTGGTACAGTATCTGGGAGAACTGGCGGTAGATTTCCCAGTCGCATCTGATATTAGGGTTTTTCGCAACGATAAAATCTCTTTAGATGAGATTCTTGCCCTCAAGCCGGATGTCGTTGTCATTTCGCCTGGACCAGGTCGTCCAGAAGACGCCGGAATTTCTTTAGATTTAATTGAACACCTCGGACCAAGCTTGCCGATTTTGGGGGTTTGTTTGGGGCATCAAAGTATTGGTCAAGTGTTCGGCGGTAAAATTGTTTCTGCACCAGATCTGATGCACGGCAAAACTTCTCAGGTTTATCACACTGGAGTAGGTGTTTTCCAAGGATTAGAAAATCCTATGACCGCAACCCGGTATCATAGTTTAGTGATAGACCGCCTCAGTTGCCCAGATGTGTTGGAAATCACCGCTTGGGTTGATGATGGCACAATTATGGGAGTGCGACACCGGAACTATCCTCATGTTGAAGGCGTCCAGTTTCACCCAGAGAGTGTCCTGACAAATTCAGGAAAGCAATTACTGCGAAACTTTCTGGAACAGTTACAGTCGAGAGTTGGTAATTGGTCAGCAACCCCGGTCTAAAGAACACGTTGCTCTCTAGCAAGTGCTAGGAGTTTACGTCTTTAGCCACACTATGCTGACCCGCTGACTTAGAGACGATTCACGTATAAATCTAGGTAAACGTTACAGGCAAGAGTTAAAAGACCTACTCCGGAATACGCAGCCAGTTCCGTGAACGCCAGTCGCCTACGGAGGGAAACCCTCCTGCAGCGCTGGCTCCTCTAGAACCAAAACATTAAACATCTGTAGAGGGTTAAGGAAGTGTGTTTTGGAAAGTACCGACCTGTAACTCGGCAAGGCTAACATCACCCCGCAAGGGAGTTTCAAATCAAGGCACGTTTTGGGGGGAATCTTCCCCCCAAAAGCTGCCGCTCTGAAGAGACGGAATTTCCCGCTTCCCGATTTATCAAGATGAAACGACGACAGTTGATGGGCTATGGTGGAGCAGGGTTGGTAACCGCTTTGGTGACTAACTTGGGATCTGAGTCTCAGGCTACCACTCAATCTAGCAGTTCATTATCAATTCAGTGGTTGGGTCATAGTTGCTTTCTGTTTACTGGTGGCGGTACAAAAATTCTCGTAAATCCCTTTCGGTCGGTCGGTTGTACTGCTGGCTATCGCCCACCAAAAGTTGCAGCAGATTTAGTGCTGGTTAGCAGTCAATTGCTGGATGAAGGTGTGGTGGAAGACCTACCAGGGAATCCCAAGTTAATTTACCAAACAGGGGTTTACGAGTTCAAAGGGATCGGGTTACAGGGAATTGCTATAGACCATGACCGTAAAGGTGGTAAGCAGTTTGGCACAAATACCGCTTGGGTCTGGAAGCAAGGGGGAATTAGTGTACTTCATTTAGGAGGAGCTGCTGCACCTATTTCGATTGAGCAAAAAATTCTTATGGGTCGTCCTGATGTGGCGTTAATTCCCGTGGGTGGTGGTCCAAAAGCCTATAATCCCCAAGAAGCTAAGCAGGCGATTCAAGTTCTCAATCCTAAGATAGTCATTCCCACCCAATACCGTACACAAGCCGCTGATGCTAAGTGCAATATTTCCCCACTCGATAACTTTCTCACATTAGTGCAAGGGATGACTGTACGTCGTGGTAATAGTGACACTATTACTGTTAACTCTGGTAATTTACCAGAGAATGGGGCGATTCAGGTTTTGAGTTACAAGTTTTAAGTTAATTGTAGGGCAGGCATCTTGCCTGCCAAGCTAAACTTGCACTCTTCAGCTACAAGCACTAGGGGATAAAAATGCAAATAAAAGATATGACAGTTGATGAACTCAAGGCGTTGATTCGGGAAACTGTTGAAGAAACCCTAGAGGAGTTTTTCGCTGATCCTGACGAAGGGAAAGAAGTCACAGAATTCGTCAAGCAGCAATTGCTCAAATCATTGAAGCGAAGACAAGCTGGAGAGCGTGGTATTCCATAAGAGTAGGTGATTATCGGGTAATCTATTCCTTTAGCAATCAGCCAAAAATTATCACTATTGACAAGATTGGACACCAAAGAGAAATTTACAGGTGATTTCCAGTGTTCGTCAAAGGAGCTAAAGATAGTTCTTGGATATGCTCTAGTGATACCTGGATAGATAGACAGGTTAGCCAAAAGGTTCTAGAATTAGACTGATTGGAGTAAATGTACTTATTGCTGAATATACTTAACCATAGTAAAGATTTTCTTGTGATTCCCGATCGCAGAGGAATCACTCGATTAGAATCAGAAAGTCTTTAGTAGAGGACAACAAACACATGGATGTCAAGCTGATTTTGGCGGCGTTAACTGTTATATTTACTGTTTCGTGCTTATTCTTTGGCACGAAAAATGGATTTTATGATTCCGACAACTATCATGGCAATGGCTCTGCCCATTGATTCAAAAAAGGCAAAATGTCAAGCCAGCGCGCCGACACGAGTGTTTCCCACGCCCAGGCGACTGGCGCGCGCCCCTACTCTCTAATCTGAAGAATTCTCATTAACCACGTTTTTCAAGAAGGAGCGAGTTTGGTGGAGGGTCACTATGGGGTTGACTCAATGGACACTTTGCTGATCGGAAAAGCCTGACTCACACAAGTGTCTTCCCCGTAATATTCAGTCCGTCTAATTGCCCATAATAAAAGAACCCCTCCCCGAGGCGCGGGGAGGGGTTTTACAGAAATTGTGGGTAATAAGCGCGGACAAAATATAATTCGTGGCTGTTGAGAAATGTTCATAATCAGGAGGTAGGAGGGGAAAAGAGCATGAGCGATCGCCTATCGGCATCCTCTGGCATTGATCCAGGGGAAGCGGCTAGTGAATTAGAATGTTTACCTTATGGCGTCCACCACGATGACGAAGGCGTGTGTTTATTGGTACGCATGGGACCAAACCGCATCCTGCTTGACTGTGGCTTGGGTGATATTTCAGCATTGGTGAGGGAGTTGACACTCACGACAAATCGAGGTTTGTCTTCCCTACCAGTCGATTTGGTTCTCATTAGTCACGCCCACCCCGATCATGCTAGAGGTTTGTTAGCACTGCATCAAGCTTTTCCACTGTTACCAATCTACGCCAGTGAGGTGACAAGCAAGTTACTGCCCTTAAATTGGTTAGAGCAACAGGGTAACGAAATAGCGCCATTTTGTCAAGCCTTGCCATTGCGATCGCCGCTACAGTTCAAAGATGGTCTGGTGGCAGAACTTATTCCGGCTGGACATCTACCTGGTGCTGTGGCGATTTTGCTTACCTACACCACTCAGCAGCACTCTTACAAACTCCTCTACACAGGAGACTTTTTTTTGTCGAACTCGCGGCTGGTAGAAGGTATGCGTCTTGATGAATTGCGGGGATTAGAGTTGGATGTGCTAATTATTGAAGGCAGTTACGGCACATCCCGTCATCCTCACCGCCGCAACCAAGAAAATCAATTAGCTGAGAGGATTAATCGGGCGATCGCCGAACATTCCTCCGTACTCATGCCCACACCCACTTTAGGGCTGGGTCAAGAACTGCTGATGCTGTTACGCAGTCACCACCACTTTACAGGACGAGATTTAAATATCTGGGTTAATGGTGCTGTCGCCACTGGATGCGATGCTTATCTAGAACTGCTACCTCACTTCCCTCCATCAGTGCAGAACTTCGCCCGCCATCAACCGCTATTTTGGGATGAAAGAATACGTCCCAGAGTACGTCGTTTGCCGTCAGAACAGCGTCCTACTGTTGGTAACTCCCCGTGTATTGTGATCGCAGACTCTGCATCCGATTTGAGTGCATACTATCAACCCGGCACAGGTCCTTGGCTGACACTCTTACCAGAAAAAACCAATATAAAACTTAACAAGCAATACTCAGGACTGACTACCGTAGAAACTTATTTCCTCGCCCAACATAGTGACGGTCCAGGAACTACTCAGCTGATTCATAATTTACGACCTAAACACGTCATTTTTGTCCACGGCAGCCCTACCTATTTAGCAGACCTCACGAGTTTAGAGGAGTTGCAAAACCGCTACCATATTCATTCTCCTGCCGCTGGCACATTGGTGGAACTCCCGATTGGGGAAACATTTTTGCAACCAGCTGCCCCAGAGACTAATTATGAAGGTGAACTGACGGAGTTGGGAACAGTAGTAACGATTACGCTTCCAGATGCAATTACTGCCGACCCCCGTTGGCGGCAGTTTGCTGATACAGGTTTAATTGGTGCGCGTTGGCAAGGAGAAGAACTTGTATTGCGGGGATTGTCGCAACGAGAACTGCTTAACCAAAATAGCGATCGCTACATTTGGACTAGTGCAGACTGCTGCGGTACATGCCGACACCAAAGAGGACAACGGTGTTGGAACCCCGCGTCCCCTTTGTATAATTTTAAGGTAACCCTTGAAGGCTACTGTCCTGCTTTTGAACGAAACAGTGATAGTTAGTTGTTAGTTGTTAGTTGTTAGTTGTTAGTTGTTAGTTGTTAGTTGTTAGT
>CAXTSI010000520.1:0-6179 GCA_964246695.1 uncultured bacterium
AATTAAAAATTAAAAATTAAAAATTAAAAATTAAGAACCCCATAAATAAATCGCGAAGCGCGGCAGTCTAGGGTAACCTAAAAAAAGGACGCCTTTTTCTAGGTTCCCTTGGGGCGACGCTGCGCGAACGCACTACGTGTCTCGTAAAAAATCAAATTCCTTCTCCATAAATGATAATGGTGCATGAAACCTAAATTTATTAATTCAAAATTGTTTATTTCTTAATCTTAAATTTTTAATTTTTAATTTTTAATTTTTAATTATTTTTGTCACTCATCATCTAACCAACTTAAGTTTGAGCATATGAGAATTGTAGCATTGCTTGGCAGTAGCGACCTCAATCACGACCCAGAGCGGCGTGTACTCAACAATCTCAGACCACTAGTAGCAGAAATAGTATTTCCAAACAATCTCAACAATGTTATAAATGAGCTAAATCAGGGCTGCGACATACTTTATTTTGGAGGACATGGTGTAACAAGACGTGGAAGAGGGTTTATCCAATTTAACAATGCTTTGTTAGAAAGTAGATTTTTTGCTAACTCTCTGAAAGAAGCAGTTAAGAGAGGTTTAAAGCTAGCAATCTTCTTTAGCTGTGAGGGGATAGGATTGTTAGAGGACTTCCACAGAGATGGTGTGCGTATTCCCTTTATTATTGTGATGACGGGACCCATATTAGATGAAGCGGCTGGAAGGTTCGTTGAGGTTTTTTTTGATAAATATACTGGAGGATTGCCGTTTATTAATTCATTTGAGGCTGCAAGAAATACACTATCACAATGGGAGCATATATTACCAGGAATAACCAATTTACCAATTGTCTATCAAGATTTCAACGCATCTAATTTGTCTGTTCCCTGGTATATACCAATTTTAAAATTTTTACAAGACATAATACCAAACAGACGAAATAGACGGTTTTGGACTCGGAAAAGATTATATCAATTAGCATTAGCGTTATTGCTGAGTTTAGCAATATATAATATCGTCAAACCCCCTGAAGAGCTAGCAATCTGCCCCTCGTATCTTCAGAAAGATACTGATTTAAAGGAATACTTATCTGTTGGCGGTAACGATTTATTGAACGAGGATGCAATCCATCTACAAAATCATACTAAAAATGAACTTGCACAAGGGTTTCAAGCTTTTCAAAAAGGCTGTGAACAACTAAATGAAAATAGCGGAAACACACAGGATATACAGGAAAATTTTGAAAGAGCTTTTAAAATATTTGATAATTATAAATCAACAGCACCTGATTATTACGTATACAGCCAAAATGCAAGAATATATCAAGAATTAGCAGCGCAACCCTCCGTTCAAATCAAAAATAAGCAGCCATACATAATAGCAGTTGCAGTCCCAAGACAAGTTCAGCTAAACAATATTAGTCAACAAAATACTGGTGGTGAAATTATCAACGGTGTCGCAGCTTTCCAAAATATAATAAACACGAGTAGCAGCAGCAGAAAACTTGTATTATTGCTTGCTGACGATAAGGGTGATAAAAGTCAAAAAGTCGCTGAACACATAGGAAATATTTCTCAGCTGGAAAATCTTCTGTTAGGTGTGATTGGTCATGCTCAAACCTCTGTCACTAGAGAGGCAGCTAAGATTTATCAAGACAAGCGAGTAATACTTATTTCGCCGACCAGTACAGGTCAAATCCGAAATAACGAGAACCAAGATGACTATATTTATAAAGTAGTTTTTGATGTAAAACAGCTTACTAAAGATCTAGCTGAAATAGCAGAAAAAAAATTTCCTTCTCCAAATGACAAGGTGTTACTTATTTATAGCAATGACGCCGTTGGTCTGGATTTGTATCAAAAATTTAGAAGTGGATTTCCTGAACCACAAAAATTGATTCCAAAGACTTTGGACGATGCAACAAAATTAAAGGTGCAAGATCTACAGCAGCAAAATGTAAAAGTTATAATTATAAATTTGAGCGTTAAGGATCGAGATTCCAGAAGATTTAGTGAGCAAGTATTGAGTTTAGCATATGATTTTGTAAAAAACCCAGAATATAATAATATAGTGATTCTTTCAGATACTTTTTACAATAATAAAAATCTACAAGATATAACAAAAAAAGGGCTATGTAATAATCCTAATTTTGAGGTTGTTACTCCGGCTTGGGTAAATAATCAATTGGATAAAAAATTAAAATATGACTTACCAAAATCTTCAACTGAACTATATAGTTGGCGGATTGATTTTGCTTTCGATTCTGCACTAATTTTAATGAGTGCTGCTGAGCAATTAAAGAATAATCTGAATTCGCAAACATTAAAAGACTATATTAAAACTAAAACTGTAGACTATTTACTGAATTATAGTACTACAGATATAGAGCCTAGCTCACCAGCTTTTGATCTGACTGGCAACCGCAGTGTCAATCAAACACAACAGACTAGCCAGGTGTGGACTACCGAATCTCAAAATGGACAACCATGCAAATTTGTGCATCCTAAAAATCAATAGACATCTCCAGAAATTATAGCGGTTCCCGTATTGGTAAGGTACATATCTTGTGGGGTGGGATGGACGCCTGCCCTTTCCGTGGACGGGCTGGAAACCCATCCCACAAGAGAAAGGCTGTACCTCATTGAAACGAAAAGCGCTATAATTAATCGTTGTCTGAAACCCTTGTCCTGACGTAGCAGTGCTAAGTCAGGACAATCATTTTCACCCCTATGTCTATTGTAATCGTAAACCGACGCTCGTTTTCTCGTTCCCACGCTCTGCGTGGGAATGCATTCCGGGAGGCTCTGCCTCCTTACTCTGGAGGCAGAGTCTCCGGATAGCGCGTTACTAGGCACCAGCTGAGCAACGAGACTCGCTTGTATTTCCAAGGGTTACAGATCAAGTTGACACCAATGAGCAAAGCTTTTGCCCCTACCGTTTGTGTGTTGGTTTAATTTGATATGAGCGATCGCCTTTGAACCTTTCTCATACTCATCCGGTCTTATAAGTACCAACGCAAGGGATGGATAGGGGACTCCTCAGGTGTTAGTTGTGCCAACCAATGTTTCAAACGACCGTCAATTCAACAACAAATTGGAAAGCGAATCCGATCATTACTTAGTGCAACAATGTCTCCGGGGCGATTCTCAAAGCTTTCGTCAACTTTACCGTCGCCATCAGCAGCGCGTAAGATCAATTTTATATCAACTATGTGACCCATCTAGTTTGGATGATTTGGTGCAGGAAGTTTTTCTGAGGGCTTGGAAAGGTTTGCCCAAGTTTCGCGGAACAGCACAATTCTCCACTTGGCTGTACCGGATTGCCTGGAATGTGGCTTCTAACCAGCGACAAGCAGCAGTTCAGGGGCGGACTCAATTGCGGACTCTTACGGAAAAAACTCCTATCCAGCAGGAAGCTCCAGATCTCATGGATCTGCACTATCAAGATTTGGTACAGCGGGGACTGGAAAGCTTAAGCTTTGACCATCGTACAATTCTAGTTTTGCATGACTTGGAGGAAGTTCCACAAAAAGAGGTCGCTCAAATTCTGGACATTCCTGTGGGAACAGTCAAGTCACGCTTATTCCACGCTCGTGCTGCCATGCGTCAATTCCTTCAGCAACAAGGAGTGCAATTATGACTCAGTTTCTCAATGATGACAAAGACCTAGTTAATTTTCTCCGCCAACATCGCCCTGAAGTTCCCCCAGCCTCAGCAGATTTGGAACAGCAGATTTTACAAAATGTCGAGACGTTGCATCCAATATCTCTACCCGCACCAAAGGTGCGCCGCCGTTCACCATTTTGGTTGGTTCCATCCGTTATGGCTGCTTCCTTAGTAGCTGCTGTAGTTAGCTATCGTACCTTGATACCTGCCCAGCCAAGCGCGGCTGAACTTGTCAAACTAGAAAAATTTATGGAAAGCAATTGGCAAGGCACTGTCAGCGAATATCCGGAAGGAGATATATTTTCTATGACTGATTCACCTAATAAATTATAGGAGATAAGTGCTATGTTACTGCGTCGTGTTTCTATTGTGGCGGCTGTACTCGTTGCCGTTGGTGGTCCCAGCGCCCAAGCCCTGCCAATATCACACCAAGTTGCTCAAAACCCCACACCTTCCTTCAATCAGCAACGCAGTTCATCAGGGTGGCTTCAAGATTTGAACCTGACACCTCAGCAGCTACAACAAATTAAAGTACTTCGTAATCAATCCAAAGACCAGATTACCCAAAAAAGACAGGCAGTACGTCAAGCACAGCAAGAACTGGAAGCACTTATAGCGGGAGCAGCGCCGTCATACCAAGTGCGCAATAAATATAACCAACTCAAGACGCTAAAGCAGCAACTTGCTGACACTCAGTTTGAAAATACACTTGCCATTCGAGAGATTTTGAATGTAGAACAAAGGCAGAAATTTGCCGCCTATATGTACAAGCGCTCGTAAAAATATTGACTTTGCGAATATCGCACTACGCATAATTACGTAAAAATCATTTAATGGCTAATTAAGTTTTACGGACAGAATCGCCGCCACAGTTCTCAGGACAGAATTAGTCTATGAAGATTAAACCCAAATACTTGTTATTGTCACTGTTGATCTTACTGGGAGGAGTTAACCCCAGTAATGCAGCTCCCACACCTAGCGATCCAAAAGTATTGCACATCATTAATCGTCTCAGTTTTGGACCTAGCCCAGGAGAGGTTCAACGGGTGGAGTCCATCGGTGTAGACCGCTACATCCAAGAGCAACTCTCACCCGACTCTATACCCGAACCACAAAACCTGATTAATCAACTTTCGCAGCTTAAGACTTTAAAGCTAAATCCAGTCACATTATATAGAGAATCTCAGCCAGTCCGTCAGGGTAATCTTAAACCAAGCCGAGAAGAAATGAAAGCTGCCCGTGACAGAGCTCGGTTGATAATGCAACAGGCAGTTCAGGCACGGTTATTACGGGCAACGGAAAGTCCTCGGCAACTTCAAGAAGTGATGGTAGACTTTTGGTATAATCACTTCAACGTTTATGCTGGCAAAGGACCAGACCGTTTCTGGGTAGGATCTTACGAACAAGAGGCAATTCGTCCCTACGTATTGGGTCGCTTTCGTGACCTAGTGGAGGCAACGGCTCGTCATCCTGCCATGCTATTTTACCTGGATAATTGGCAAAATACTGCTCCAGGTAGCCCTGGTGCCCGTGGTAGATACCAAGGCTTGAACGAAAACTACGCCCGTGAGTTGATGGAACTGCACACGCTAGGTGTGGATGGTGGTTATACTCAGCAAGATGTGATTGCGCTGGCGCGGATCTTGACTGGTTGGGGATATCGTCCTCTCAATCAACCGACAGGAGAGGATGGTTCGCCATTTTACTTTGAGCCGAAACGGCATGATTTTAACGACAAAGTTTTCCTAGGACAAACAATCAAAGGCAGCGGTGCAGCCGAAGTCAAACAAGCCATAAATATCTTAGCTCGCAGTCCTGCCACTGCCCATCACATCAGCTACCAGCTAGCTCAGTATTTTGTGAGCGATCGCCCTCCCGATACTCTAGTCAAGCATCTCCAAGAGCGCTTTCTCGCAAGCGACGGCAATATTCGTGAGGTGTTGAATACTCTCTTCCACAGCAAAGAGTTCTGGGACTCGGCAAACTTCAATGCTAAGTTTAAAACACCACTACAGTATGTAGTTTCTGCGGTAAGAGCAACAGGTATGTTCGTAAATAACACACACCCGATGCTCAATATGCTGCAAGATTTGGGAATGCCCGTATACGGTTACTTGACTCCAGATGGTTATAAAAATACAGAGGAGGCATGGTTAAATCCTGACGCTATGACTCGCCGTCTCAGCTTCGCCACTGCGATCGCTAACGGACGCGTACCTCTATCAGCGATACCAATCAATCAAAGTAAGACGAACCTACCACGTCCCAGTCAACCTGTGGATGCCGGGAAACTAGCAATCACACTGGGCAATTCTTTTAGTGCCAAAACTCAAAGTGCGATTGCATCCAGCCCTCCTCAACTCAGCGCCGCATTAATCTTAGGTAGTCCAGAATTTATGCACCGCTAACAGCAAAGTTTTGAGTTTTCCAGTATGAAACTTAACCCCCAACTAACAACTATAGGACTAGTATTTGATTTTTGAAATATACGTAGGGTGGGCACTGCCCACCAAAAACAAGAATTTTTTGGGAGTTGCCCCCCCC
>CAXTSI010000521.1:0-6155 GCA_964246695.1 uncultured bacterium
AATGACTAATGGTCAAACCCTTAATCTTTGGTTGAGAAACCCGGTTTTTTAGGTTTTGTTGAGAATGGTGCAAGATATCAGATAGCATTCGCAAGCAGTATTTTCCAAATCCTCTTGGTTGAGTATCTTAATTTGACCGGAAAGCGAGACGCAAGCCCCTGGCTTTAGACATGGGGTCAAGTCGGAAAGCGACTTCAGTCGCCGTCAAATATTCTTGCCCATGTTTCGATTAATTCGCTAACACTTGTGCATTGCTTTTTAGCTTCATTATTCAATTTTAGCCATGCAGATGGTGTCACTGTGATATTGTGCCGTGTTTTTACTTCATCGTGCAAGACTGGCTGATTTCTCATTTTTTTCTTACCTTTGGGCATTGACATAAACACTAGAAGATGTGTATAGTCTAACCATAAATCATGAAAGCTGTGTAGGAGAAAAACGTGCAGATACGATGGAATTTCAAATTGTTACCCAACCAACAACAAGAGACAACTCTTGAAGAATGGTTGGTGACTTTGAGAAAGCATCGTAATTATGCTTTGCGGGAACGTAAGGATGGGTTTGATACCAACAATAAAGATGCGGATATAGAAATTGTCTATGCTTATGGGTCGCATTGTGACATAAATTATAGGGTAGAGTATGGATCTTGTTGCCCTCTAACCTGCCCAGTGCTGAAACACGGTGTAATCCCCCAAAACCTAGAATTAGCATTCAAAGAGTCTAAAACTAAGGACAAAGAGACCAAGCTCGTCTTATCAACTGCTAAGGGCTGGGATTCTGCATCTGGGATTCAGATGAAAGTTACGAGCCTGCTAAGACAATCCCACGATAGTTTTGCCGCCATTGATTCATGTGTTTTGCAGCGTAACATCGCTAATCTAGATGCGGGTTACACTAATTTCTGGAAACACAAGAGAGGTTTTCCGCAATTCCTAAGACGACTAGACTCTTTTGAGTACAAGCCCGGTCGTGTAATTTTACGTCATATCCGTAAAAACTACGCTACTGCTTATTTACCGGGGATTGGTGATGTTAAGTTCCATAATAGCCGCGATTTATCTTTGATTCAAGACTTAAGAACTTGCACTATCAAACGTGAGGGTGGAAATTGGTATATCAGCATGTTGGTTGATATTCCTCTGGTGTTACCAGAATTAAAACCACTTTCGGAGTGCAAATCCGTTGTTGGGATAGATGTTGGCATAAACAAGTTAGTTGCGCTATCTGATGGCAGTTTTCAAGAAAATAAGAGGGTAGCAACCAATAAGAAAAAAGCACGTCGATTAGCGATGCGTCAACGTGCTATTAGTCGTAAACAGAAAGGTTCTAAGAACAGAATCAAAGCCGTTAAGAAATTAGCTAAACAAAAGCACAAAATCGCTCAGTCCAGAGATGGATATAACTGGCAAGTCGCATCCACCATTGTCAAGACGGCTGATGCTGTAGCACGAGAAGACTTAAACATCAAAAACATGGTCAAGCGTGCTAAGCCTAAACATGATGGTAAGGGCGGCTATAAACGCAACGGAGCAAGTCAAAAGACTGGATTAAATAAAGTTATTCTTGATGCCGCATGGGGAGACATCTTCAACAAAATCGCTTGGCTTGCACTCAAAGCGGGTAAACCTGTCGTTCCAGTGCAGGCATTATTCTCATCACAGGAATGTCCATCATGCGGTCACATAGACAAATCCAACCGTGATGGCGAAAAGTTTATTTGCGTCGTCTGTAAACATACCGAACATGCAGATACCAAAGCTTCTCGGATAATATCCTTGAGGGTGGGATTGGTCTTCCCACAAAATCAAAAGACCCTACCTGCGGACGGCGGGAAAGTTACGCCTCGGAAGTCATCAGTGCCGTTAGGTGCTGAGTCCAGGAACCAAGCCTACGGGCAGTTTGTTCAGATTTCCCTCTTTGATATTTCTGAATTTTCTGCCGACAATCGGAACCCTAAGAGATACGGCAAAACCTCTTAGGGAATCCCCTGCCTTTAGGCATGGGGAGTACGTCAACTCAATGATAACTAATAATTCCCGCTTGTCGCAGCATACCAGCTGGGACATTATAAACCAATACAGTTCAGTTAAGCATCAGCCCAGAAACCCGGTAACTTCTGCGAAACCGGGTTTCTAAGACCTCAGCTACCCTTAACTGAACCGTATTGCATTATAAACAATAAAAGTTAAAATCTTTGCTCGGAATCGAACAAAATTCTAAGTAGAGCAGAAGGCGATCGCATTCCTCTTTGGGCAGAGCCGCCAAAAGTTGATTTTCTATCATATTTGAGGAATCTTCAAGCATAGACAGCAGTCGTTTTTCTGCGCCAGTGGGTTAAATATAGCTGATCGAATTGACCGAATAATTCGTAATTCGTAATGACGCTCGTTCCGACGCCGGAGTACCGGCTAACGCTTCGCTATCGCTAACGCTTCGCTAACGTAGTTCGTAATTAATAAATTAAGGGTACTTGCACTAGAGCGACTGAAGAACGTTAGGTAACTCGATGGTAAAGGTAGTCCATCCCCTTGAGCTTTCAACAAGGATTGTTCCCTGCAGTTGCTCGACTAACTTTTGCACCAAAGCTAGTCCTAACCCAGTACCACCTTGTTTCCAGCGATCGGATTGGGAGACGCGATAGAATTTATCAAAGATACGTGGTAACTCTACTTCTGAAATCTCTACTGAATTACTGATAGTAAAGATAGTTGCGGACGTAACAGATTGGTCGCAAATGCTCAGGACAATCTCACCACCGAAAGGAGTGTATTTGCAGGCATTGTTGAGGAGTTCCGCTAGGATTCGCTCCAAGCTGGCGCGGTCTGAGATTAGTGTCGGGAGGTCAGGGGGAAGATTAATCTGTAAAGTTTGCTGGCATTGCTGAGTACGGTCGAGAAACGGCTCTATTATAATAGGTAACCAATCTTGTAAGTTTATAGCCTCGACAAGCAAGCTAGAATAAGAAGCAGTTTCCAGTCGCTGCAAGTCTAACAGGTCATTAATCAACTGAATTTCACGGGCGCACTCATTTTGCAAGATCTCCAGATAGTGCTGACTTCGTTCAGCAGAAGGAGAAATTTTGAGCATTTGGATCGCCATCTTGATATTGGACATAGGAGTCCGCAGTTCGTGGGAAACCGTACTTAAGAAATCATCTTTGAGACGACTGAGTTTCTGCAGTTCCTCTACTTGCGCTTTTGCTGCTTGGTAAAGCCGCGCTTGACGCAGAGCGATCGCACACTGATTAGCCACTTGCTGCACCAATCGGATCTCTAAGTCATTAAAGGCATAGTCGTGCTGATTGATTAACCAAAGGTCACCCAGTACTCCTTGGTCATCCAAAATCGGACAGGCGAGTAGTGCCACCCGACCCCGAATCGGGTTGGGCATGATCGAACAAAATTGACAATACTGACCGCCAAGGATCTGCTGGTAAACTTCAGGGAAGTTGGCTATCTGCATGACGCGAGCTTGCGCTCCTGGGTTTAAGGTGGCGTACTCATAATAGATAGTAGAAGTGCCTTCCTCCAAGTTGTATAACGCCGTATTACAACAGTTCACACCTAGTACAAGGGCTAATTCCTCCAAGGCAGTTTGCAAAATTTGGCTTTCATCAAGACTATCACGGACTTTGTCAGTGATCCGCTTAAGCATCGCTTCAAACTCAAGAGCCTGTTGCAACTGCGCTGTACGCTCTTGCACTTGGCGTTCAAGCTCCAAGAAGGCACGCTCTGCTTCTACTCCCTTTTGCTTAAGTTGGACAAATTCCGTTACGTCCTCGACACGATGGACGATATAAGCAACCTCATTATCTACCCCGAAAACTGGTGAATTTACCAGACTCCAATACCTCTGTTCAAAGCCGCCTCCTTGAGATTCTGGGCGGCGAACATGATACTTCTGCACTGGCATACGATGCTGCTCCCGATTCTGCAGTACACTGTCTAGTGAGGCTTGCAGATTAGGTACCCCTGAATCGGTCGCATCGTCAGGAAACACATCAAACAGCTTACGATTAATAATTTCCTCTCGTTTCGTCATGGTGCCACACAAGTAAGCATCACTCACCGCTACGACGATCAAATCCGGTGTCAACACGATAGCCCAGCCTGGTGAGGACTCAAACAGAGTTTTAAAGTCAGGTGTTGTCACAGAGATTTCGGAGGATATCATAAGAGCACTGATTTGAACTTCTAAGACCAAACTTCCTTATGTCTCTAGATTCTTAAGACACCTTAATTGTTAGTATGTTATATCCCTGTCGAACTAATTCGACTTAATTGGGTTTACAGGCTCACTTACCAAAGTAAGTGATATCTCCATTGGCGCTACTTTCTGGCTGACCATTAGTTAAGATAGAAATCACAATATTATTATATCACAATATATTTCATTTAAGGATTGTTGGTGAAGATTTTACACTTGTAGAGACGTTCGATGCAACATCTCTACATAGGTAGAGGGTAAGTAGATTATTTTAACTTAACTATATTAAATATCACACCTTTTGGAGGATGTAGGTAGAAATTTAGCTAGTTTGGCGAGGTTTATGGCAGTTCTCTTACAGCAGTTTTCAATTGAACCCGTGCCACATTGTCAGGGCGGGGAAACCCCTTCGGGGAAATCAAAAATCACTCATTCAAAAGTCAAAATTAAATAATTCTTAATTACTTTTGACTTTTGAATTTTGACTTTTGACTTGGAGCGAAGCGACGTGCCGCGCCCCTACGGTTATATTGTGGTCTACCCAAATGAAATCCGCTGTAATTCATCCATCGCCTTTGTTTATGGAACGTTGTTGACTATACTACAGTTGCCTGGAATACCGTCTACCTTGGAGAATATATGCCGCAATACTTCGGAAAACTACCCACAACTGACCAGCCTTGGACAACTATGGGTTCAGTGCAAGCTGTAGAGAGAAGCACCAGCACTATCAACTTTAAATGTGGTGACTCACGGTTTAGCATCAGTATACTAGCACCAAATTTAATCCGCATCCGGTTGTCTCCTCAAGGCGAATTTATGCCCCGCCGTTCTTGGGCAGTAACACTAGATGATGCAGAATGGCCTGAAGTACCCTTCCAAATACAAGAAACTGACGCCACAGTAGAAATTGAAACAGAACTTCTACGTGTTTCCATCCAGCGGCAAAACTGCCGGATGACCTGCTTTGACAAAGTTGGTCGTCCCTTTGCCCAGGATGCAGACATGAATCTGGGTTGGCGCATGGGTGCAGTAGCGGCGTGGAAACAAATAGAACCGGACGAACATTTCTATGGCTTTGGTGAACGCACAGGCTTTCTCGACAAACTCAGCGAGGTGAAAACTAACTGGACGGTCGATGCCTTAGATTACAGTTCCCTTACCGACGAAATGTACCAGGCAATCCCGTTTTTTATCGCTTTGCGTCCTGAAGTAAATTACGGTATCTTCTTTAACACAACTTTCTGGAGTCAATTCGACATTGGGGCAGAAAAACCGGGAGTTTTGAAGATGGAAACTCGTGGCGGCGAGTTGGACTACTATATTATATATGGTTCCGAACCTGCTGAAATTCTGCACACTTATACTCAGCTAACTGGTAGAATGCCGCTACCGCCAAAATGGGCGCTGGGCTACCACCAATGTCGCTGGAGTTATGAGTCGGAAACTGTCGTGCGCGAACTGGCACAGGAATTTCGCTCCCGCCACATACCCTGCGATGTCATCCACCTCGATATTGACTATATGCGAGGTTACCGCGTGTTTACCTGGAGTCCTAACCGCTTTCCCAACCCGGCAAAACTGATTGGTGACTTGGCACAAAATGGCTTTAAGACAGTGACAATCATTGATCCGGGTGTTAAGTACGAACCAGAAGCAAATTATCACGTTTTTGACGAAGGGATAAAAAACGACTATTTTATCCGTAAAGCGGATGGTCGATTATTTCATGGTTACGTATGGCCTGACAAAGCTGTTTTTCCCGACTTTTTGAGTGGAACTGTGCGTCAGTGGTGGGGCGACTTACATAAAAGCCTCACAGATATTGGTGTGGCGGGAATTTGGAATGATATGAATGAACCCGCTATAGGCGATCGCCCCTTCGGCGATGGTGGTAACAATATTTGGTTTCCCCTTGATGCAGTGCAGGGGGGAGTGGGGGAAGT
>CAXTSI010000522.1:0-5117 GCA_964246695.1 uncultured bacterium
TAATTGCTAATTGCTAATTGCTAATTGCTAATTGCTAATTGCTAATTGCTAATTTGCGACTAGACATGGATTAATCCGTTGGGCATTGTTGCTCCACTTAGATCTGCACCAGTTAAGTCTGTTTCATCCAAGTTAGCTCTATATAGATCGGCTCCACGCAGTTTGGCGCCGCATAGGTTTGCCTTACTTAGGTCGGCTTCAACCAAGATTGCCCCATTTAAGTGAGCAAGGCATAGGGCGGTGCTAGTCAGGTTTGTGTTCAGCAGTTTGGCTCCACATAGGTCTACTCCACATAGGTCTACCCCACATAGGTCTACCCCACTCAGGTTTACCCCACTAAAATCTCTTTTTCCTGCGACATATTGTTTCAACAGATCAGATGCATCCATATAACTATCTCCCTGTAAGAATCCTTAATAACTACGATCGGCTTAGGAGCACCCGCTATGAATGGAACAAACACCACCACTCCCCCTCTTCCCCCCACTACGCCCAACGGGAGCGCCAGTTGCCAGGGCGCGGGAAACCCGCCTCATGCGCACGCTCACTCACCAGTCGCCTACGGAGGGAAACCCGACACAGAGCGCTGGCTCCCCCATTCCCTACTCCCCACTCCCCATGTTTCTTGAGAGAAGAAAAAAGAGTACGAGTACTACAAGCGCCTAAGCCGACTGAGTTTAACTTGACTGCTAATTGCGCCTCGCAGTGTACTCGCAGTATTTCCAGTTTGCCCAGTGCTTGTCACACATGAATAGATCTGCTAATTCTTCCCAGTCTTTCAAGGTAAGGACGGTTAAGTCGTAGGTTTCTGGTGATGAGTGTTTGAGAAATGCATTGAATGCCCACAGTCGCTCATAGTTGAGAGCAGAGGCGATCGCCAGCCAGTCTGAAGCGCGAGAGTTTTTCGGGGGCAGTAGTTGCAGTTAGTACACTGTTGCTCATGTTTACTCCTTAAACTGCTAGTTGTTTCGCTTGTTGGTTGCTATGGTTAGCCTAAAAGAAGAAAAAAGGGTATGAGTACGACGAGCTTTTGGACGCGGCAAAGAGCAAATTTTCATCCTTTGTTAGCTATCCAGTGGTTAAGATATCCCACACTCGCAGCTTCTGCCAATTCATCCTGAAAAATAGTTAAGTCCAAAGGCTCACACAACTTAATTTGGACTGTGATTCCTTGGGCTTTCTCCTGTACTAAATCCTCGATGTAGCCAGATTTGGCTAGATCAGCTTCCTTGGCACTTGCAAAAGGACCAAAGTAATAGGTACAGCAGGGCTGCTTAGTGAAAATTTCTGCCCACCAGGCAAATTCCAACGGCTCTTTCATGATTTCTGCTAACTTCATCAGGTTTATCCTCGATTCTTTAAGCTGGACTATTTGAAAGTCAAGTGACTTATAAGTTAAGTTGGCGAGATTAATCCCAATTATGTAAAGTTTTGTAAAATGACTCATTGGTTCGTAGTTGCGCTCATAGCGCTATGAGCGCAACTACAAGCCTTTGATGATTTATTTACGCCGACCTTATTAGCTGTGAAGGATAGCGATCGCAACTGGCTAAAAAATAACGTTAAGTTTGAAAGTCAAATGCAGTCAGGAATTGATTTTTACGATCGGAAGTACTTACATATAACAAGGGCTAAAAAATACTTGTTTGCCGAAGTATCTTCAGATTTTTGCTACTGATAATAGTTCTTACCAGTAGTTCTCAAAGAGCCGACTTCCCCCACCTTAGTTTTTGGTCACTTACTATTGCCACCCCTATTAGCAATCATGTTGATTTCTGCTCTTACGATAGAAGAACTAGCAGGGAAATGACAGTGGGAGATTCACCCAATGCAGTAGGAGATTCACCTAATAAATAGGAGTTACCGCCATTGATTTTGTTAAGTTTTATGTAAGGGATATTGTTAAAGTCGAGGAGAGCATGACTGCACTCGGGTAAGAGTTCCTAACCCCTATTTTTTATCTACATCTAACTCATATCTGCGGTGTGTGCAGTGGGGGAAGTACCGCAGCTACTATTTGAAAGATTTGGTCTGGGCTGTAACTCCTGTTTGCGAAGATGAAAGTTCTGGGGGAATATGTGGGGGTGCGATCGCACAAACTGGATAAAAATTACTTATCGATAACAGACGCGGCGAGTTACTACTCTAGAGGGTATGTAGCGTCCTCTGTAATAATGCCCTGGAACACGAACTCGTCTGAGAACGCATCTTCGTCTCCGATACGATCCTCTTGGGACTTGTGCAATTATTGAAGATTGTAATTCAGTGGGAGTTTGGGCATTTAAAGGAATAAGAGCGTCAGGTACTACTATCAGAGAAACTCCAACTAGAAAAGCAGCTATTTTTTTCATACCTTTTATATTTAATCGCCTCAACATAACTCCTATTCATACCATAATTGTTGATTCTACGCCCGATCTCGTCTTCGCCAATCGCGATCGCGAGTGCGAGTAATTATTTTATACTCATACTCTCTAGAAGGTTGATAATTTACTAAAGGTCCATTCATTCGATAGTGGTGAAGGAAAATGGCTCTGCTCAAATTAGTTCACTCTTCATTTGTCACGTATATTTTTGACCCTATATCTAAAGCAAAGTTCAGTGGAATTGGTGAATCGGCTGACTGCTTGCTCCGATTGATTTGAAAAGAAAGCGATTTCGCTCGATCGAGATGCAATTGGTAGCCATCAACAAGTCTTCCACGAATCATTGGTCTAAAGTTCCTTAAAGGAAGCTTCACCTTTGTCCAATCTGTCCCAACAATAAACTCTTGGTCAAATGTGAGGATACCAGTGTCCTGAGAAGCTTGCTCGTCTTTGAGTGCTAGGGTATAGACGATGCTTGGCTCTTTGGACCTAGCGTAAAATTCAATGTACTTATATGCGCTTAAATCTTGGTCCAAAGGCGCTTCTACAAGCGCAAAACCCACAAGTCCCCCATTACCCTCAAGGGCAGCAAGTTCACCTTGAAACTGTAGTTCATTTTCGGTTTTAAGCACTGTCGCTTCGCTACTACCAACCTGTGGTCTTTCAGTTTTATCAGTCTTGATTGACCAATCCGCCTCAACAGTTAACAGCGCTGGTGTGGGGTCTTCAAAACTGCTGACTTCTGCGCTTGCAAAATTTGAGTTCATCAAAGAAAGAATAATTCCGGCTACAACTAACTTTTTTATCATACTAAGGATTTAAAACTTACGCGCTGTATAAATAAGCTGCTGAGTACATTAACGACACTGCGTCAAGCAGCGCCCCATGCGTTTGTCAGATGAGTGAGAGAACTTTTGTGCTTCTCCCTAGGACACCAATTCAGTAATCAAAAACCTAACCCCCCAGCCCCCTTTACTACAAGGATTGGGGGACTTACATCTTGCACCACCGCTCTTATACCGGGTTTGTTGCGAATCAGTAAAGCTAAGACCCTGACTTTTTCGTTCACAAACCCCTTCGGGTTCAGCAGTCGCCGGGGCGCGGGAAACCCTCCTGCCGCGCTGGACTCACAGGTTTCTCTCACCTTGTTGAGAATGGTGCAAGATGTCAGGGGAGTCAAATTCCCCTCCCCTCGTAGGGGAGGGGTTAGGGGAGAGGTCTTTCTAGGATTACTGAATCGACGTACTTACTAACGACAATAGCAGTGAAAGTGCATAAGTTGATTTTGCTTCCATTTATTAAATATAACGACCTACGTTTTTCATGTTGCGAGTTTATGGAAAATATGAATATAAAGCTGAGATTTAAACCAGTTTCTCATAGTTGGGTTGCGCTTCATCCACAACCTAAAGGCGTAATTCAATTTATTGCAGGGGCTTTTTTTGGTACGTTTGGTCCCATGCTTTTCTATCGCTATCTACTTCAGTGTTTATTCGAGCAGGGGTATACGATTATCCTCCTGCCGTTTAATTTTACTTTTAACCATTATCAAGAAGCTGGTTTTCTCATCAGAGAACAGTATGAAATTCTGCCAGAGCTTGTGAGGATGGCAAGCGAGGAGGGCTATGATTATGAAGCGTATCTAGATGATCAGAACTTTTCTTGGATTGGACATAGCCTTGGCTGTAAATATATCTGCCTATTAGAAGCATTTACTGCTCTGCCAAAGGAGCGTCAAGATAGAGAAAAGTTGATTCGGACCCTGCTGTCTAAGACTTCGGATGAGCCACAGATCCAAAGTGTCATTGCAGACATTAGCATCCTCATTGATGAGTTGACGCGAAAAGTTGTTGAAGTTCGCAAACTAATACACGTTTACGTGAACCGGGATGTCAAAATTGCCAGCATCTTTATCAAAGGGCAGAGATCTATCTTATTAGCTCCTGATATTACTGGCACAGCTAGCGCAATTCGACCTCAATTTTTAGCGAATTTGCTCGATGACATTGGCTGGGGTGTGAAACCAACCCCCGAAGAAACCTATGACTTAATCAAGGAGAGCGATCTATTTAATCTCCTGGGGTTAATTTGTTTCAAGTCAGATAATATTGCTAAATCAACCTGTGAGTGGTTTATTAATATTCTGAAAAAACCACCTGGGTATTTTATGAAAACTTTAGAAGGCGGACATTTAAGACCTCTAGGTATTCGATTGGGAAATGATCTCTTTAATCTTTTTCATAGACTGCCGATTGAATCAGTTGAAAAACGAAACATAAAATTTGAGTTTTATGTGATTCAAGTGCTCAAAGAACTGGAAAAAAATCAACAGGAAAAGGAGCGAGCGAAGTTGGCTGTTAAAGCAGTTCAATATAATTCGTAATTGATAATGACGCTCGTGCCGACGCCGGAGTACCGGCTAACGCAACGCTAACGCAACGCTAACGCTAACGTAATTCGTAATTACAATCACTGTTCGCAAGAACCCTCCAGTGATTGTAGACCACTAAATTTTTAATTTAGTGTTCGCAAGTACCCTTTTATTTACGAATTACGAATTACGAATTAGTAATTATTTGGTCAAGCTAGGAATGCGATCGCTGTGGAATTTCTTAGGAATTACGCATTGACAGAAACGACAAAGTATGAGTTACCTCTCGTTACAAGGCTCTGCCTTGTAATGCTCTTGTTGTGGGGGGGGGGCACCCCGCCAAAACGGGGGGCGCCGCCCCCGCACCCGCCCCCGCCAAA
>CAXTSI010000522.1:5127-6152 GCA_964246695.1 uncultured bacterium
CTCGTTACATGGCTCTCCCTTGTAAGGCTCTTGTGGAGGGCTGCTGCCTCCCGTCAAACCGTAAGGCAGCAGCCCAGGAACGAGCCCCGGCAAGAGTTTTAGGTTAATAAGCCTTTCCTGCACATGATGGTCAATGTGTAAAGTGCGTAAGTCCTATTTCTGTAGAAGCCATGTTAATAACAGGGGCGACACACCCCGCACTATCCGCAATACTTGATATAGCAATCCTAAATCATTCGTACACAATAAGTGATTTTGTAGGTAGGGCTAGAGCTTTCCGAACTCGTGATTTTCACAAATTAGATAGGACTGCTATATACACTTTTTGATATTCATCTCTAATTTGTTCAGACAGCTATTACATTGTAGTGTGACAAATTATTTTGATCTGGAAGCATCTTTTGTATAAGCTACCAAGCTTTGGCTGAGTATGCGATCGCGGGAAAAATTACGCTGGGAACTTGAAAAGATCTTAGCCCCAGAAGATAGTCTCCTTCTGATTCGTCTATCGCACCAGTGCGTCGCTGGCATTTCAGCCTATAACTGTCCAGGTGCTTGGTCGTCTCAAGAAGAGGCATACCGGATTGTATGATGCACGGATCTGTGAGTGTGAAGTACCAACACAGCGGATCGCAAACAGGAAACTCTTTCTAGGCTTACTGTTCGAGATTTTTTGACTAACTGGAAATGCTTGTATTTTCTGGAGTTGGCTTAGAAGCTTGGCAATTCAACGGTTTTTCAGATTGCCCGCTATGCCTAAGGGTGAAATTTGGGTAAGAATTTGGCTACTGTGTTGCTTCTTTAAGCAAGGTGCTTGTAAAATCAGATCTGGGTGGTTGTCTGGTATAGGTTTCAGCCGACGCTCTGCCCAAACCTTTGATGCCGTTAGGCGTTGAGCACCAATTAACATTTTTTCGTTATCAAGCAAATACTATGGCTGCCCAAACCTTTGATGCCGTTAGGCGTTGAGCACGGAATCATCAGATTATATGACACAGCACAATTCACTGCCCAAACCTTTGATG
>CAXTSI010000523.1:0-6139 GCA_964246695.1 uncultured bacterium
GGGGAGAAATTACTTCCCCCACTCCCTCATCTTCCCCTACTTCCTCATCCCCTTCTGGGATCGGTACTGAGTACACATACATTCCTCCCCTACTGGCT
Source organism: uncultured bacterium (assembly GCA_964246695.1). Lineage (GTDB taxonomy): Bacteria > Cyanobacteriota > Cyanobacteriia > Cyanobacteriales > Nostocaceae > Stigonema. The sequence goes on from CAXTSI010000523.1 coordinate 99, forward strand.
GTGGGTGCGGTACACCATCACCTAATCCGCGAGGGACTGCGAATGAAAGCATCCCTAGTTGTCGAGACTGCCCAGTGTTGGAGTACTCATCACTTTGGTTGCCTGATTGGCTATGGTGCTGCTGCAGTTTGTCCTTATCTGGCTTTGGACACTGTAGATAATTGGTGGTACGATCCCAAGACTCAACAGTTTATGGAACGGGGGAAAATTCCTGCCATCACCCTAGAGCAAGCTCGGAAAAACTATTGTCAGGCGGTTGAGTCCGGTTTGTTAAAGATTCTCTCAAAAATGGGAATTTCTTTGATCTCCAGTTACCAAGGCGCACAAATCTTTGAAGCGATTGGCATTGGTCAGGATTTGTTAGATCTGGGATTCTTTGGCACGATTTCTCGTGTCGGGGGCTTGAGTGTCAGTGAATTGGCGGTTGAGGTGCTTTCATTCCACAGCAAGGCTTTTCCAGAACTGACGACGAAGAAGCTAGAAAACCTTGGCTTTGTTAACTACCGTCCTAACGGTGAGTACCACATGAACAGCCCGGAACTGGCAAAAGCTCTACATAAAGCAGTAAAGGTGGCAGCGGATGTTGTAGCGGATGTAACGGATGGGTTGTCTGTGGGTTCTACAGACAACCCATCCGTTAGCAGAAGGCTATCTGTTGCCGCCTATGACCATTACGAAGTTTACAAGAAATACTTGCAAAACAGACCGGTAACGGCGTTGCGTGATTTACTGGACATGGGTAGTGAGCGATCGCCTATTTCTATTGAATTCGTGGAGCCGGTGAGTGAGATTGTCAAGCGCTTCTGCACTGGAGGAATGTCTTTGGGGGCGTTGTCGCGAGAAGCTCATGAAGTTTTGGCGATCGCCATGAATCGCATTGGCGGTAAGTCTAATTCTGGGGAAGGTGGCGAAGATCCAGTGCGTTTCAAAGTCTTGGACGATGTGGACAGTGATGGTCACTCGCCGACTTTACCGCATTTAAAAGGATTGCGGAACGGCGATACAGCTTCCAGCGCTATTAAGCAAGTCGCATCAGGACGTTTTGGTGTCACACCAGAGTACCTGATGAACGCTAAACAAATTGAAATCAAAATTGCCCAAGGTGCAAAACCAGGGGAAGGCGGACAACTACCAGGGAAAAAGGTCAGCCCATACATTGCCATGTTACGGCGCTCTAAACCGGGAGTTCCCCTGATTTCGCCACCGCCGCACCACGATATCTATTCTATTGAAGACCTGGCGCAGCTGATCTTTGACCTGCATCAGATTAACCCAAAAGCACAGGTGTCGGTGAAGCTAGTAGCAGAAATCGGCATCGGTACGATCGCTGCTGGTGTGGCAAAAGCAAATGCCGATATCATTCAGATTTCCGGTCACGACGGCGGCACAGGAGCATCACCGTTAAGTTCGATTAAGCACGCTGGTACTCCGTGGGAACTCGGATTGACAGAAGTACATCGAGTGTTGATGGAAAATAGCCTGCGCGATCGCGTGATTTTACGTGTGGATGGAGGCTTTAAGAGTGGCTGGGATGTGATGATGGGCGCATTGATGGGCGCTGAAGAATTTGGCTTCGGCTCTATTGCCATGATTGCCGAAGGCTGTATCATGGCGCGGATTTGCCACAAGAATACCTGCCCAGCGGGTGTTGCTACTCAGGACGAAGAACTGCGCAAGCGGTTTCCCGGAATGCCTGAACACGTCGTCAACTTCTTCTACTTTATTGCTGAAGAAGTGCGCAGTCTCTTGGCACGACTTGGCTACCGTTCTTTGTCAGAAGTTATTGGACGTGCCGATTTGATTCAAGAGCGCGAAAATATACATTTAACTAAGGTGCAAGCACTGAACCTTAACTGCTTACTTCAGCTACCGGATACTACCAGTAACCGTAACTGGTTAAAGCATGAAGAAGTGCACAGCAACGGTGTGGTTTTGGATGACCAATTGCTTGCCGATCCAGACATTCAAGCTGCTATTCGCCACCAGTCTACTGTCACCAAGACGTTCAAGATCGTCAATACTGACAGAACAGTAGGTGCACGGTTAGCAGGGGCGATCGCTTCTCAGTATGGCGACAACGGCTTTGCAGGGCAAATTGACCTTAACTTCAAAGGTAGTGTTGGGCAAAGCTTTGGTGCCTTCAATATTCCTGGCATGATTCTTACTTTGTCCGGGGAGGCAAACGACTACGTAGGTAAGGGGATGAACGGTGGTGAAATTATCATCAAGCCTCCTGCTAATGCCACCTACGAGCCAGCACAGAACGTGATAATTGGCAATACCTGCCTCTACGGTGCTACTGGTGGTGTTTTGTTTGCTAACGGTTTAGCAGGGGAACGTTTTGCCGTGCGTAACTCCAACGGTACTGCGGTGATTGAGGGAGCAGGTGACCACTGCTGCGAGTACATGACTGGTGGCATAATTGTTGTTCTCGGCAAAGTAGGACGCAACGTAGCAGCCGGGATGACTGGCGGACTTGCCTACTTCTTGGATGAAGACGGTGAGTTCCCTGAAGCAGTCAACCTGGAAATTGTCAAGCTTCAACGGGTGATTGCACTTGCAGGCGAAAAGCAATTGCAAGAGTTAATTAGATCTCATGCGGAACGCACGAATTCACCAAAGGCAAAGATGATTTTACAACGTTGGCAAGAATTCTTGCCCAAGTTCTGGCAGTTGGTTCCGCCTTCTGAGGCTGACAGTCCAGAAGCTAATCCCCAAGTTGTAGAAGAAAAGCAGCTCGTTAGTCATTAGTCAGTTACTGTTGACTACTGTGGGGTGGGCATCTTGCCCGCCCATGCTAAATCTGGGCGGGCAGGATGCCCACCCCACAAGAACAGTAGGTAGGCTTACTTTTTAGCTGTCGGCGCATTTTGGTTTTGATCCGGCGATTGCTTTTTAGCTGTCGTCACATTTTGGTTTTGATTCGGTGTTTGCTTTTTAGCTGTCGCCACATCTTCTTTTTCTTGCATTTCTAAAAGTTCTGGGATCGTTACAAAACGATAGCCCTGCTTCCTAAAGGTGCTAATAATTTGGGGTAAAGCCTCCACAGTGTGGGAGCGATTACCGCCACCATCATGCATGAGTACAATACCACCGGGTTTTGACTCTCTCATAATATTGTGAATTAACCTTGGCACAGGGGGACGGCTGTAATCTATAGAGTCAGCTGACCACATAATGACGGCGTACTTTTTGTTTTTCGCATAATCATACACCCCATTGCGCAATATCCCCCCAGGCGGTCGGAACAAATTTGTTTTAACGCCTGTAGTTTGATAAATCAAATTTGATGTGCTTTCTATTTCAAAGGCGGCGGCTTGTGGATTCATGTAATGATACCAGTGATGCCAAGTATGGTTACCAAGTACGTGACCTTCAGACACAACCCGCTTTCCTAGGTCTGGATAAAGCTTCAGGTTCTGCCCAATCTGAAAAAATGTCGCCTTGATATCTTCTTTCTTCAAGATATCCAGCACCTGCTTTGTGCTTTCAGGCCAAGGACCATCATCAAAGGTGAGAGCAATCACTTTCTGTGCTGGACTAAGTTGTGCTTCCTCAATCGTTGCTCCGAGAAAGCGGGATGGTACAGCGTAGGAAAGACCCTTGATTTTTGCTTCTTGCTGCCAAGTGGTCAGCATCGCCGCCTTCAATTTCTCAATGCGCTGCTGAGTTTCTGTCTCGGCAGCTTTATCCTTCAAGTCTATAGTCTGTTTAGTTTGAGCCTCAGAGGTTTTTGGGTTTATGGGCAACATCAAGCCAATGCCAAAAGTGCTACATAAAGCAACCAGCGCCACTAATATTCCTTGCGGCCAAATTAACGACTTATGATTTTCCACTTCATATCTCCTTCAGATGTCAAACCCTCATTGAAGGATTTGACGGTACGTAATAATACAGTTTTTGTAGATAATTGTAGATATTAGATACTTAGCTAGCTTCCGATCATCCTGAAAAAGCACGGATTAACAGAACTTTAGAAATTCGACTGCTAGATTATACAGGTTTAAGAGCAGCCTTGATTGTTTGCCTTTAGACCACTGCGACTCCTAATAGTGTAAATCAGGGACAAATCCTTTGCCTATAGAAGATTAAGATTTAGTATCATTTAATTTTATAAAATATTGGTTTCATAGTTAACAAACAGCATTATACTACTTATGGTTACTTTTGGCTGCAAAGAAAATGTGAATTTTTTACAAAGAGACTATTGCTTTTGCCTGTTATTAACTAGCTAGAGTAGAGCTAAACCGGAGCAATTCGGTGTCAATTGGATATAAATGCCCTGTAATAAGGCAAGGCATCTTTTCGGGGTCAGCAACCCCCGAAAAATGCCGCTCTGATTGACTGCTACACCAGAGAAAGTCTTGAAACAGAGGCTACGTTTAAAGAGTGATAACTTTAATAGGATTCGCTAGTCCTAAGCGGTTAGAAGAAGGCATCTTTCCGGGGGAATCCTCCCACGGAAAATGCCGCCGGAACATTGCCAGTTAGCACGGTGAAAAACCGACTTCAGTACCAAGCTCTTTGAACATTTTCAAAGCAAACTAAACCCCGTAAGGGTGGGAGAAATCCAAATCAATATGTAATTCGGGGTAGTGGTTAACTCCAAGATACTCCGAATTACTCAAAAAAATCGCTATCTAGTAATACGACGCAAATCTACTCTATATGGTTTCTTGGTTCCAAGGGATACTCTCTCTTCAATCTAAATTGTATACATTACATTACGCTACCCATTGCTGTTGGGCAAATCGCACAGCAAAGCTTGCTAATATGATTGTAAATATACTGATAACAGCGTATCCCCTACGAGGATGACGCGCAAGCAGTATACCTAGCGCTATTGACAGCGATACAATACCATAAACCAGACGATTTAAAGAGATTGTACCTCCAGACACTAGTAACATACCGATGCCGCAAAAGCCATAGACAACAGTAATCAAGCTGATTTCAGTAAGTACAAGCCATAATAAATAGATACCACCAAAAATCATTACAACGTTGGTTAAAGGATCGCCTGCTAACAACCACAAAAATAATCCCAAGCAGGCAAAGCCATAATCTATCTTGCCAGCATTCAATTTTTTGCGCAAGCACCATAATAAGCAACCGCTACAGACAATAATCGCGAATAGCAGTGGATGCCAAGGATCTTTAATGTAGCCAGACTTCCAATTAGTTGTACCGACTACGATTTGCATCAGCATCTTTGACCAATGCAGCCAATCAAATCCTAATGATGGACGCCACGCCTTCTGTGCATGGAGGAACGCCAAAGCATCCCCAAATTTAATTTGGCAATACAGGCTGAACAGAAACAAACCACCACCAGCAGCTAAACTGGCAATGTAGGCTGAGGCGTCTCGGCGTTGAATCTTAGCCACTAGTAAAAGTGCAGGTATCAGGGCTATCCCTGTTGGACGCGCTGCAGTGGCGATCGCACCCCAAAGTGCTGTCCCAGCATATTGTTTTTTATCAAAAGCTCTTAAAGCAGCTGTACTAAATAAAAGATACAGTCCTTCAGAGTAAATTACCGTCCCAAATAAAGACAGTGGACACCATGTTAGCACAGTTGTTGTCCATCGTGCTGCGCTTATACCATGTCGCTCATTTATCCAAGTGTATAATACGATCGCCGCTCCCAAAAAAGCTAGGTTATTTACCAATGTGCCTGCTACTTCAAAAGGCAAGCCGAAGCACATAAATACTCGCGTAACTAAAGGGAATAAGGGGAAAAATCCCACAAGCGAGTCATCATAACCAGAAGTAGCAATTGTTTTATAGAAGGTACTATCCCAGGCGGAAAAAACATGCCATCCGTGTGCGATCGTCACTCCTTTTGAGGCATGTGGAAGCAAAGGGACAATCAACAACATAGCAATGCAGATGAACATTCGGCTGGATAGCCACATGAAGAGTGGGAAAAATAGCTTATTATGACTTATATTTTTGTTTTGGCTCATCTAAATAAATTAAGTAACAGTGATTGCTAATTGCTAATTGCTAATTGCTAATTGCTAATTGCTAATTGCTAATTG
>CAXTSI010000524.1:0-6099 GCA_964246695.1 uncultured bacterium
CGCAACTTCAGAGGCTGTCATACCTAACAAAAAACAGGCGATCGCTCGGTGCTGACCGATCGTCACGTTTCGTTCTTCTCTTTTGCGACTTTTTTTCTCTATCATTTTTAACTATACCCACCAACCACAACCCGATAATACCGTAAAATTTGTAATTACTTGTAACATGAAAAACTCCGTTATGACCAAGCCAGAAATAAACCTAGAGCTGATCCTAGACAGCCTTTATCATTTGATGCAGAAAAGAACATTTAAAACAGGAGGAAGCAGCAATGAAATCAGCACGAAAACCCCAACCGATTACCATCAACACAACTGAATTGGAAGACTACTTAGATCGGTTGGTGGAAAAGAAAATAAAACAGGCTCTAGCAAACCTGAATCTATCATCCTTCACATCGACACCGACACCAACACCGACACCTACCCCAAACACATAAAAGGGGTATAAATCGGGAACTAAGAGCGAAAAGTCGGGAATTGATAGCTAATCCCCACTATACCCCAATACGGTTCAGTTAAGGCTAAAAGTCATGTAAATTAAGGATTATCCCCAAGAATGGAAATTAACTGTGGTGCATCTCAAAGATTTCTCGCTGCTGTCTCCAATGATACAAAGCAATGATTTGCTAAAAGCGATAGAGATAGCCATCCCTGCAACTGCTATTGAGCGAGCGAGCCCGAACGGGCAAGCCCCCTTGGGGCATCGCAACAAGCAAAGCCAGCGAAGAACGAAATCGTTCTTTACCAGCACATTTGGTAGTTTGTCTGCTAGTAGCAATGAGCCTTTGGTCGAGAGATTCGATGCGGGATGTACTCAAAAACTTAATTGATGGGATGTCTGAGGCATGGGTAAAGGTTGGTAAATATTGGCGAGTGCCATGTAAATCAGCAATCACTCAAGCACGGAGCGCGATTAGGGGCAGGGGTGATGAGCCAATTATTTCACCAGTTAGTACAACCAATGGCGACGGGTGAGACAATAGGAGCATTTCTAAATGGACTGCGAATTGTGGTGATTGATGGCACTTGTTTTGATGTTCCAGATAGCGATGAAAATGCGAGAGTTTTTGGTCGCCCCGGTAGTCGTCCTGGCACACAAGCAGCTTTTCCCAAAGTCAGATTAGTCATATTGGTGGAAGCCGGAACGCACATGCGGATTTGATGCTTTAATGTGTCCATACCGCATAGGAGAACGAGTGCGGGCATTAAAATTATTACGCTCTGTCACATCAGGGATGTTGTTGATGTGGGATAGGGGATTGCATTCGTATGCAATGGTACACGCAACAATGTCTAAGGGGTGTGACTATTTAGGGAGAATTCCTGCCAATGTTAAATTCCTTGCAGAAAAATCGTTGCCAGACGGCTCTGAACTGTCATGGATTTACCCATCTGGAAAGCTCCGAAAAAAGGGTTGTCAGCCAATATCAGTAAGAGTTATCGAGTACACAATTGAGCATCCTGATAACCCAGAGGAACAACTTACATACCGCTTGATTACTAGCCTGTTAGACATTCAGCAATTTCCCGCCGAATTGTTGGCTAGAGAATACCACCAGCGTTGGGAGGTGGAAAATACGATTGATGAATTGAAAATACATCTTTTGGGGCGAAAAACTCACGTTCGTTCCCAAAAACCACGCGAAGTCGTACAAGAAGTATACGGCTGGTTGTTGGGACATTGGTCAGTAAGGGTGTTAATGTTTCAAGCTGCAACCACTGGCGGGGTTCCACCATTACGTCTGAGTTTTACAGGGACATTACGAGTCATCCGTCGTGCTATTCCTAAGTTCCAACGCTTACACTCAGAAGAATTCCCCCTTTTTTCGATTGGTTAAGCGTAGAGATTTTGGATACGTTGTTACCCGAACGAGTTCACCGCAATAATCCTAGGGTTGTGAAAAAACCTGTATCAAAGTTTCGTTCTAAAAAGCCAAAACACAGAGGTACTGGACAACGAGTCGAAGCTCCCAAATTTCACATCACTAATCAGCCTTTTAGCCTTAACTGAACCGTATTGGAACATAGCTGACCGCTTTTTCTTTTCAGGGACTTTTCTACTGACCAATCACGTCAAATTTTTATCCATAATTCTCTAAGTGTGATTTGATCATCCCTTATCTTTAGTCTAAACTCCAGTAGATTACATCGCAAAATAAAAAACCTCTGACATTTTAGGAAATCAGAGGCTTTTTAAATTTGTAACGGATTAAGTTTTGTCTAGTAAAAATGTAGCGTCGCAGCAGCTACCTAGACAACATTGGTTCCTTGTACCAAGGTTCAGACTCAGCCCCTAAGGAATGCAATACTGGCAGAGTTTTACCTGTGCTCTCGATTGCAGCTGCTTTAAGAGAATCGTAATACTCAGTCTCAGACCCGAAAGCCCATGAATCATACTCATTTACGCAAAACTTAGGCGCAAAAAGCGGACTACTCTCTAACTGAGTGTGTATGGATGCTAACATTTCAATGTCTGCGCATTGTTGGCGAAGTGTCTCAATGTCTGAAGATTGAAGCATTCCACGTGGTTTAAGTAGTGAACCCTCTGCGATTTTTGCGACATAGATCTTGTCATTGCAGAAGGGTTCAAGATTTCTGAATAAACGAACTACATTCGGAATGTCAAGCATTGGTGCGATGTTTCCCCCTACTCGCCATCCAAGCTGATACAACTTTTGGAGAACATGCAATCGCTCTTGGTATCGGGGCGCACCAGGTTCCCACTTTCCGAGAAGAATGTCGTCGTCTGACGAAATAGAGATGCGAAAAGTAATTTTCTGGCTCAGACGTGCCTCCGGAAACGCAGCGATGATTTCATCAATACATTCCTCAACAGGCTTTGTAACAATTACAATCTGATTATACTGAATTAGCCTGGAAATTGCTTGGATACAAAGTTCAACGTTAGTGGGTGTGATATCGTGAGTCACAGGAAGCTGAACTATCTCGTCACGGATCTTCGAGGCTTCCTCCAAGACATGTTCAATTGGTAGATTGCGCATGCGCCATGGGACTCCCATTCGGTTCGCTTCGTTCTCAACAAAGCAATAGCTGCAGTAATTTGAGCAGCCAGTCGATACGGATATACCCGCTGTGCAAGGTGGTCTAAGAAAAGTTTTGAGATTTGGAATTGCGACATCTGATGAAACTTTGTTTTTTTTCATGAGCCTCCAAAGTAAACATATTCTCTACCACTATCAGTAAATGCTTACGAGTCGCCTTTGCACAAGCTTTTTAATTATTCTTAACAATCCGATTGCATAAGTAAATACAGCCGATTGCTAGTAGATAGAGTACACTAAAATCAGTCCATCAAAGGGTGAAAATGATTTATAAGTAAATAGAAAAGTGAAGTAATTTAAAATGAAGGAGCAACTGGAGAGTATTGCTTACAAGCTTCAACTTAGAATTTTGGATCTTTACCCTGATTGGGGCTTATATGACCTTAAGTTGGCTAGTTCTGGTACCGAGTTTTTACTTTTTAAAGGAGACACGAAAGCGCTTGGTTCAATCGCACTTAGAGTTATGCAAGTATCCGAAATTAACGACCCCAACGATCCCCCAATTGAAGCGCGATGTCTCCTAAAGCAAGAGGCGGTATTGGCTTCTCATGTCAGATTGTACGGAGTGTATACACCTCAGATACACGCACTCCACCTTGGGGATGATGGGTTTGATTTTCTTGCCTCTGAGTATATTGCTCATGATTGCAGTGAGCCGGATGCATTTGAGTTTGGGCGACTAATGCGGACAATTCATGATTGCCCAATCCCTCCCATCTTTCCAGTAATGCAAACTCAGGCAACAGTACAAAATACAATTGCTGAGCGTTTACAAAGACGGCTGTTGATACTCGAAGAGAAAACTGGCATCCAGTTTAATGCGCTAAATAAGGAAAAAATCGCTGCTTCTTTGTTTAATCATCATGGCAAAAGTGCTCTATTACATCTAGATGCACGGTCGAGCAACATCCTAACTTTACGAACGACAATCCTTACAATTGTTGATTGGTCTAATTCACTGATTGGCGATCCCAGCTTAGAACTAGCTAGGATTGCTGAATACGGCTATAATGATGCTCAGGATGGAGTTTTATCTTCCACTTTTTTAGAGGGTTATGGTGATAAGAACTGCTTGAAAGATATTCCTTATACAGTAGAGCTAATCTATCGTCTGGATACTTCTGTAATGCTAACTGTTTTATTCTCGTGTGCGTTGTTTGATCCGGAACGGGTAAGAAGATTGATGCGGCGGGTTCAATATTTGTACGCTCAACTTCTTGAAGTGATTTGAGGCAGTATTTTTACAGTGAGGTGGGCATTTTGCCCGCCCTATCTCGGCAGGCACTCCTATAAAACCATACCATTAAAAATATGCTCGAAATTGCCGGAGCTAGAATTAAACCGTACCATAAACCAATTCCTCCCCATCCTAAAGTTATTCCCATTAGATAACCTCCACCCAGCCCAACACCCCAAAAAGACAATATGTTAATTAACATGGGTACGCGGGTATCCTGCAACCCTAAATTAGCCCCAACACAAATGGATTGAATACCGTAAAAAATTTGGTAGACTCCTGCTAATTTGAGGAAAAAAGTTGCCTGACTAATTGCTACGGCATTATCGGGATTATCGATGTCCAAATAAATGCCGGCAATGCGTGAGGCAAACAGCTCAAAACCCAGCGCTACAACTAACGCAAAGAGTACGGCAATAGCAAGATTGACAAACGCTACCAAGAGTGTTCCCCCAGTATTTTTCTCTCCCATCATCTGCCCTACTCTCGCCGTAGTAGCAGAAGAAACTGCTCCTGGGATTGCCAAAAAGATATCTGACGTTTGGATAGCAATTTCATGAGCTGCTAAACTGGCGGTTCCCAACTTTCCCATCAGCATTGCCGTGACGGTGAACAGCCCCACTTCCATTCCCAACTGGATTCCTATTGGCCATCCGGTCTGAAAAATTTTGAAAAATATTTCTTTATCAAACTGATGCAGATAGTGAAAAAGTTTGTAATCTCGACTTTTGGGATGGAAGTAAATCATACTAACTGATGCTAAGAAACTCACCCAAAAAACGAGGGTAGTTCCCCAGCCTATTCCGGCTAAACCAAGGGCAGGAAAACCTAAAGCACCAAACATCAGCACGTAATTGACAGGCACATTCAATAGCATTGAGACAACTATAATTACTGTGCCAAATTCGGGGAAATTGATGGCAGTGGTAATTTTTTTTAAATAAAAAAAGCCGACTGTAGCAGGAAATCCCCAAACTAGAGCATGTAAATAGCTTTTTATCATTACCACGGTGCTTTCTTCTTGACCTAAGGCGAGCAGTATAGAGTCACAGTTCCATAACAAAAGCATTGCGGGTAAAGATAGAGCAGCTGCCAGCCACAGTCCTTGAGCAGTAATACGGCTGACTTTATCTATATTGTTTGCGCCAAATGCCTCGGCAGCGATCGCCCCTCCTGCTCTGAGAATACCAAAGCAAATAAATGACAGAGTAAAAAAGGTGATTACACTCAAAGCACCTGCCGCTAAAGATGAAGTGCCAAGCAAGCCCATCATTACCGAATCTACTACAGGGATGGCAACTTGAGCTATTTGAGCAACTGCTAAGGGTACAGCTAATCCCAGACTAACTCGTGCTTCTATTAGAAACTCTGATTTAAATTCTGTTGAGGTTATTTGCTGCATGAAGGGGACAATATTTTTTGAGTTGAAGATAAGAATTTTTCCTGTGTATCGGATGTCTCAGTTTGACTTTTCTGTGCAGAAGTATCATATCAAATCCGGGTAAATGCACATAGTATAAAAAACCGATAAGCATTGTAAGTTAAAGGTGAAGACCTGTAGGAACTGCTTGTAATCAACCGGATTTGATATCAATAGCAGAATCAGTCATAGTTTCTGTCAATTCTTTTCGTACGTAGCTCATTGCATATAATTGCGCGGTAAAGACACTTGCTTTCAGCATCAATTATAATTACTTAGAAATGCAATATACATCAGTAAGGAATTCTAGTTTACGTAAAGAAATTAACATTAAGATGGGCAGGGGTAGGCAGGGGTAGGCAGGGGTAGGCTAGAGG
>CAXTSI010000525.1:0-6059 GCA_964246695.1 uncultured bacterium
TACACAGTAAGGCATTAATTCCTCTTGCCCTTCTTAAATGAGCGAACGTACAGCTATTGCTTCCGGTGGTGGATTGTAAGAAACAACACCCTGTCCCAGAGAAATGGTTCCAGGACAGTTTTTAATCAATTCGCCAACCACAGGAATGATCGGCGACTGCACCGTCTGCATACGAGAGATGAAGGATTCCATGCGATCGTCATACTTGAGGTGAATTCAACATATCATTTGGGGCGGGGGGACCCCTACGTTCAAATCAAAAATCAAAAGTCAAAAGTCAAAATTAAGAATTATTTAATTACTTTTGACTTTTGAATTTTGACTTTTGACTTGGAGCAAAGCGACGTGCCCCGCACCTACGGTCATATTGTGGTCTACTCATGCAAGCATTGGTAGCTAAAATACAATATATAATTTTATCCTTACTTTTAGCTGCCAATGAACGCATTTACTATAGACCTTTCACCAGTAATTAAACTAACCGACGACCAATTTTACGAACTTTGTCGTAAAAACCCTGATGTTAAATTTGAACGCAATGCCAAGGGAGAACTGATTATTATGTCTCCAACCGGAGGAGAAACAGGAAACTGTAACTCAGAAATTAATGCTAATTTTGTCATTTGGAATCGACAAACTAAGCTAGGTAAAGTATTTGATTCTTCAACAGGCTTTAAACTCCCTAATGGTGCAGACAGATCTCCAGATGTAGCCTGGATAAAACAAGAAAGATGGGATGCTCTCACACCCCAGCAAAAGGAGAAATTTCCCCCGATAGCTCCCGATTTTGTTTTAGAGTTAATGTCACCATCTGATACTTTGCAAAAAACACAAGAAAAAATGCAAGAATACAGAGATAATCAGGTAAAACTCGGCTGGTTAATTGATCGAAAAACCAGGCGAGTAGAGATATATCGTTTAGGGCAAGAGGTAGAAGTTTTAGAATCTCCAACAGAACTATCAGGGGAAGATATCTTACCTGGTTTTGTCCTCAATCTGCAGATTGTCTGGGGATAAATTTTTTAGCTAAAAAAATAACGAAAGCAATGAATGCATTTACTATAGACATTTCACCAGTAATTAAACTAACCGACGACCAATTTTACGAACTTTGTCGTCAAAACCCTGATGTTAAATTTGAACGCAATATCAAGGGAGAACTGATTATTATGTCCCCAACCGGAGGAGAAACAGGAAACCGAAATGCTGAAATTATTATTGAATTTGGAATATGGAATCGACAAACTAAGTTAGGGAAAGTGTTTGATTCTTCAACTGGCTTTAAACTCCCTAATGGTGCAGAACGTTCCCCGGATGTAGCCTGGATAAAACAAGAAAGATGGGATACTCTCACCTCTGAAAAAAAGGAGAAATTTCCCCCGATAGCTCCCGATTTTGTTTTAGAGTTAATGTCACCATCTGATACTTTGCAAAAAACACAAGAAAAAATGCAAGAATACAGAGATAATCAGGTAAAACTCGGCTGGTTAATTGATCGAAAAACCAGGCGAGTAGAGATATATCGTTTAGGGCAAGAGGTAGAAGTTTTAGAATCTCCAACAGAACTGTCAGGGGAAGATATTTTACCTGGTTTTGTCCTCAATTTGCAAATTGTCTGGGGATAAATTTTAAAAAGGAGGAGTGTAGGTTGGGGTATTGCCCCTCACCCAACATTCCCAAGACATTAGTTGGGTAACGCGCTTTGCTCAACCCAACCTACTTGTATTCTTAACTGCACAGTCTGCAGACGTGAGATCAGAACTTCCATGCGCTCGTGACACTTGATCAAATTTCATTTTCTCTCGTACATATCCCCTTACGCAATCCGCTGACTACGATTCCGGCTGCTGCTGTTCCACAGTGTTAATGTGCGATCGCCCGAATGCATAGTGTTTTCTTGACAGGCAGTTAGCCTAAACTTAGCAACTTGGAAATTAATGGTAATAATTTGTTACATTACTTTACTAATGTTGCAGCAGTGGGTAAGTCAGCAATTGTCCCTTTCAAAATCTTCATTGCTGTTTTCGCAGCTTTTTGCATGGTTCCTTCTTGGGGATTGATTAACCTAAAAATAGGGTTTCAAATTTAATATGACGAGAGTAGTAAAAGAGCGTTAGATTGTCACGTTCACAACCTCCCCACTCAGCAAACATATATTGACTATAAAAAACCAGGAGAGTAATTTGGATGACAGAGAAAATGCCAGCATACATTGCTTTTCAAGGTGGCGGTGCACTTGGGATGGCTCATCTTGGAGCTTGGCGAGAGGTGTTGCACAAGTTCAATATTGTTGGCACATCTGGAACATCAGCAGGTTCGATTGTTGCTGCGTTCTGTGCTTCTGGATATACTCCTCATCATGCGATTGAAATCTTTCATCAGCTCAATTGGTCTAACTATGTGAATCGTCAGAGTATCTGGAAGCTCCTTTCAAAGCAGGATGCTTACAGTGATGGAGAGCGTTTCCATAAATGGCTGCAAAGTCATTTAAGTGCGTATGTTCCAAAACAGGAACAGGATATTACCTTTGCCGAGTTGTATCAATTTAAGAAAATTTACTTAGCAATTGTCGCTACCGACTTAAACAATGAATTAGGACAACCCGCCATAGTCTTTGATAAAGATAAAGAGCCAAGTACAACAGTCTCATTTGCTGTACGCGCTTCAATCTCGGTTCCTCTTCTATTCAAAGGGCGGCAGCCTGGGGGGGCGTTCCGGATGGGCATGTGGCGTAGGGGATCAGCCGGCTCTCGGTGGTTTCGGTTTCTCTTCTCTCGCATCAAGCCTTGAAAAGGCTAACATATAGGCGTATACGAGTTTTGTAAAGATTTATTACAGCGCCCCTTTCGCATTCCACATATCTGATACCTGGCACTGGCGCACTGGTGAATTATCTGCTACCCCAATAATTTCGTTTTTCCGGTTTCCCAATTGGTCGATATTTTTGGCAAAACCTACGATATATGGTCGGTCTTGTTGGTAATGAGTAATAGGTAATTGTTTTTTCCCATTACCGATTACCCATTACCAATTACCGACCCTCACAAATATTGTAAGTGTTCAAACGGACATGATATTACACAATCAATGATCTGCCGCATATCATATACTTGGGATTTGTTTTTTGACTCAAATAACAACGGAGAAAGACATGGCTGCAATCAGTGGACTGTCAGGGAATGAAATCTTCTGCCTTCGACAACAAGGTATGCATCCAGGAGATTTGGTGATTGGCAACAGTGTCTTTTCTCTGGGGCTAATTGGGGGAATTGCGTCAGGGCTGAAAACCATAGTAGGGGGAGAAGTCACGCAAGTTACCAGCATCATTCATGAAGGACGACAGAAAGCCTACGATCGCATGGTATCAGAGGCACAAAAGCATGGTGGAATCGGTATTACGGGCGTTACCAACGAGTTAGTGCAACAATTGGGAAATGTGGAATTCCTTTCGATTGGTTCCTGTGTACATTATGACGGTAAACAGGCTGAGCAGTTGAGATTCTCATCTTCGGCAGACGGACAGGAACTTTACTGTCAAATGGACGCAGGATTTGCACCCAAAAAGTTTGTCTTTGGCAACGTTGCTTACTCGATTGGGTTGGGTGGTGGAATACTCGGTTCTCTCAAGAGTTTAAAGCGGGGGGAAATCAAGGAGTTCTCGCAGATTTTCAACGAAACCCGCCACCTAGCTTTGAAGCGGATTAAAGCTGAAGCCCAGAATGCAGGAACAAATGCGGTGCTAGGGATTAGGACTTCGATTGTTCCGTTTGCGGGGATGCAAGAAATGGTGATGATTGGCACTGCTTCCCACCATCCAGTTTTAGCACCTAGCTTTAACCAAAGTCCGATTACGAGTGATTTAACCAACCAGGAAATGTGGAACCTAATCAACTTAGGTTATATGCCCTTGCAGTTGGTTTTGGGTGTTTCGGTGTATTCCCTTGGCTTGGTTGGAGGAATCACTTCAGCATTCAAGTCTTTTGTGCGCGGTGAGATTAGCGAACTGACTACCCTGATTTACGAAGCACGCGAACAAGCGATCGCCCACATTGCTGAACATGCTTCCAAGTGCAACGCTGACGAAGTCGTCGGTATCAAAACCTACGTTTATCAGTTGGGAGGTGGGATGATCGAGTTCATGGCGATTGGTACTGCCGTGAAAAAGATGTCAGGGATCAGCACACACTCATCAGTGCTATTACCCCAAGCAATCATTCCAGACAGAGACACATTTGTCAACACTGCAGAAGGGACGCTACGGACTCAATTAAATCAAATGTCACAACAAAATAGTTAGTGGCGAAAAGCTACCGTTTGAAGATCAAAGCTTTGACTGATTCATTTTTTATACCAAGCTTGTCGCCACTGCTTCATTTGTTCAATTTCTTTGTGTTGAGAGGTAATTATATCTTGAGCCAGTTTCTTGATTTCAGGGCGCTTGGACTTACTTAAGGCATCTTGAGCCATTGTTACAGCCCCTTCATGGTGAGGAATCATGGCGTTGATAAAACGTAGATCGAACTGTGCATCGGCTGCACCTAAGTCCATGCTCATCATCATACTTTTCATTTGGTCAGATGACATCTCCATCATGTGACCCATCTGAGCATCATAAGCCAAAGGCTTCTCTCCTGCCTTAGGATACCAAGCTTGTCGCCATTGTTTCAACTCAGCAATTTCTTTATTTTGCGCTTTAATGATGTCGTTTGCTAGCTTTTCGATCTGTGGACGTTGGGATTTCTTTTGGGCAACTTTAGCCATCTCCACTCCTCCTTGATGGTGCGGAATCATCGCATCAATGAACCGCAAATCGTAGTTAGCATCGGCTGGACCTAAATCCATTGTCATGCTATGATCCATGCCGCTTCCGTGGTTCATCTGTTTGTTGTCGCTGGCGTTGATAGCCGTAGTGCTTTGGGCTTGGGAAGCAGTTCTAGAACAGGCTGTAAGTACACTACCTGCAAATGAGGCGATCGCCAAGGTAAACGCCAAAAACCCATTTCTCAAACTTAGGAGTTGCATAAGTATCATCTAAAAGTTTCCTGATTCCATTTTCAACTCTCTAGTTAACTGGAGAGTCAACACCTAATCGTGATTTGAGCGCGAATATCAGTCGGATAAACCACAATATAACCGTAGGGGCGGGGTTTCCCCGCCCTGACAATGTGTTCAATTCAATTGAAAACTGCGTGAGTATTTGGTAATTCGCAAAGAATAGCCCAGATGCAAAAAGAGCGATCGCCACACTTATTTTAGTAGTATAATTGTATTATAAAACTGCGGTCATTTAGAAACAAATGTGTAGGAATCTTTATGGATGCTTGAGCGCGTAATTTCCTATGCTGTTTACAGAGGTAAGTGGTTTAGGGTAGGTGCAGCAGATGTTTAAAGGAGGAAAGTTATGCTTACCTGTTATGATGTGGCAGAGTTCTTCATCTACCTGGCAAATAAAACTGGCTCCTACATCAGTAACCTGAAGTTACAAAAGCTGGTTTATTACGCTCAGGCTTGGTATTTGGGTATTTACGGCACTCCCCTGTTTGAAGAAGATTTTGAGGCATGGGTTCATGGTCCTGTAATTCCGGCTCTATATCGGGAATACAAAGAATTTGGGTGGAAACCTATTCTCAAAGAGGTACAGGAACCAGAACTCTCTGAAGAGATCAAAAGTTTTCTCGATGAAGTTGCATCCATTTATTTCAGTTGTGACGCTTACGAATTAGAGCGCATGACCCATCATGAAGATCCTTGGATTCAGGCAAGAGGTGGACTGCCGATAGATACGAACTGTAATGAGATGATTTCTAAAGAGTCTATGAGGGAGTATTACAAAGCACGTGCAAGAGAAGAAGATTAAGAAGACAAAACTAAATACTCAGTCTTCTTCAGGTATAAAGCCTACTTCTACAAATACTTCTCCAAATGGGGTTAGCTTCTCTTACAAGTACTTTCAGAGTAACCACAGTCAGTTTTCAGCAAAATTTAATCATGATTAGCATAATTTACGTAACCGTTCACAGGCTTGGCAAACGTTACCGTAGAAAATAGGTACAAATTGA
>CAXTSI010000526.1:0-4400 GCA_964246695.1 uncultured bacterium
TAATCTTGATTACAGCAGTTTTCAATTGAATTGACCACATTGTAAGGGCGCGGAAACCGCGCCCCTACGGTTATATTGTGGTCTAACCGAATGATATTCGCGCTTAATATCCGCATTTTTTACCTAAATCCCTCTTTTTCTCTGCGTCCTTTGCGTCTTCGCGGTTCAATATTCTCACTATGTCTCCAGTTCCCACAATTCAAAGCATATACACTGATGGCGCTTGCACAGGCAATCCTGGTCCTGGAGGTTGGGGTGTAGTCGTCTACTTCAGCGATGGTTCAATTCACGAAATGGGCGGTGCATCCGCTCACACTACTAATAATAAGATGGAGATGCAAGCGGCGATCGCTGCCCTCGAATTCCTAAAAGCATCTGGACAAACCGAACCCATCACCCTCCACACCGACAGCGAATACCTGATCAACTGTGTTACCAAGTGGGTGAAAAGCTGGAAAAAGAAAGGTTGGAAAAAGTCCGATGGAAATCCCGTTCTCAACCAAGACCTATTGGAAAGCTTGGATGAACTTAATAGCCGACAGGTAAAATGGGAACACGTCCGGGGTCATGCAGGTAATGTCGGAAACGAACGCTGTGATGTAATTGCTCGTAACTTTGCCAACGGCAGAAATCCATCCCTACAACAACTCGCACGCTCGAATTCTCAGCCATCTTTACCACAAAAAAATGAGGTAAATGTATCAGGAGTATCTGATTTTGATACAAACTCTACAATAATTAACAAAAAGACACAGGAAATCAGTACTCTGGCAACAGATATAACTACTATGGAACCATATACCGCGTCTGCTACCGCCACAAGCGAGGAAATACCACGTGAGATGAGGGTAGTACAACTGCGCAACTTGCTCGAAACTCTCCATATTGCTGACGAAATTGCCTCGTCAGGCTACTTAATCACTAGTTCAGAACTGGCAGACCTCATGGATGTCCACGCTAGTGCTGTCACCAGTCGGGGAGATCAGTGGCGCTGGCGGAACTGGATAGTATCACGAGTTCGTCGGGAAGGAAATCAAATTCTCTGGGAACTGGAACGGGGGGATGAGGTTAACAATGAAAATGATGGGGAGTAGGGAGTAGGGAATTAAAAATTAAAAATTAAAAATTAAAAAGAGGAGTTCTTCATTTTTAATTTTTAATTTTGCATTTTTAATTATTCCCCACTTCCCACTAACCGCTATACTTCCTTCCCCGCCACTCTCGGGGAGTGCTGAATGCAGATAAGAAAATTCGCAGCACTGCTATTGGATCAGCTAAAGGGGACAGCCAGAATAACCAGCTTTGCTTTGCTTGGGTGCGGTCGTAGGAAGGTGCGATCGCTCCTAGCATTGCGAAGCGAACCACCAGCAGAAATAAATTCAGTCCTAATAACAGGAGGGGGGGGTAGGGGCGGGGTTCCCCGGCCCTTAAGGGGATTGAGGAGGAAAGAAATAAGGCACTGAGGATGACTAAAAGGGGTAGTGCTTGGACTGAGGTGAGGAGCCATAAATCACCCCAAATTTGAGCGCGGGAGGAAGCGTCTTTCAAATCAAGGCTTCGCCCCCACTCTTTCCAAGTCTCCATCGCCCCCTCATACATCCGCACCTTCAACACCTTCGCACCATCGAAAAAGCCTACCTTAAACCCACTCGCAGCTATATTTCGTGCCAAAGTGACATCGTCACAAAAAGAACCACTGGCACTAGTATAGCCACCTACAGCAGTCAGAACAGAGCGACGGCACAAAAAGCACTGCCCATTCGCCATTACCCGTTCTGGTTGCTCAGTGTATATACCAGTTGGGGCAAATCTGTAAAGCAGAGTCATCAGTAACGCTGGTTGCAGCCAGCACTCCCCTGGATACTTAAGGATAAACTGGGGCGAAAGGGATACTAGGTCATACCCTTGGGCTTCTGCTATCTTCACCAAACCAGCAACCAACCCAAAAGACGGTTGTGTGTCAGCATCCATACCAAGAAACCACGTACTCGCCTCTGAACTCTGCTTAAAGCCGTTGTGCAATGCCCAAGGACGCCCCACCCAACCAGAGGGTAAGGGGTCATCTGTGAGCAGGCGAAAGCGGGGATCTTGCTGCTGTGCGGCTTTTACTAAGTCTGGAGTACCATCCTGGGACTTGCTGTCTACAACGATAATCTCCCGAACTTCATAGCTTTGGTGACTTATCCCGTCTAAAAGCGGAGCAATGCGAAGAGCCTCGTTGAGGGTGGGAATAACAACGCTGACACTACCCAAAAGCTCTGGTGTGGGAGTTTGGGGTTGAATTGGAGGATGGCGGAATGGTCCTTTTAGGAGGCGCGACAGCATAATTGCTGTCGCGCTTCCTTGGATCAGTAACAATAAAAGTGAGATAGCACTTGCTATTGTCCAGGGATTGACCACAGCAAAAATACCTGAATTTGTTGATTGTTAGTTGTTAGTTGTTAGTTGTTGAGTGTTGATTGGGGAATTGCTAATTGCTAATTGCTAATTGCTAATTGCTAATTGCTAATTGCTAATTGTTGACTGGGGAATTGCTGTTACTATAACAACCAACAACCAACAACCAACAACTAACAACTAACAACTAACAACTAACAACCAACAATTTCCTACTTGA
Organism: uncultured bacterium; assembly: GCA_964246695.1. GTDB lineage: Bacteria > Cyanobacteriota > Cyanobacteriia > Cyanobacteriales > Nostocaceae > Stigonema. Next base: position 2,618 of record CAXTSI010000526.1, read on the forward strand.
CAGCAACGTTGAGATTCGCTACTGAGACTTCAGTCGTTGTCGGTGTAACAGCAACATGAGCTGGTGTGGGTGTAGCCCTCAACCACAGCACCACAGCCGGAACCACACCAAGTACTAAGCCAAGGGTAACTGGGATGACAAACCCAGATCCCAAGCTGAGTCCGGCGGCAAAGGTAAAATTGCTGAGGTAAACAATCAGCGGTACACCGAGTTGCGATCGCCCTAATTTAATTGGTGTGTTTCTCCACAATAGTGCGGCGACACTCATAAACAAGGCACTAGTGCCAAACCAACCCGCATAGTTTTGGTAGGGTGTCCCAAAAAATGCTCCTGGATGTTCCCAATACCAAAAGGGTAGGTTCGTTTGACTCATGGCTGGTTCTAAAGCAAAGTCCCAGCAGGTAAATAGTAATGCCCCCAAGGCGATCGCACTTATGTGGCGCACTAAACTAGGTTTTGCTGCTACATCTAAACCTGCACGAGCAATGAGATAGGAAGACAAACCCACATAGAACCAGGATAAAGGAATTGTAAATGGTACTAGCCCTGCAATTTTATATCCCAAGCCACTCAGGTAACTGTAGTCTCCAAAAGGAAAGCCGGTGCTGGTTCCCAGTAATTCACTCCCGACTGATATCGATACAGCTGGCAGCATAAACGCCAGCGTAGTGCGCCATCCCAGCATGCGGTAGGCATAAATTGAAACAGCTATTGTCCCGAAAATAATATCTACCACACCACCGTCAGCCATACTCGTTTGCATGGCTGTCTCTCCAACCCCCCCTAGGTTCAAAATCATTTCGGCATTAGGTATGACCAGTAAAATACCTACCAGTCCAAAAGCCTTTGCCAGGATATGACCAATGAGGCATACGCGCTCAGCGATAACCAGTTGTCTCATGATAATTCCTTAACAACATATAACTTGCGGCTACTTAGCTGCTAATAGTTTACAAATGTTTAAGAACATATTTAACTAATTTGTGCCGGAATTGTCTACATCAGAGCAGCTTTCTACGTCAGAGCATAACAACCTGTCAATGAATTGATGGCAGAAAAAATCTAATGTTAAACTTATATTCTAAAGTATTTACGGCAAAATTTGACCGATTAAATCCGGTTTCCTTTTCGTTAGTTATAGTTTTCTCTACATAGTTCAAAACTTTATCAAAAATCAATAGTCCATATCAACTATGAACTATTGATTTTTTATTAACTAGCTATTGATTCAGATGATTCAGATGCAGTTGCTACTGCGTAAACACTGACTTTTTTGCGAGTTTTACCTTTGCGCTCAAACGCTACCACACCGTCAATTAATGCGTACAGAGTGTCATCGCTACCAATACCGACATTGTTACCGGGGTGAAATTTGGTACCGCGCTGCCGCACGAGAATGTTTCCCGCCCGAACAGCATGACCTCCGTAGCGTTTAACACCAAGACGTTGAGCATTAGAGTCACGACCGTTGCGTGTACTACCTGTTCCTTTCTTATGAGCCATAATTTCCTCTTCAGTCTTTACTTCTGTTCTTAATTATCATTCAGCAGCGGTTTCATTAGGCTGATTATCAGCATCCGCGCTATCAGCGTTCGGTTGAGTTTCGGCAGTTACGGCTTGTTCAACAGCTGCGATTTCTGCAGGCGCTTGTTCGGCATCCGCGCTGTCAGCGTTCGGTTGAGTTTCGGTAGTTACGGCTTGTTCAACAGCTGCGATTTCTGCAGGCGTTTGTTCGGCATCCGCGCTGTCAGTACTCGGTTGAGTGTCGGCAGTTACGGCTTGT
>CAXTSI010000526.1:4500-6057 GCA_964246695.1 uncultured bacterium
TTGTTCGGCATCCGCGCTGTCAGTACTCGGTTGAGTGTCGGCAGTTACGGCTTGTTCTGAGGTAAACACTGAATCATTGAGGCTGATGGTGTCAATCATCAATCTAGTGATTTCCTGGCGATGCCCCCGCTTTTTGCGGGTTTTCTTTTTCGGCTTCATTTTATACACCAGGACTTTGCGACCTCTAAAATGTCGCATCACCGTCCCTTCTACCTTTGCACCCGCCACGTGTGGCTGTCCGATGGTGACTTCGCCGTTATGCTGCACTAACAAAACTGATTCTATAGTAATTTTGTCGTCCGGTTCGACAGAAAGCAGCTCAATGTCGTAAAAGCGACCTGGTTCGACTCGTAGTTGTTTGCCGCCAGTTTCAATAATTGCGTAGGTCATGGATATTGTCCTTGAGGTTGCCGTACAGGTAGCTGGGCTATATACTAATAGCAACTTTTCCAGCTTTTGCTATGTCTCTACCTGATCCGAGCAGGAATTAGACAGACGATCTAAAATGTTACCTTACTCAATCTGATTTAGTCAAGTCAGGCTATTAAATTACAGCTAGATAAAATATAAAATCTGTAGGGTGCGATCTTCTCCCAAGGGGAGACGCTTCGCGAACGCAGTGTAACGCACCTCATATCTTGCACCACCGTCTTGTTGCGAAAATCAGAGCAACAAAAAGCTGAGGCGCGATCGTAGGCATTGCCCACCTACCCTCCCAATCGTTGGTGCAAGATGTCAGGCACCATAAGATTATTAGCATTTTTAATTGAAGCTGTCAGTGCTGCTTATTTCTTCCAAAGAAGGTGGAAAAGAACGTATGGACAAAGAGCAAGCTTTCCACCCAGATTTAACTGATACATTTAAAATTTGGCATGTGCCTCCGCGCTGTCCTACTGGTGTGTAATAACGACAGTACCGACAAACCGAAACACAGAATTTTCTAGTTGTCATAACAAGAAGTTGATTAAAGAAAAATTTTTCTAGTTGTGATTGAAATGGAAAGGGTTTATGAAGAATCTACTCTGCCTGACAAACCTAATTTGGAGCAAATTAATGAATTGTGTATGGAATTAGTGGAAATGCAAGGATGGGGAGTTAGTGGTTAGTTGTTAGTGGTTAGTTGTTAGTTGTTAGTTGATAGTGGTTAGTTGTTAAATGTAGAACAACCAACAACTATCTACTAACAACTATCAACTAACTAATTAAAGATTTTGAAATATGTACGCAAACCCATATAAACTGATGATGAGAAAGAAAAATGCTGCTATTTGGTTGATTCGCATTTCAGGTGAGGGGGCGATCGCTTCTCTCACCAAGATGGAAATAGATGTGCCTACCACAAAGCTCCAAGCGAGTATTATATAAGGTGTTTCTGGGATAAAAGTCCAAATCATTAGCATTGCGAGTGCAAGCAATATCATCACCATCTCTACAAACCGGGGCGGGTTGTATTGGCTAGATAAAATAAAGCTGTTGAACCAAAATTGCCAAAATCTCATGTTAAGTGGTTAGTGGTTAGTGGTTAGTGGTTAGTGGTTAGTGGTTAGTGGTTAGTGG
>CAXTSI010000527.1:0-6048 GCA_964246695.1 uncultured bacterium
AAGTTGACACCAATGAGCACTGCTGTGCCCCTACAAATACCATGTGCAATCAACCAGATTTGATATTAGTATTGTCATTAAAGCATTCAGCTGTTAGACATTGGTTGCTGTTCAGGGAACATACATTTATCAGAATCACAACCGCTTGGACCTGCTTCAGTCAGTTCACCAGAATCGTAGCGCATAAGAACTTCATGAAAATCATTTGTGCGGCGACGTTTTAAAACGTCTTGAACTAACTGGTAATACTGCTCCTTACTTACAGGCTCAAAAGGTAAACGTGGGAAAGATTGATGGTCATCAAACCTCCCTAAAAGTGCTGCAGAAATGTAGCCTTCGTCATCTTTAATTGCTTGATAAATTCGCTGACCTAGTGGTTCAATGTCTGCTTCTCGCATTTCTATTGTTGCTGAGACGTTGTGAGTAGCAAAGTGTTTGAATACCTGGTGATAAAAGTCGAATTGGGTACAAGCGTCAAACTTAGAAATATCAATTTCCGAAGCACCGGGTAGGTTAGCCCAAGAAACTTCTACGGGAATTTCGATCAGCCATTCGCTGACTCTTGGGTCGAAGGGATCGTTCAACAAATTGCCTTGTTCATCTTTGTCAGATTGGGAAGGAATCACATTGTAGCCGTAGTCAATACAAGCTAAAGCTACTGGGTCATTTTTACCGAAGGTGATCCGCCGAATAAATCTTTGCGCTTTTGGAGGGTGCCATCCAGGACTAGCACCAGTTAACAAAGATTTGGTGCCACTCGGTTGAACTGTGGTGCAGCGATTTGGACGTTTGAGATTGTGGCGATCGCAGTACTCCCAAACAACGCGATGTACAATATCTTTCCAGAAACTTAAGTATTCCTCCTCCCGGCGCTTAAACGCCAATCCTTGTGCAGTTGCGGGTCTTCCTTCTGCCCACCAGCGCAACCAATCCACCCCAAAAGCATGGACAAAGAAATCAAATAAGCCTGTAAAAGAAACACCAACAATCGGGTCTAATTCCCTGCTGTATTGGTAGCGGGGTTCAAGAAATTTGTGATGCAAAAGTGCTGCTACAGATAGTGCACCTGCGGTGAAAGCTTCCTCCTGTTCTTTGTAGTTGTTTGGGTCAATTTGATTCAGGTGTATTTCACTGAGATTACAGTGAAAATTAGAGCCAATAATTTCCATTTTTGTTACCCTAGAGGCTTTTTATCCTCTAGTTCTACGAGTTCTTAATTCCTCGTAGATCCGACTATATTTTCTACTAACGATTCAAAATATCATTAGTAGCCGGAGACTCGTGGAGCCGTTCTTAAGAACGGAGGTTAAACCCAGATTATATTCTTTTTAAACGCCAACTTTGAATTGCTAATCTTATTGTTTTGTCTGAAACAGATAAAATTTCAGCAATATTAATATTTGTTAGTAGTTAGTAGTTAGTTGTTAGTTGTTAGTTGTTAGTTGGCTAACCGCATCTTAACAGAAGTTAATATATTTAGGTTTTATTGTGCCTACCTACTTACTCGGTTAATAATTATCTAAATACTACCCTTCTGTCTATTTATGGTTTAAAAAGGTTCACTCTCTAGTCTGTACGGTGTCAAAGGTGCTTTAATTCCTCTGATTACCTCGGTATTCCCAATCTCAGGGTTCACCGAATTTCTCCGGTTTTTAACGTGAGGCAAAACTATCTACCACACGGGTTTAAGGCGTAGCGAGCTAAACGATGTTCTAGCTCATCTTCCGGCAGAAGCGGATAATGCTCTTGTAACCAATCTTTGCCTTTGCCCTGAGCATAGGCTTGGAGAAAATCAACTTTTTGTTCAGAATTTCTCAACAGGTCACAATTGGCTCTAGCTACGGCTTCACCAGCCCATTGAATGGCTCCCTCACCACTGTAATACTGTTTGCGGACCGCATCAATACATTCTTCTAGGGTTGGTTTATGGTGAAAAACCCTGCTATGATTTGCCATCCTGAGAGCATCACGCTCAGGATCAATGCGCCAGTTGCCATTTTCATCTTGTTGCCATAAATTATCTTTGGCAGTAGATCCTAATTCATCATCAGAATCAAACTGGCGCATTCCGGCACTGTTATGTGTTAGATAGCCATCACAGTAGAAGCAATGAGCTTCTTCAACTTCAATGTCATAAGTTTGGACATGATCGTAGCTGCCCAGCCCTTTTACTGTGACTGGAATATCTAATGAGATATCTGACTCAGCGAGATAGCGTTCATAATTGGTATCAACACCGGATACCAGGAAACCCATTTCTCGCATCTCGCTATAGGTATAAGCCTCACGCATAATAGCACCAGGGACGGTGAAGCCATACGTTTTAAGTCCTTGCTTTAACAATCCTTTGACGGAGTGGAGAGCAATGAGATCGTTGTAACGCTCTTTTAGGGCTGGAATTTCGAGGTTGTACTTAGCTTGCCATCCCTGTTGCTGCGGATGGGTAATGCTAATTCTGCCAGCGATGCCTAAACTTGATAAAACTGCTCCAACTTGCCTGATAAATGAGCGATAAACTGTTGTGACTAAGTGCGGGGTGTTATTAACAGCACCGTCGCTATCCATTAATCCAGCCAGGTAAGCAGATCTGATATCTACTGAACCTTGCAGAATAAAACTAGGAACTTCAAGGGGAACATTAGGCTGCTGAATGTACCTATGGAAATATTCAGCGAATCGAATGGATGAGCAGATTGATTTAGCAGTGTTTTCACTCTTGGTGATGCTGCGATCGGCAGTAAGTCCAAATAAAGCTAAAGCAGCATCTATTTTAGCTTGAATTCTTGGAAAAAGAGGAGCATCCAAGCTGTTCATTGCCCATTCAACGCGACCGAGGGCAACATAGCCATTACCGTGGGTCAACCCAATTAGCCACGCTACTTCAGGTGTGAGATCGGGAATAATCAACGACTTAGCGGTTCGACTTTCAGAGGGTTGAGATTCTGTAAAGTCAATAGGCAGATGGGTGACTGTACCAGGTAGCAATTGCGTATTGTGTAGAAGGCGATCGCCCTCAACTAGACTTGCAACCGACTTCCAATTAATTCCCCCTTTAGCATCAAAAAGAACTGCTTCTTGGTGGTTTAAAGTTGCTCTGGGGTAAGTAGCATTGGTTTCAATCTCATAGACATCCTGATATCCTTGGTCAAATTTATCAACAACTTGTCGAAATCCAAGAGGCGTCTGCACTAGGTCACCTACTTGGACATCGCGAATGGGAACAAGACCTTGATTCGTATGAACCAAAGCATCTTCAGGTAAACAGCGGCGAATATTGCCGGCGACAATTGTGACAGCTGCCTGATCAATTAATAGACAGCATTCAACTGAATTTAATTGTCGTCCTACAGCTTTATTCAGAATGGACGCACAACGCTCATAAAGTTCAGGCAATTTTACAGGATTAGCAACGCCGCCAAAGCCTTTAAGAGTTTCTCCCGCTTTCCGGACATCGTTAATATCGACAATAACTTGAACTTCTCCGGAAAATCGTTCATCACTGGAGAGTTCCAACAAAGTTTGGTATGACTTCACCCAACCTTGACGGCTATCTCCAACGTAAATGGTGACGCGATCGCCATCGATGTTGACTTGAGTCTCCTCACGACGTGAATCGCGAGGAGTCATGCCAATCTCACCCTGCAGTTGTACGACTAAGCAATTGCGGATCGGGGGTAAAGCAGTTGTATATTTTGGTTCTATAACCGCTCCAGTACCACAGCCCATCATTGCCAAATCCATCATTAACCCAAAAGCACTCCAGTCTTGGAGGTTGGTCGAGGTGCAATTATATGCCCCAGAAAAGTTTTTTGCTCTTGCTTGCCAATCTGTACCACCAACCCATAACCAGCGTCCACTGGGTAAAGCTTTCAAGTTTCGCTGCATCCGCGATATTGTATCAGCCTCGTGGGGAAGTAGCTTCCCGATGTTGATTAAGCTAGTGATGGTGCGATCGCACACCTGATCCCATGTTTCCCTGATTGGGGCTTCTCCACGGCGACTATATGTCCTAAAAAACACAGGATTGGCAGCTGGGGCAGATTCTGGAAACTTTGCACTCTGACGTTTTCTTTCAAGTTCGCGAACCATAACTCAAGTCTTGTTGCTCATTTATAGACAGATTAAGACTATACGCTAACAATTCCTGAGGGTCAAAGATTCAAAAATTGTCAGATTTACGCGCTTGTCAAGTGCTGCACCGATTACAGTAAACTTGTATATGACAACACATTTATTTTTATGCCGACTCAACTGCTAGGATGCTTACCAGCACGGGCATTCACAATTTTTAATTTTTAATTTTTAATTCTTGCTCGTGACTATTACCCCGTGGCGAAAGCCTCTCGCCCAAGCACTTGAACGCAACCGCAGCCAGCCCTACTCCTGCTACTTTCAGCTAGCGACTGTCCAACCTGATGGTCGCCCTGCTAATCGTACCGTCGTCTTTCGAGGCTTTCTTGGTGATACCAACCAACTCAAAACCATCATAGACACTCGTAGCCAGAAGCTTGACCAAATACTCCATCAACCTTGGGCAGAAGCTTGCTGGTACTTCACTGAAACTCGCGAACAATTTCGCCTTGCAGGAGAACTGACTCCGATCGACGCCAACTATCCCGATCCCGAACTCCAACTCGCTCGTCGCTGTACTTGGCAAGACCTTTCAGATAATGCTCGTTTACAATTTGCTTGGCCCCATCCTGGTGAAACTAAGGCTAACTCAGAAGCTTTCTCACCGCCTCCCCCCGATCCAGCTAGCCCCTTACCAAACTTTTGCTTATTGTTACTCGATCCAGTGAAAGTTGATCATTTAGAATTACGAGGCGATCCCCAAAACCGTCGGTTGTATCTGCGCGACGAGTCTCAGGTTTGGTCTACTAAAGCAATTAATCCGTGAACAACCCAAGCTCATAAGTTTGGCAACGGATGTTGTAGCGGATGTAGCGGATGCAGCAAATAAATTATCCGTTACATCCGTTATGTCATCCGTTGCTAATCTTTTTTGGTGGGACTTGGTAAGTCGTAGCGATCGCCTGTTTTTCTTCCGCCCCACGAAGGAATAGGTAATAGAGATGCCGATTCGGGAGTATATAGCTGCTCTCTGCTCATAACTCTTAGCTGCCAACTTCTAACTTAATAAATCTTTGTATTTAAAGTTGTAGTTTAAAAGCCTTAGCTTCCGAAATTGTCACTGATAAAGATGAATCTATAAAATATCGATTATTTCAAGATTCTGTAACCTTTTGCCCAATAGACATCTCCAGAAATGATGTAGGGGCGCTCCTGCCGTCATTAGTGTCAACTTAAGGTCAAACCCTTGACGCACACCAACCGACGCTCGTTTTCTCGTGACCACGCTCTGCGCTCCATGTATTCCGGGAGGCTCTGCCTCCAAGAACAGCGTTACTAGGCACAAGCCTAGTAACGAGAAATGCTTGGATTTTCAAAGGTTACAGCTTAAGTTGACACCAATGAACGGCAGGAGCGCCCCTACCAAGGGTTTTAAGGAACGCATAATTAATTTATCAGGACAGTAGATGATGGTTGAAGAATTACAAACTGTGAGAATTATCCCCAGCCCTTTTGAAAGACAGTTCGATAAATTAGCAGCAAAATTTATTCCATTTATACCTATATGGGTTACGCCCAATCATATTACATTCTTGGGCTTCATTTTTGGAATAATTGCAGCTACATTTTATTATTTAGCTAGCTTTCATAAAGCTTTGCTGTTATTTGCAGCAATATGTATATTTCTGCACTTGCTTGCTGATAGTTTGGATGGCTCGACAGCGCGGGAACGTAATTTGACTTCAAGGCGTGGAGAGTTTTTGGATAAAATTATAGATGCTTTATTTTTCTTGGCTTTGCCTATAGGAATTGGTTTATCATCATATGCTCATTTTGAAATTATGATTTTCTGCGCCATTTTGCCGTTACTTCATGATGTGCTGTTATTGCTGTGGGTTCTCATGAAGAAAAAGTGGCTTTTCCCGTAACCGTTCAGGGGGGAGTGCCCTGGAACATACCCATTGCCTAATTAATCGC
>CAXTSI010000528.1:0-6022 GCA_964246695.1 uncultured bacterium
ATTTTGCATAGTTCCGAATCGTAATGATAATTATTCTCATAATGAGAATTGCTGAGAGCAACCGAAACCGCTGGTGCTTGCGTGTTCATTATTGATAAAATACCATGCTTTTACCTAATTTACTCATGATTTTTGAATCGTATTTATGTAGATGGCTGACAAGTGGTGGCGCTTGACACTCTCGATTGGTAAAGATTGTCCAGTCTTGTTTACGGAAGATGAAACGGGTCAATATTTTGACCGTCTTTGATGTTGCGATCGCCCCATGACAGTATGGATAGCCTGAAGCCATATTTTGACCCCCTATACAGAGAGCGGGTTTCAGTCATTGATTTCTTAGTACATTTGTTCGCGTTGAAAGGGCTGGCAGTGCCCACCCTACATGTATTTCTGGAATTTTCACAATTGAAATAGGATTGCTATATGAACAATTAGCAATTAGCAATTAGCAATTAGCAATTAGCAATTAAGGCGATAAACGCTCAATCTTCCAACTACCATCATCTAAGCGGGTATAGCGCAAGCGATCGTGCAGACGGCTGGGGCGTCCTTGCCAAAATTCAATCTCAGTCGGGATCACTCGCAAGCCACCCCAGTGTGGTGGTCGCTTAATATCCTGATTGTGATATTTGGTCTGTAGTTCCTCTAACTGTCGGGTGAGGACTTCTCGACTTTCTATCACCTCGCTTTGATTAGATGCCCAAGCACCTAGGCGACTGTTCAAAGGACGGCTATTAAAATACTCATCTGACTCGTTTTCTGAAACTTTCTCCACACGCCCAAAAATGCGGACTTGGCGTTCTAGTTCTGCCCACCAGAAAACCAGGGACGCTTGGGGATTTTCTGCTAACTCTTGTCCTTTTTGACTGTTATAGTTGGTGTAAAAGACAAAGCCCCGGTCATCAAAATCTTTCAGCAGCACCATTCTGGCTTTTGGCTTACCGTCTGCGGTAGCAGTAGCAACAGTCATAGCATTTGGTTCTAGAAGTTGGGCAGCTAGTGCCTGATCGAACCATTGCTGAAATTGTGTAAAAGGATTGGGGTTAACTTCTATTTCGCTCAAACCTGAAACAGTGTAGTCTTTGCGAAGGTCTGCTATAGTTTTTTCCATTGTCATCTGCTGCTTTATTTATTAGGTAAGCTTATAGACTTATTGGTTAAAAATATCTATCATAATCATTAAGTAGGTAGGAGAGAATAATACCAACTATGTCAAGTTTTGTAAAATAGAGGATAAAGGCTTGTAGTTGCGCGCAACTACGAACCAATGATGATTTATATATGCCGACCTACTAAGCACTAACCGAGTTGTATTAATTCTGCCAAAAAATATTTAGCACATTTTGCCTAAATGCGCCGTTCAGCCTCCCTTCAACGTTTATTAATCTATGGTCTGAGTGGTCCAATTATCGCTCTGAATATCTGGCTGCTGTCGGGACTCTTTAGCTTTTTTCAGCATCCAATCTATATACTAAGTATTGCGGCGATTCTGGCTTTTTTACTGAACTACCCAGTTAAGTTCTTTGAACGCGCTCCCATGAACCGCTCACAAGCAGTCATCATTGTTTTGCTCACAACTTTAACGCTGGTGGTCATTCTAGGTGTAACGCTAGTGCCGTTGGTAATTGACCAAACAACCCAACTGTTAAGTAAGATTCCTGCTTGGTCAACCGCCAGTCAAGCAAACCTAGCGTATCTTCAAGAGTTAGCAAAGAAGCAGCGTTTACCCATAAATCTCAGTGTTGTGACGACTCAAATCAATGCCAGCATTCAGAACTTGGTGCAACAGCTAGCTGGTGGTGCTGTGGGCTTTGCGGGAACACTGCTGTCAGGATTACTTGACTTAGTGTTAGTGGTTGTGCTGGCGTTTTATATGCTTTTATATGGCGATCGCGTGTGGAATGGTGTAGCCCCTCACTTACCTGCTAATATTCGCATCCCTTTGACCACATCCTTGCAGCTGAATTTCCAAAACTTTTTCCTCAGTCAACTTTTGTTGGGATTATTCATGGGAGTGACCCTCACCCCAATTTTCTTAGTTCTCAAGGTGCCGTTTGCCCTGTTGTTTGGCATACTCATCGGCTTATCTGAACTTATTCCCTTTATTGGAGCAAGTTTAGGTATTGGTCTGGTGACGATTTTAGTGCTGCTGCAAGATTGGAAGTTAGCAATTCAAGTGGCGTTGGCGGCAATTGCCATGCAGCAAGTCAAAGATAACGTGTTAGCTCCCAAGTTACTCGGTGATTTTATCGGACTTAATCCCATCTGGATTTTTGTGTCTATTTTGGTGGGATTCCAGATTGGTGGGTTACTGGGGACAATCGTTGCTGTTCCGATTGCTGGCACGATTAAAGGCACTTTCGATGCTATCAAGAGTGGTAAGCCATCACCTCTGATTCCTCATGACTCATCACTTAATTAATCCCATTGCTATTACTTTTAGATGACCGTAGTTTTGCTAAAAAGCTGACCGATTGCTGTAAATTAAGTAGGAAAAGTAGGAAAAGATTATAAATAGTTGATCGTTTCCTATTCTTAATCAAAACTTTATAAAAATAACATAATATTTTTTATGACTGGGTAAGAGGCAATAAGGTTACGTTAAGGATTGTTGGTGAAGGTTTTAGATCGTGTTCGATTGAATAGCTGTCATCGCAATACGGTTCGGTTAAGGGTAGTTTATGGACGGAGAAACCCGGTAAATAAGTGCGAAACCGGGTTTCTGTCTGGGTGCTTAACCGAACCGTATTGGCTGTCATCGCATATAGAGACGTGACGGCGGAACATCTCTACTGACGTTTATTTATATTGACCATAAAATAAGTATAAAGACTATGTATAGATGGCTTTTTTTACTTAAAAAGATGTATAAAAATTTCATGTTTGCTTGATTTATGAGTAACATTTCTATACCATTTGGCATAGATATGCAACTTTTGCATTTCTCAACACGGGTAAAATTAAAGTTGCACAATCTCAAATCACAATTCAAAATGGTATTGATTGCAAATTTCAGGGAAGCATTAGGCAAAATTAATTACGTAGTAGGCTTGGGTTTCCAATGAGACAATTGAACTTTGTGATGATTTTTATCTTCTGTCTAGCTTTTGGTTTATTCACCATAGAAAACACAGAATTAGGAACGATTTACATTGTCCCAGGTTTACAGGTGCAAGCACCGATTGCAGTTGAGTTGTTTCTGGCGATCGGCTTAGGTGCAATTTTTGCTTGGCTGTTTAGTATCTGGACACGCTTGCAACGACTGCTAGTGTATAACCAACAAGTTCGCCAAAAAAATCTTCAGATTAAGGAATTAGAGAACAAGGTAGAACAGTACCAAGCGGAAGTTCAATCTTTACAACTGGCACTGCCGCCAGCAGGTAATTCGTTAAAGGAAGAAGGACAAGCAGCTCGTTAGTCGTTAGTTGTTAGTCGTTAGTCGTTAGTTGTTAGTAGCACAACTAACAACCCGAAGGGCGTTGGGTTCCTACGAGCGCAAACTTCGAGGAAACACTCGGACGTACTGCTTGCTGGCTCACTAACCACTAACAATTAACAACTAACAACTAACAACTAACAACTAACAACTAACAAAAACTTGTTGATGGATGCTTCTGAGTTATTGGAAACAATTACACTACTTATTCACCAGGCTGAACACGGGGAAATAGACCCTTGGGATGTTCAGGTGATAACGGTTATCGATCGCTACTTAGAGCTAATGACACCGGAGGCAACTTCCCGAGGTTATGAAGCTGATTTATCCCAATCTGGGCAAGCTTTTTTGTCAGCTTCTATGCTTGTGTTATTCAAAGCAAACACTTTAATGCAATTGCAATCAGCAGCCGATGAACAAGAGGCTGTTGTCGATGACCTCTCGTTAGCAAGTGAAGATGGTGTACAACATCACAGCCATCGGCTGCAATTAGAGCGGCACTTGCGTCGTCGTCCGGCGGCATTACCACCACCAAAACGCCGCGTAACTCTGCAAGAGTTGATCGACCAATTGCAGCTGATGGCACAACAGCTGAAACTAGTACAAAAAGACGACAAACCAGTCCGTCCTAGGCGTCAGCCCAGTCTCGAAAATATGCGGGCGGCGCTGGAGTTAGCTCACCAGGAAAATTTGACGGAAGTGGCTTTTGAACTAGAGCAAGTGTTACATAGACAAGCACAAGAGCTTCGCGAGCCAAAAAATTGGTTGAATCTGGAACAGCTAGTAGAGTTGTGGACTGAAACTAAACAACCAAATCACAGTGGTTCTGAGGAACATAGCCATCTTGTTAGTGTTTTTTGGGGGCTTTTACTGCTTTCGGCTCAATCCAAGGTAGAGCTATTTCAAGAGGAGTTTTACCAGGATATTCAAATTCGATTACTTACAGATGCGCGCAAACACAAGTAAAACTGTGGATACACCTATATTCTAAGGTACTGTCACTTAGCAATAGAGATGATTTCTAAATTTTACTTCAATTTACTCTAAAATCCGAGTAAATTGAAAAGATGACTGATCGCATGTCATCTTGCTATGCCCATAGTTCGATCAAATCTAAAAATTTCTGTTATCCGTGCTTTTAGCGATGACTTAGAACGGAAATAAACCGATGATGAAGTATCACTCAATGAAAGTAAACTGGCCGCTGGTTGAGGAATAAACAGATATGAAAGCGATGATTCTCGCTGCAGGTAAGGGTACTCGCGTTCGTCCGATTACCTACACAATGCCCAAACCGATGATGCCCATCCTGCAAAAGCCAGTGATGGAATTTTTACTCGAACTATTACGCCAGCATGGTTTTGACCAAATTATGGTCAACGTTAGCCATTTGGCAGAAGAAATAGAAAGCTATTTCCGTGACGGTCAGCGCTTTGGGGTGCAGATTGCCTATTCTTTTGAAGGGCGCATTGTTGATGGGACATTAGTCGGGGAAGCTATGGGTTCCGCAGGTGGGATGCGGCGGATTCAGGACTTCTCGCCATTTTTTGACGATACTTTTGTGGTATTGTGTGGCGATGCTTTGATTGACCTAGATTTAACAGCTGCGGTAAAGTGGCATAAATCTAAAGGGTCGATCGCTACAGTTGTGATGAAATCCGTTCCACGGGAAGAAGTTTCTAGCTACGGTGTAGTCGTTACCGATGATAATGGTCGCATTAAAGCTTTCCAAGAAAAACCTAAGGTAGAAGAAGCTTTAAGCACCAACATTAACACAGGTATTTACATCTTTGAGCCGGAGGTGCTGGACTACATACCCTCTGGGGTGGAGTATGACATTGGTAGTCAGTTGTTCCCGAAACTAGTGGAAATTGGTGCCCCCTTCTACGCCATCCCTATGGACTTTGAATGGGTAGATATTGGTAAAGTACCAGACTACTGGCGGGCAATTCGTGGAGTGCTGTCAGGAGAAATCAAAAACGTACAAATCCCTGGTCATCAAGTGGCCCCAGGCATCTACACTGGCTTAAATGTTGCTGTAAATTGGGACAAAGTAGATATCACTGGTCCAGTTTACATTGGTAGCATGACCCGGATAGAAGACGGAGCCAAAATCGTCGGTCCAGCGATGATTGGTCCTAATTGCTGGATATGTAGTGGTGCGATGGTAGATAACAGCGTGATTTTTGAGTGGTCACGACTGGGACCAGGAGTCAGCCTAATTGATAAGCTGGTCTTTGGACGTTACTGCGTTGATAAGACTGGAGCAACAATAGATTTGCAAGCTGCTGCTTTAAACTGGTTGATCACCGACGCCCGTCACGATCCGCCAACCCACAACCCAGTTGAACGCCAAGCGATCGCCGAATTGCTAGAGACAAACGCTACCTAATTGTTAGTGGTTAGTGGTTAGTGGTTAGTGGTTAGTGGTTAGTGGTTAGTTGTTAGTGGTTAGTGGTTAGTGGTTAGTGGTTAGTGGTTAGTGGTTAGTGGTTAGTAGAAAATTCAACTAACTCCTAACTCCTAACAATTAACAACTAACAACTAACAACTACCAACTACCAACTACCAACTAACAACTAACAA
>CAXTSI010000529.1:0-5977 GCA_964246695.1 uncultured bacterium
TTTTTTTTTTTTTGTTGTTTGTTGTTAGTTGTTTGTTGTTTGTTGTTAGTTGTTGTTGTGGTTTTTTTTCCACTAACCACTAACAACTATCTACTAACCACTAACAACTATCTACTAACTACTAACAACTATCTACTAACCACTAACCACTAACCACTAACCACTAACAACTATCCACTAACCACTAACAACTCTTTTAACATTTGCCTTAATGCTTGCCGCCAGTGGGGGGGATGGTTTCCTAAAACTGCGGAGATTTTGGCACAAGAGAGGACAGAATAGCTAGGGCGACGAGCAGGTGTGGGATATTCGGGGGTTGTGATGGGGATAACTCGCTGGACTTTTAGGGGAAAGCCTAGCTGTTGGGCTTCTTCAAAGATGGTAACGGCAAAGTCATACCAGCTAGCAACGCCGCTATTAGTGTAGTGGTAGATGCCGGCAATTTCTGGGGTTAACTGGGGAATAATCAGGGCGATCGCTTCTGCGATGTTTTTTGCCCAAGTCGGGCTACCAATTTGATCGGCAACGACACGGATTTCTTCCCGTTCTGCTCCCAGTCGTAACATGGTTTTAACGAAGTTACTTTTGCCAAATGTGCCATAAACCCAAGCGGTACGCAGAATGAAGTGATGGGCGCAAGACTTTTGAATTGCTTCTTCTCCTAGAAGTTTGGTATTACCGTATACACTTACGGGGTTAGTCGCATCAGTTTCTTTATAGGGGCAACTGTTGTTACCATCAAAAACGTAGTCAGTAGAAATGTGAACTAGGAAAGCTCCTAGTTTTTCGGTTTCTGCGGCGAGAATTCCCAATGCTGTGCCATTGATAGCTTTTGCCAGTTCTGGTTCGCTTTCAGCTCGATCAACAGCAGTATAAGCGGCGGCGTTGATGATGATTTGGGGTTGGTTTTCCCTAATAACGCTACACAGAGTATGAGGTTGAGCGAGATCTACAGTGGGGCGAACCGTTGCGATGGTATTTCCGTAAGGTTCAAGGATTTGGATTATTTCTTTGCCCACTTGACCGTTGCTGCCGATCAGTAGAATTGCTTTACTCATTCCGTTAACTCACTTAAGCGTTAGCGATTATAGGCTACCACAGCTTGCAGTTCTTATATCCTCCACGAAGAACATATTTACCAGATCCTCCGTTGCGACAAACATCAAGCAAGTATGTGGATAAGACAAACGCTCTCAATTGTGTTTGACAGATTCTATCTGATGAAAAAAGTAAATGAATAAATTGAGAAAGCATTAAGGAATAAACAGCAAATAAGTAAGTATTTACTACTAAATAAAAATAGATTCCTGACACAAAAAATCAGTGTAAATACTAACCTTCATCGCTTGCAGTCACGGTTAGTTGCGGTTTTTAAACATAAATAAAATTTATCACCATCAGTGCAATAAAACCTTTTATTTAATCTTGAATGCAAATTTTTTGTATTTATGTTTTGATGAAATTGTGTTCCCATTCATCTTTTATTAATAGTCAACAACAAAGATTGCAATCTTTATTGTTGGCATCTGCATAGCATAGGGAATACCAAGATTTAACCAGGGGAATACCAAGATTTGTTCAGTAACTCTTGAAACCTTACCTATGACCGTAAATCAATTTGACGCGAATTTGAACCAAAGTGCTCATTACAACTCACTAGGTCTTGATGCACAAACAGGATCACTTGTTCCGCCATCGCAATATGGTCTGGATGGAGGTTCCGCCTTCTCCCCAGGTGCCGATCTTTCTGTCTATCGTGGTGCTAGTAATGATAGCTTGGCTGACTTCAGTAACTACGAACCATTACAGGGTGTTTATGAAGATCGATTGTCAAATAGCAACAACGACGAGTTAACAGGCTTGAGCAACCAGCAAGTTGTTGACGCTGTGAGCGTGTCTACCCCATCTGGGTCTGCCACACCTGCAACAACGAACGATTATTTTGAACAAAGAGTTTTTGATCTGACGAATGAGCAACGTCAGCAAGCAGGTTTACAACCACTGCAGATGAATGACAAGTTGGATCATGCTGCCAATGCTCACAGTCAAGACATGGCAGTGAATCACTATTTCAGCCACAACAGCTTAGATGGTTCTCCCGCAAGCGCTCGCGCTGACAAAGAAGGCTATAACTATTCAAAGTTTGGGGAAAACATTGCTGCCGGACAGGCTACACCCGAAGAAGTTGTTCAAGGATGGATGAACAGTCCCGGACATCGCGCTAACATTCTCAATCCCAATTTTAAAGACATCGGGGTTGGTTACTACTATTTAGCAAATGACTCGGGCTACCACTCTTACTGGACACAAGATTTCGGTACACTACCTGGGTCTGCCACACCTACGCCAGCCACATCTGTGTCTGCCACACCTACGCCAGCCACATCTAGTGGGTCTGGCACACCTACGCCAGCCACATCTAGTGGGTCTGGCACACCTACGCCAGCCACAGCTGCAACAAAGAACGATTCTTTTGAACAGAGAGTTTTCGATCTGACGAACGAGCAACGTCAGCAAGCAGGGTTACAACCACTGCAGATGAATGACAAGTTGGATCGTGCTGCCGACGCTCACAGTGAAGACATGGCACTGCAACACTATTTCAGCCACAACAGCTTAGATGGTTCTCCCGCAAGCGATCGCGTTAAAAAGGAAGGCTATAACTATTCGACGTTTGGGGAAAACATTGCCGCCGGACAGACTACACCCGAAGATGTTGTTCAAGGATGGATGAACAGTCCCGGACATCGCGCTAACATTCTCAATCCCAATTTTAAAGAAATCGGGGTTGGTTACTACTATTTAGCAAATGACTCGGGCTACCACTCCTACTGGACACAAGATTTCGGTACAGCTCTTAAGAGCTAATTATTCAGTAGTCTGAAGATTCTGTCAGCTTGTAGCAATTACTCCTGAACCACTCAAAAATTACTTATGCTGTAGCTGTCAGGGAGGCAGTTATGAGCGGCGCAAGACGCCGCTCATAACTTGAAGAGTGCGATCGCGTGTGGCGCTAACACACCCTACGAGCTAATAGTGATCTAAAGCCCGAGGAAAGGAGTAGCTTTTTTGCTACAAAATTTCAGATCCCCCCAAGTAGTCCCTGTAGAGACCTTACAGTACGGTCTCTACAGCTATTTTTTGTGCTTATTTTATCGCTCATAAATATCTAACACTAAATTATTTGTAAAACCTAGTTATTTTTTTATTTTCTATGTTTAGAAACCACAGGGCATAGGGAACACTAACGTTAACTACAAGTTAGTTAGTAAAATACAAAATTTTAAATATGCCTGTAAACCTGTTTGACGCCAATGTCTACCGTGCTGCAAACTCTGACCTGCAAAGTTTAAGTGATGCACAAGCATTGTCACACTTTCAGAACTATGGTTTGAATGAGGGTCGCCACTTCTCCCCATTTGTGGATCTGGACTTTTATCGTGCTAGCAATAGTGACTTGGCTAGCTTTACTAATCGCCAAGCTTATGAACATCTGCAAAACTATGGTGTCCGCGAGGGTCCACCTGTAACTTTTCAATTCTCTTGAGTTAATTGACCGAATAATTCGTAATTCGTAATTCGTAATTCGTAATTAAAAATTACTAAATTAATTAACAATTAATTCATTAAGGGTATAGGTTCCCCCAACTTTGGATTATGAAAAAGAAAAAAAATGCGTTGCATCTTTACTACTTGCGAATGCATTTATGCATGGGGTAATAATTACGAATTACGAATTATCAATTACGAGCAGGGAGATAGCGACTTGACGGACTTTGTCTTCAGAAAAGCCAGTCAGTTGAGTGACTTGGGCGATCGCCATTCCCGACTGCAACAAATTCAACGCTACTTGCTGTAATTGCTCCTCTGCTTGAAACGCTCTTGCCAAAGCTTGTTCCTTTTCTTGTCGTTCTCGTTCTGCGCGTTGTCGTTCTTGTTCTGCGCGTTGTCGTTCTCGTTCTGCGCGTTGTCGTTCTCGTTCTGCGCGTTGCTGCTCTGCTTCTGTGTCGGTTGGCACCCATTCACCTTGGGCATCGTACCAACGCAACCAAGCGCGAGTAATCCCTTCAAATTCACCGTGCCAAACACCGAGTCCCAAATTCAATTCAGGAATCCAAAGGCGGGGATTGGCTGAATCGATCAATTGCTCCTGATAGTGTCCGCCGACAAGTTGAAAGAACCGCACTTGATTGGTGTAGCGGCTAAACACAATGTAATAGGGCACCCGTAAGACTTTCTCATATACGTCCCATTTGCGGGGTGGACTGTCTTGATTGCGTGCTTGACCGTTTGTTTCCTCCGCTGACACCAACTCTGGTTCACCTAAATCCTCGGATTCCGTTCCTGGTGAAAGGAGTTCAACCACTACAAAAGGATCGACGCCTTCTTGCCAAAGGACGTAGCTCGATCGCAATTCCGTTTCTTCATATAGGCGCGGGACATCAAGCACTAGAAACCAATCTGGGCGTTTATACCATTGCGGATGACGCACGTCGTAATACAGGTTGAGATCTGACCCGGTAAAGTAGCGATCGCCAGCATAATCGCTCAAGCACAACGTGCGGCTAAGAACCTGAGGTTGCAGATCGTGAAATTCGTCGGGCAATCCGGGTTCCTCTAAATCCTCACTTGGTAAATCATACATCGTAGGCAAGGTCTGCTTGGGCGGCAGTGGCGGATCGGTTTGGGGAATGGAGACATGCTCGCGCATAGGAGAATCTGGTATTTGTCTGTCTCTATTGTGCCTGACACAAGCATCGATAATCTGTTGACCTCAACTTTTGTGTGGTTGTCAAGAACTTTGGGGATCGCTACAGGCAACCTTTGTACACCTTCTTGGAAAAAGAAAATTACTGCATTAACGTCTTAATATAAAGACATCTCCGGCAGGGGTTGAACTTTTTGGCATTTTTGGCAAATATTTTTGCGAAAGGCAGCTATCATCGTTTGAATGTTTCAATGCAACTGCCAAAAGATATATATAGTTATACCCTAGTATTAAATGAACCCAGAAAACTCGGAAACTTACATAAATCATCCAACGTGGGGTTTGCTCTATAGGATATCTATAGTGGATGAAAACCAAGAGTTGTTCACCACACTTTATGCCCAACGTTTATTTTTTGTGGTGACAGCTGATGCTAAGGGTCTCAAATTTCAGTCTATAGGTCGTACCGAGGCGAGAATGATGCTGGAAAATCGCTTACGTAACCTGCGTCGCACAGGACAATCTCAGGAGTACGATCAGCTTCAGAGTGTTTTCCAACGCACATTCCAATGAGCAGTTCTCTAACTTTCCGTATTTCTGCCATTCGCTCCTCACTCCCGGCTTCAGTCAAGTTGATTGCTGTCACAAAGCAAGTTCCAACTGATGCAATGCGTTCTGCATACGCCGCAGGAATTCGGGATTTTGGGGAGAGTCGCATTCAAGAAGCCGCCAGCAAACAAACCGAGTTACAAGATTTATCGGATATTACATGGCACTTTATTGGCAATTTGCAAGCCAATAAAGCCAAAAAAGCCATTGAACTATTCAGGTGGATTCACTCAGTAGATAATTTGAAGCTGGCACAGCGCTTGAACCAATTGGCGCAAGAGTTAGGAGTAAGTCCTCTAATTTGCCTGCAAGTGAAGATTCTGCCCGACCCCAACAAGTCGGGTTGGCGCGACCCGTCGCAACTATTAGCTGATTTACCAGCACTCAATCAATGTAAAAATTTGCAAATTCAAGGATTGATGACAATTCCGCCGTTAGGATTAGATGACTCAGAAATTTTGAATGTATTTAATCGTACCCGTGAACTTGCCAAAGATATCCAAGAACAAAACTGGTCTAACATTCAAATGCAGCATCTTTCCATGGGAATGTCTGGTGACTACAAATTGTCAGTGCAAGCTGGTGCAACGATGGTAAGGCTCGGAACCATTTTGTTTGGAGACCGATCCGTGTAACAAGGGGAGTGGGGAGTGGGGGGAG
>CAXTSI010000530.1:0-5941 GCA_964246695.1 uncultured bacterium
ACTCCCCACTCCCCAATTCCTTGGCTACAGTCTCCAACTTGGTCGTGGTGCTGTAATTGCCCATCTAACGGGGATAACAACTGTAAGTAACTTTCGGGTAGCGGATATCGCTGCTGGTGGTCAAGGTGCGCCCCTCGTGCCTCGTGTAGATGCTGCTTTACTCAGTCATCCCCAAGAAGCTCGTTGTATTCAAAATATCGGTGGTATTGGTAATGTTACTTATATTCCACCTCGGTGTCAAAACTGGTTGGCAGAAATTCGCGCTTGGGATACAGGACCTGGAAATAGCCTGTTGGATCTGGCGGTACAGCATTTAACTGCTGGTACTAAAACCTACGATGAAGACGGTTGTTGGGCGGCTAGTGGTACTCCCTGTGATGTTTTGGTAGAACAATGGCTAAGCCTTGACTACTTTCATCTACCACCGCCCAAGTCTACAGGTCGAGAGTTATTCGGGGTTACTTACCTTCATCAGTGTTTAAAAGATGCTGAAGCGTACCAACTTAATTCAGCCGATATGCTAGCAACTCTCACAGAACTAACAGCGGCTTCGATTGTTCATAGTTACCGCACCTTTGTACCGCAAATGCCACAAAAGATACTATTGTGTGGCGGTGGTAGTCGCAATCTTTATTTGAAGCATCGGTTACAGATGCGAGTAGCTTCAGTACCAGTGTTAACGACAGATGAAGTCGGTTTGAGTGCTGATTTTAAAGAAGCGATCGCCTTCGCAGTTCTAGCTTACTGGCGACAGTCGGGCGTTCCTGGTAACTTACCAACTGCTACTGGGGCTTGTCTTGAAGTGCTTCTGGGAGAGGTTCACTCACCAGTTAGTCATTTAGCTACAGGGTGCATAGAATAAACCTATATTTACAGCTATATCATTTTACTCAGATCTTGCACCATTCTCAACAAGACCAAAAAAACCGGGTTTCTCAACCAAAAATATAGGGTTTGACCATTAGTCATTCTCAAGAAACCCGGTTTTTCACCTTGGTGCAAGATCTGAGTTTATTAATGAGGAAGCTGGATGAAATGAAACCGACGCCAGAACAAGCGATGGAACTGTACAAAATGTGTCAAAACCTGACATCAATGTATTTGCCTATCAACTTAGTCACAATGGATGGTAGAAGCTTAAACCTGTACATCTTAGCTGGTGAAGAGATGGAAATCCTGATTGATTCAAAAGGTGAGGTGACAATACTGTGACGCAACTAGATTACAAAGCGATGTCTCAGCAAGAATTGAGGCAATACATCCTCACCCACCGTGATGATGAGGATGCCGTACACGAAGCTGTGCTGCGTATCCAACAGCATGGCACAAAACTTAACTCGATTGATGAATTGAAGCAAATCATCGAGGAGAAACGTCGCCAAGGCTTAGAACCGTAACCAACAAAAATAAGTTTACAGGGCGCTGCGTGACCACACAGCGCACTTTCATTACTGCCGATTCAAATTTCTAGTAATAGTTCAATCCCAAAGCTCTTGCGGTTTGCAATCCTACGACTCCGTCCGCACGTATACCATTGCTTGTTTGGAAACTTCTGACTGCATTGTAAGTTGCATAATCATAATATCCAGTCGGTCGAACACCCAAAGTGCTTTGAACTTGTCTAACAGCTTCACCTCGGGAGCGTAATTTGAGACGCGGGTATCTAACCCCAGAATTAAAAGTAGAGTAAGTATCGGAGCCAGTCAAAATACCAGAGTCATTATTATCCCAATTATAGGAATTACCAGGGTCAGAATTATCAGGATAGTCGTAACGGGAACTTGAGTCAATCCGATTGCTAGAACCGTAATCATCCGTATTTGTGTCGTAAGAATAGTCGTTACGGGAACTTAAGGCAATCCAATTGCTATTCGTGTAATAATCTGTATCTGTGTGAGCAAAACCGTTCCTATATCCTATGACCTGTGGCAGTCTTGAACGATTACGGTAACATGCAACAGATGGATAACTGGTACTTGGACCCGTGCGGACATGAAGACAACCGCCGTTCGTCCTGACATAGTACCTACCCGGACCACGGTAATCGGCTAAAGTTGTTTGGGCATGGGCTAGAATCGCGAACAAGACGGAGATGCAAGCGTAAGCCAACCAAGCTGACTTCAATCGTTTTTTCCAAGTAAATTGCAGTTTGGGGAGACTGTATTTGATATCTATGTTCTCTCCTTCATTGGCAATCACCATGTTAGAGTAAGCCAGATATTCCACAATAAGCTCCTTACGATTCAAGGTTGGGATGGTTACAGAGAAATAAGAGCGCAATTCTTCGGAATTTTGTCTAAGTGTAATTTAGACTACGTTAATTATAGATGATTTTTAATTAGATAATAAAAAAATTCATTACTGTAAGAATTTTTAGAAAAAATGGGTTGTGAGCTAAACAAGCGTGGTGGGGAAGACATACGATTGTACGAATCGCAGTCTTCCCTCATAATTCAAGTGAAGGCGGAACAAATCCTAACTGAGATATCTAATACCAATAAAATTCATGACGATGATGTTCGTGCCGTTCACGACGCCGTTCACGCTCAATACGTTCGCGACGCCTATGCCAGTACTCACGTTCACGATCGCGATCGCGCCAAGAGTCACGATCGCGATCGCGCCAAGAGTCACGATCGTGACGATCGCGCCAAGAGTCACGATACCGCTCGCGATCGCGAGCGTGATTATAATGATATCTATCCCAATCATATGGTGAAGCATCAGCATTTTGAGAAAAAGCTAGAACAGACCCAGTACCTAGAAGGGCTGCTAAAACGATCGGAGTAAAGCGTTTCATAGTTTTCTACTTAATTAGTCAATATTGGTGACTAATTAAGTAGAAAATAAATTCCTGAAAGTTCCCGAACATAACTTCACTATTTTCCTAATAAAAATTAAAAAAGTTTATTATTATGAGAATTCAGATGTTCCGTAGATCTGATATCTTGCACCAGCATCAAAAACCGGGAACGAGTGCAAATATTGAAGGCTGAAGCCCTTGATTGGTCGTTGAGAAACCCGGTTTTTAGGTCTTATTGAGAATGGTGCAAGATCTGAGGTAGATCGGACTGCTAATTTTAGTCAAGCTGTACGGGGCGCTAGGACTCTCACCTGTGGTAGTTGTCTGTTGACTGATATCTTGCACCACCGTCTTGTTGCGAAAATCAGAGCTACAAAAAGCTGATGCCGATCGTAGGGTGGGCAATGCTATTCTTACCCTCCCTATCGAAGGTGCAAGATGTAAGTTGAAGCAAGGAGCGAGAGTTCCTATTGGAATGAGGTTATCAAATCCAAATATCAGAAGTGCAATCGCCACCAGGGTAGCGGATCTCATGAGCACGAGAAGGTCCGGATGGTTCTTGACCAAAATCAACGTAGAAATTTTCGTTGATTTTCATGCCGCCGTTTTCCGCATCGCAGTCAATTTGTAATAAATATGAGCCAGTCTTCGACAAGTCAGGGTAAAACTGATTATCCCAAGTACTAAACAAAGAGTTAGTTACATAAAGCCGCTTACCGTCGAGACTCAGTTGCAGCATCTGCGGTCCACCAGCTAACTTATGACCACCAACTGTACCACTTTTGCCAAGCAAGCCACCGCACCAAACCTGACCTGTCAATTTGGGGTGTGCGGGGTTGCTGATGTCATAGCAGCGGATATCTCCATGCAACCAGTTGGAGAAATAGACATAGCGATCGTCCATGGAAAGCAGGATATCGGTAATCAATGATGGCACAGGGATAGCCCAGCCTTCCACGTCTTGCGTTGGCACATCAATCACTTTCTCTACGAACCAATGACCGTTAGACTTGTGCCAATGCCAGATATTGCTGCTGAGTGCGGCACCAACAAACCCGTGTGTGCTATCTGGATTATGGTGAAAGCGGACTTCTAAAGGGATTAACCCTTCTTCACCCATGTCAAAACTTTGGATGATTTCGTGTTTCGACCAATCCCAAAAATGTAGTTGATGACCATAATTTCCCGCCGCTACGTCCTTCAGGTCGAAACCAGGATAGTAGGTTTTGGGTGCAGCCCACTCGCTACTTACCATGATATTATGACGTGGCTGATACCAGAAGTCATAGTTGAAGCGCATGGCGTCGGCTTTGTGTTCCCAGCGTCCAGCAATGTCAAAATTCTCATCCAACAACAAAAAGCCACCAGGACCATTCCCCTCGCTGTCGCCTAGCATGGAAATCATTACGTGACTATCAGCTAGGCAATGTACTGTGTGTGGGGCGGTTAAGTTGGTCTTTTGTTTGATTTCTTGTGGTTCAATGACTTTATGAAGTTTGGGCGCACGCACAGAGGCTGTGTCAACAATATAAATGCGGCTGGAACGTTGACCGGGAATTACCATAAACCGTCGCGATTTACTAGCATCGCCATGACAAGAACTGCAAGTGTTCCAGCCAAAGTGGTGCAGTTCATCGCCGATATAGGGCATTTTTAGACGATGAATCACTTGGGAGTAGGTTGGGGAGTTGGGGTCAACGTCTACGGTTGCAAGATAATCTGGCTCTTCAATACCCGTACCCGTGTAAAGTGCAACTGTATAAAGCACTTTTTCTCGTTCCGCTTTCATCGCTGCTTCAGGAGTTGCGTAGCCAGGGCCACAGCAAGCATGAGTCATAGTTTTACACCTTTCATCAGCTGTTGGAAATCATAACCATATTTGTAAGCCTAATTGTTTTAAATAGTTTAAACCAGAGGCTATTTGTTGACGCTTACCCCAAAGTTCTAAGTCAAACCAACCATCATCTTTAGCTTCGGTATCTAATGAAGCTGCGGTAATGTTAACAGTTAATCCATAGTAGGAAACCAGCCCTGCAATTACCGGATAAGAATGGTAGTTTTTCGGAATGCAAACTTGAAAGCGGGCGCGATTTGTTTGTCCTTTTACTACAGTTAACTCAAGTTCTTTTTCCTTGTTTTGCATTTGATAACTGGAATTCTCCAGATCCGGAACTACGCTACTTGCACCCAAAATCTGTAGCTTTTCCATACTTTCGTTGACAACACTTGTGATATTTAACTGCACTATCTCTACATCCAGTTCCATGAGATATGCAAGACCTGCTTCGACTTGTTGACAACTACCTTGAATTTCCAGATTAAACCAACCGTCGTCTCTAGTATGAGCTTCTAAAAGAGCCGCTGCAATGTTAATCGTTAAGTTGTAGCGAGAAATTAATCGCGAGACAATCGGTTGGCGAGTGTAATGCTGAGGAACCCGAATGCGGATGTAACCCAATGTGGGATTAACAGTTATGGATGAAGCCATTACTCTTATTCCTCTAAAGTACTAGCAGTTTGACTAGATATAATCAAAAACAAGTATCAAATTACAGTAAGTTGGTAGGCTTACAGTAGATATTATAACTCAATTTTGCTGCTAGCAGAGAGGAGGGAACATTCTACCTTACCTACGCACTTATTTGCAGGACCGCATCTTTCAGAGATTCTGGTAGATTTTTTAATGATTTGCTCGTATGAGTATCATAATTTACTAAGCGTAAAGCGCGTCCGTTGCGATCGCTTTGATAAACCCATTTTTGACTTTTGACTTTTGACTTCGCCCCCTTGGGGCGCGTGACCGTTGGTGCAGAGTAGAGGCTAAGTAATTGGACAGGAAATAACGCAGAACTTATAAATACGCTTACTCACATCTTGCACCTCACGACTGTAAGTCGCGGCTACACAGACAAAACCCGCCTTCGCGGGTTTCAAACCCTTGATTTTCCGTAAGTCCGCGTAGGCGGACTTAGTTTGTATAGCCGCGAATTCTATTCGCTAGGGGTTGGTGCAAGATCTGAGCTTATACATTTAGATTTCGCGCATGAACGCATAAACTCGCTTGTTACTTATAAAGTTTTGTAAATAGACATCTCCGAAAAATACCAATGCCTCTCTATGACTGGCTTTCAATGGGCG
>CAXTSI010000531.1:0-5937 GCA_964246695.1 uncultured bacterium
CCCTCATTTCCCCCAGCCTCCCCTGCTATTGTGAAAGAGAAGCTTTCCGGTTACAAAACCATTGTCCACCGACAAGAAATACCAGTGCTTTCCAGCCGCCTGAATGCTACAGAACTCGCCATACTCCAGCAGTTGTCGCAACCAGAGATAATGCAAGATGCAGCCATGTCAGGCTGGTTATCTGTTGAGCAAGTTTTGCGCTCTTATGCTCAGTATCATTTCGGACGCCCTATTCGCTCCGCTACCTTGATCGATTCTTATTTTGCTGCCAACCATGATGCAACCGTCTGATCGGGATCCAAAAATCCTGCCATTGTCACCAAGCTACATCAAAAAACAGCATAGGGCACATACGTCGCCTAAACTGAACAACCATTTAAGTGCTGTTCCAAAATGCACACTCAGTAATATGTACTACCAAGAAATGTCCGCAAAAGACGTTTCTCACATCGATGAACATTGGACATCGGAAATACCAAAAACTGATCTCACCAATCAGTCTGAAAAAAAATCCGATCGACCTGAAAGCTTTAGTGATGTTTCTGAAGAGAATAAGCAAGTAGCTACTGCCACAGTAGATGGAACGGAGGATACTAAGCTCTCAGTTTCAAAGGTCGCCACATCAGGTGATTTACAACAGGGTTTTTGGCCAGTATTGAAAAACCCCAACTTTTTGGCTCTTTGGGGCGGTCAACTCTTCTGCCAACTAGCAGATAAAGTGTATTTAGTGCTGATGATCGCCCTGATAAACACTCAGTTTCAAGGCAGCGATCAAAGCATAAGTGGTTGGGTGTCGGTGCTGATGATTGCTTTTACTATTCCGGCAGTGCTATTCGGTTCAGTTGCTGGTGCGTTTGTAGATCGCTGGTCGAAAAAGACAGTACTAGTAGCAACCAACGTTTGGCGCGGTATCTTGGTTTTGATAATTCCCCTGCTTTTGTGGCTGACTCATGATTGGCAACCAGTGGGAGTGTTGCCAGTGGGTTTTGGCATCATTCTGTGTGTTACTTTTTTAGTTTCTACGCTAACGCAGTTTTTTGCACCAGCAGAACAGGCGGTAATTCCTTTAGTGGTGAAAGAGCAGCATTTGCTCTCGGCTAACTCTCTTTACACAACGACGATGATGGCATGTGTGATTGTCGGGTTTGCTGTCGGAGAACCACTGTTAGCGATCGCCGATCGCCTTTGGCAGCAACTTGGTGGTGACGGCGAACTAGGTAAGGAACTTGTGGTGGGTGGCAGTTATGCGATCGCGGGCATAATTTTGTTGCTTCTTGTCACTAACGAAAAACCTCTCCAAACCCAGAAAGAATCTCCCCATATTTTTACTGACTTGCGCGATGGTCTAAGTTATCTCAAAGACAACGATCGCCTCCGCAATGCTTTAATCCAATTGATCATCTTGTTCTCCGTATTTGCGGCATTAACCGTTCTAGCCGTTCGCATGGCAGAATTAATTCCCAACTTGAAAGCCTCCCAATTCGGCTTTTTACTAGCAGCCGGCGGCGTTGGCATCGCTATTGGGGCAACGCTTCTGGCTCAATTTGGTCAACGTTTCTCCTATACTAAGTTAAGCCTGTATGGATCTATGGGTATGACAGCATCACTCATAGGTTTGGCGGTAATTACTAAACAGCTTTGGCTTGTTCTGCTGTTGGTGACCCTATTAGGTGTGTTTGGGGCATTAGTGGGTATCCCTATGCAAACCGCAATCCAAACAGAAACTCCGCCGGAAATGCGTGGCAAAGTCTTTGGTCTGCAAAATAACGTGATTAATATTGCCCTCTCCTTGCCCTTGGCATTAACAGGTGTCATCGAAACCTTTGTCGGATTACAGACTGTATTTTTGGGATTAGCTGCGATCGTCTTTTCAGGTGGTCTATTAATCAGGTATAACTCTTCCAAATAAGTAGGAGAAAATCGGACTTGATTATTAATTACCTTAAAGTCTTCTCTCATTTACTACTGAAAGCTTGTGTTTTCGTGGTATAATCAGCAGTAGTTTAATTCTCACGTACTTGCTGGGGATGAATCTAACTTAGGTTAGATATGATTTTTTGCGTCCCTAAAAGTTGTTATTAATATGTAAAAAAATAACAACTTAGAAAGAGATTAAATAAGTCTATAGATGCAATGGTGTAAAACATATCCAATGCATCCAAATTTGTTATTGGGGTTCTTTTATGCAATTACTAAAAACCAGCAAGTACCATAGAACAAAAGACAAAAAACAAAGGACAAAAAGCTGATAAAATAAACCCGCCTTTCTGAAAGCTTATCAAGAATGCGTATAGCCTGGATTGGAAAAAAATCACCCTTTTGCGGTAACGTCACCTATAGTCGAGAAATTACAAATGCCTTATTAGACCGAGGACACCAAGTAAGCTTCCTCCACTTTGCCCAAGAAGAATCCAAACTGGATAACGGGGCAAATTGCCAAGAAGTTTCCCTACCCTTCATTTACAAGTCCCAGGTTTACACAATTCCGGCTTTCAAAGCAACCAAGGTTCTAACCCAGTCCCTGCGGCGCATTAAGCCAGATATAGTTCATGCTTCCCTCACCCTATCTCCCCTTGACTTTGTTTTACCGGAAATCTGTGACCAACTGAATTTACCCCTAATTGCTACTTTCCACACACCGTTTGCAGGCAAGGGAGCAAAACTGTTATCGGGAACACAACTTTTGGCTTATCAACTTTATGCGCCTTTTTTGGGTAATTACGATCGCGTGATTGTATTTTCCCAAATTCAACGAGAATTGATGGTACGCTTGGGTCTGCGGTCAGAAAATATTGCTGTCATTCCTAACGGGGTTGATCCGACAAAATATTGTCCAGCCCCTTCTAACGTTAAAGCAGAATTTAAAGCCGATCGGTTGTTTGTTTACCAAGGTCGCATAGCCCCAGAAAAAAACGTTGAAGCCCTGCTTCGTGCATGGAAGCAGGCAGAAATGGAACCAGGAAGCAAGTTACTGATTGTTGGCGATGGTCCATTAAAGTCCTCTTTAGAACCGTTTTATGGCGCAGAATACGGCATTATCTGGTTGGGATTTATTGCTGATGAAAGCCGACGTATCGAAATTTTACAAGGGGCAGATGTATTTATTCTGCCATCAATAGTAGAGGGGTTGTCCCTGTCTCTATTAGAAGCAATGGCATGTGGGATTGCTTGTTTAGCTACAGACGTGGGTGCCGATGGAGAAGTCTTGGAAAAGGGAGCAGGTGTAATTCTTAACACAAAAACTGTGCGTGCTCAATTGAGAACTCTATTGCCACTATTCCAAGACCATCCAGAGTTAACAACCCTGCTTGGACACAAAGCCAGAAAGCGGATACTAGATCGCTATACCATTAGCAGTAATATGACTCGGTTGGAAGAGCTTTATACTAAAGTTTTGGAACAGGGACGTTTGCAACTAAGCCGATGGGCGTAGCTTCAATTAAAAATTAAAAATTAAAAATTAAAAATTAAACCCCATAGTTAAAGCTAGGGGCTTAAAATGTGGACGCCCTGTGTAAGAGTGCACTTTCCGCTCGACACAGATTTTTCTTTGTTCTCCATGAATAAATATATTCGTATGTATCTGTGGAATCAATTTAAAATTAATTAAATTCTTCATTTTTAATTTTTAATTTTTAATTTTTAATTCAAAAACGGTTACTTACGATCCATTGACAATAAGTGGAAGGCAAACGGTGAAAGTAGACCCTACCTCAGGTTGACTTTTAACAAAAATCTCACCGCCCATCATATGGCAAAAGTGACGGCTAATCGCCAACCCCAGTCCTGTACCACCATACCTTTTGGTAGTCGAAGCATCTCCTTGGGTAAAGGGTTGAAATAACTGTAATTGTTGTTGATGAGACATACCGATACCTGTGTCGGTCACAATGAAAGTAATGATTTCACTGTTCGTGTTTCCTACCGAGTCAACCTTGTCTTTTTTGACCAAGAGCTTTACATTGCCGTTTGTGGTAAACTTAGCGGCGTTGCTCAACAAGTTGTACAGTACCTGCCGTAGCTTAGTCTGGTCAGTGTACATGATGCCAAGTTCTTCATCATAATCCACTTCCATGACATTGCCATTCTTCTCGACTAAAGGCTTGACTGTCAGAACGATATTATTAATCAGTGTTGCCAGTTCAAACGTCTCTGGGTAAAAAGACATTTTCCCGGCTTCAATTTTCGATAAGTCAAGGATGTCGTTGATTAATGTCAGTAAATGCTTGCCAGAAGAATTGATCGATTCCAAGTCAGCGATCAATTCTTCTGCTAAACCTAGATCCGTAGCATCATCTTCCAGCAGTTGGCTCAAGCCAATAATCGCATTCAATGGTGTGCGTAACTCGTGGCTAATATTTGCCAAAAATTGGCTTTTTGCCTTGCTAGCATCTTCTGCTACTCGTTTAGCTTGTTCTAGTTCTTTAGTATGCTTTGAAACTTGCTCGATTAAACGATTGAGAGATTTGGCTAATAACCCAATTTCATCGTCTGTCGTGATGGGAGCTCGCAAATCGAAGTTAGATTTTCTCGCGACCTGTTCAGCAACTTGAGTGACAAGGATCACTGGTTCAGCGATCGCCCGAGAAGTCCGCCAAGCGATAATTGCAGCAATTGCCACAGATAGCAGCATACTAGCTATAACGATGAATCTCTCAACGACTTTTGAATGATCTACATGTCTTGCTATCTCCTGTTCTTGCTCTTGGGCAGTTTGCAGGATGTTGGTCAATCTTTGAGACAGCCGATCTAGCTCTAGGGCTGTGTCACTATGCATAATTGCCAGTAACTGGTTTCGTTCTGAGGAGATCTGCCGTGGCTGTAGTTGCTGCTTGTCAATTTGCTCCAACACTGGCGCAATCTGCTCAACGTAGGAGTCTAAGTTAGTTTTGTAAAGATGCAATAAAGTCTCTAATGAGGCTTCGGTTGCTGCTAACCTCCCTGGCTTGCTGTCTAGGAATTCTACAATTTCATGCTCCGTTTTCTTAGCTTTGTCAACACTCTGAAAAAATTCTACTTTTTTGGTTGAAAACCTTTCTGGATTTTCTATGGCAGCTACTAGGCTGAAGCTATTTAATTGTGACCCTACTAACGCATCCTTATAATCAGCCAGCATTCTTGCTTGATACTGGGCATGATTTAATTTCCTTATTTCTATTGCTTGGTAGGAGTTAGAGATTAATAATCCAGCCAGTGAGCCGAAAAAGCCAATCCCAATTGCCAGAAAGTACCCATAGCCTATTTTTTGATGGATGCGCCAGGAACTAGCTTTAAGTTTTCCTCTGGAGGGAAATTCTATGGTCGGTAATTCGTCGGTAGAGAGCTGATCGGCTGACACTTGTTTGCTTTGTGAGTTCCTGTCAACAGCGGATGGCTTTTGAGTTTGCATCCCTCAAATCTCCTTGCCTTCCCGCCAAAATCACTCAAGTCGGTTCAACTGGTAATTGATAATTAGCGGTTGTATGGACAAATACCCTTAATCCACTTTTCCCAGTCTAACCTGGAATTATTAAACCACAATACTCTTTTATTTTTGAAAAAATGCCCAATTATATGATGAATAATCACGAAATATTTAAATTGGTATGAGTGCGGATACTTTGCATAGTTTGAGCATAAATTTATTGAAGTTTTAATAAAGTTACTAATAAATTGGTGAGAATAATACCAACTATGTAAACTTTTTTAAAATAACAAAGAAAGGCTTGTAGTTGCGCGCGACTCACTCTAAAGCGCAACTACGAACCAATGATGATTTAGTTGCTAGTTGCTAATTGCTAATTGCTAATTGCTAATTGCTAATTGCTAATTGCTAATTGCTAATTGCCATTAGCCACTAACCACTAACCACTAACAACTAACCACTAACCACTAACCACTAACCACTAACAACTAACAACTAACAACTAACAACTAACAACTAACAACTAACAACTA
>CAXTSI010000532.1:0-5937 GCA_964246695.1 uncultured bacterium
GGACATTTCATAGCGATCGCCCTAATTCATATTTCTATTCTGCAACGCCAAAATTTCACTAGTAAAGAAATATCCATTGGTTTTTGTGGTTTATCTATATTATTTATTCTTGTTTTAATAACTGGAATCTCGGCTTGGGAAAGGTTTTCTAGTTTAATCGCCACTAAACCTTCCTGAAAGGCTCTTTGAAATACATCGTGAATTTCCGAAGTTGCGTAACCCAATCCATCATAAAAACCTTGAGCGAACTGGATTGCCGATTTATCCTGAATCTGCTGGTTCATGCCAATGGCATAATTAACATATTTACTAATTGCCTCAGCAGATTTGACAGAGTGACAAGCATTTAAAAGCACACAGTTTACATAATCCGCGTGTAACTCAAACAGCGATGACAGCCCGAATGGTGGCACAGCTTTGTTCTGTCCCCCATCATCTTCTAACAGCAAACTACCATCTTCTAAACCGTGTCCGCAGAAATGGACAATTTGGGGTTTTTCTTCTGCGATCGCCCTGCGAATATCCTGGGGTCTAACAGCAGTCCTAATATCAACATCAAACATATCCCGCCTTACGGCACGTCGGATACATTCTTCAACTTCCATAATTTCTTTATCCAAGCGCAAACCGTGGGGAATTGCTGCCAGAATTAAGATTTTTTGTGGCTGAGTAGCTTGTCCCTTAACCATCTCCTACCCTTGATGAATATATTAAACCCTACCAGATTGGCAAGGGATAAATGCTACTTCAAAGCTAAATTTAATAATTCCGGAAAGCTGTTCTTTTTGCCATAATGCTTCTTTTACGTTATTTAATCGTTCTTGCAGTGGTGGCGAATTTAAAACGTCAGCAATATAGCAATCCTATTTGAGATCCGAACACCTCAAGCTTCAGAAACCCCTTCGGGTTCGCCAGTCGCCTACGGCGGGAAACCCGCCTGCAGCGCTGGACTCACCGGTTTCTTTAAGAAACCGGGTTTCTCTGCGTGTTATTTAATCGTTCTTGCAGTGGTGGCGAATTTAAAACGTCAGCAATAGTTTTCATCTCAATAGTTTGCTGCTGTTTCTCCCAATCAGAATGATTTTCTACCTGAGTCCATTGGTAACAAGTTAAGAAAAAGAGCCAATTGTCAAGGGGGTGTGTCAAAAATAGGTAAAATGGGTTGAAAGCTATATCCTTAAAGGAATTGCGACATCCCATAAACCCCCATGAGTAGCACCCAGAGCATTAACGGGTATAAAGGTATAATATCAAGTTCGCGCTTAATACTTAATAAGCTACCGCTCCCATAACCCCTCCCCTAATAGGGGAGGGGAGACTTTGACGCAAGTCTTAGGCGGGGAGAGGTCAGATTTACAGCGCATTTCATTCAGGTTGACCACAGTATAACCGTAGGGGCGGGGATACCCCTTCGGGGAAATCAAAAATCACTCATTCAAAAGTCAAAATTAAGAATTATTTAATTACTTTTGAATTTTGACTTTTGACTTTTGACTCTTGAGAAGCGACGTGTCCCGCCCTTACAATGTGGTCAATTCAATTGAAAACTGCTGTAAATGATAAGTGATTAACCGGACTTGATATCAGGGGGTACAAATATCCTGCCAGTGATTTAAATCGCAGGCGGGTGACTCCCATACCCCAATACGGTTCAGATAAGATAATTTGCAAGAATCATAACCTTTGTAAAGACTTTGCATGCAAAGTCTCTACACCTGTGAAATCTCCACTACCCCTACTTGAACGGTATGCCCTATACCCTCACACCCAAGCGTGAAAGCTGCCATGGTGACATCAAAGTTAAAATCCAAAAAATCCAAAAAAACAAAAAAGCAGCAGGAATTGGAAACCCCAACCCTAAGCCTTAAAGAACGTTCCGCCCAAAAGCGCAAAGCTGCACAAGCACGTAAAGAATTCATCAGCTTGGTTACCTACACCAGTTTTGGCGCTATCTTCTTTGGCATTCTTCTGGCTTTTGTCGGCGGAATTAAAGCAGCACTTCCAGGTGTATTGGGAATCCTCTGCATGTCCCTTTCATACAAATACCCCCGCCAATCCCTTTTAGCCTTCATGATTTACGTGCCTTTTGGGGGTACTATCACTTATTACCTTGGCAGTAGCCCTGTACTCCAATTGGCTAAAGACTCCTTTTACATTCCGGCGCTGATTGGAATTTGGCAGACTTGCCGCCAACGGCGGCAACCCCTGCTTATTCCCCAAGGAATTAAAATCCCACTGTTTATTTTATTGGGATCGTGTCTAATAACACTGCTCTTTGTTAATGGTGGGCAGCAGTTCACCCCGCCTTCTGGATTCGCGCAAAACTCAGGCAACGAAAAACCCTTCTTAATGGGAATTTTGGGTTTAAAAGTATTTCTAGGTTATTTGCCCTTAATGAGTTGTGCTTACTATCTCATTCGCAATAAGCGAGATTTTCTATTTTTGTCGCGGTTGCAGATTGTCATGATAATTGGCTGCTGTGTGCTGGGATTGATTCAATACCTGTTACTACTAAAGGGAGTATGTCAAGGCACGAGAAACTTAGAAGGTGCAGCCTTATTCAAGGCATCAATCACAGCTCGTTGTTTTATTGGTGGATCTCTAGTCTATAGTCCTGAGGTAAACACGATTCGTCTGCCAGGAACTTTTGTTGCTCCTTGGCAATGGGCTTGGTTTTTGATTTCCAGCACCTTTTTTGCCTTTGCTACTGGCTTTAGCGACCCCTCCTTCTGGTGGCGGATTATCGGTTTAGGTTCTACAGCACTGGTATTTATGAATGCAGTTGTCTGCGGACAGAGAATTGCCTTAGCCTTAGTACCCGTCTGCTTCATAGCTTTGCTACTACTCACCGGTCAAATTGTCAACCTCAAACGGTTTCTTCCCATAGGAATCGGACTCGTCCTAATTCTGGGAATTGCGGTAATCAACAACCCTGATGTAATTGCAGAGAGAATAGCAAGTTTTGTCGATCGCTGGAACGCTTCACCGCCCTACTCGTTTATCACCCAACAATTTGACGAGGTGTGGAGAAATCTACCTGGACCATTCGGAAGTGGCTTAGGTCGCGCCACCAACTCTGCCCGTGCACTTGGTGAAACCAAACTGGTGGAAACCTACTACCCCAAAGTACTCCATGAAGTTGGACAGTTTGGACTTTTAGGGTTTATAGTTTTGGTCACCACCTTAACAATCATTTGCTTCCAGACGTATCGTTCCATAAAAAACCGTAATTTCCGCAGTTACGGATCTGCGTTGTGGGTGTTTATATTGTTTATTAGCTACAACACCTACTACTACCCTCTAGATGTCGATCCAGTAGCTGTATATTACTGGTTTTTTGCTGGAGTTCTTTTAAAATTGCCGGAACTAGACAAACTCGAAACACTCCAAGAAGTACGAGAAGGTGTGAAAGTAAGTAAGGGGAGTAAGGGGAGTAGGGGGAGTAAGGGGAGACAATTAACAATTAAAAATTAAAAATTAAAAATTAACAACCAACAACTAACAACTAACAACCACCAAATATGCTAATCTCCGTGATTATACCGACCTACGGTCGTGAGGAACCACTACGCAATAGCCTTGTAGATGTCCTCAAACAAGACTACCCAAATTTTGAAGTTTTGGTGGTAGATCAAACCCCAAAACATCAGCCAGAAATTGAAGCTTACCTAGAGGAATTAGCAGCAGCAAGTAAAATCAAGTGGTTCCGTCTCAAGTGGGCGAGTTTGCCTGGGGCGCGGAATTATGCTGTGCGGCGGGCAGCAGGTGAAATAATTTTGTTTATTGATGATGATGTCCAGTTAAATCCTGGCTTTTTAGCAGCCCATGCGAAAAACTATTTGGACTCACCAGACGTGGGGGCTGTGGCTGGAAGAGTATTTGACAGAATGAAATTGGGTGACTCTGGGGGGAAATTACAGATTGAATATCTTCCTCCCCAGGCTATGGACCCAGGAATTGCTTGGTATTATATTGATTTGGTGCATACAGTCAAACCTCAGCAAGTCCTCACAGTCAGGGGCTGCAATATGTCCTATCGTCGCGAGATTTTTACCAAGTATGGACTGAGATTTGATGAAAGATTTCGCGGTAGTGCAGTGCGAGAAGAATCTGATTTTTGTTTGCGGTTGCGGCAGACGGGATATAAGATTTGGTACGACCCTGAAGCTGATTTAGTGCATTTAGGCGAAGAGACTGGGGGTTGTCATGATATTAGTATGCGATCGCTTCAGTATCAACTCACCTTCTACCACAACCATTTCTTAATGGGGCTAAAAAATCTCACCGCTACCCAAGCTTTACAACTCTACACTCGTTTATTTGACTGTCATGTCCTCGGACGCCCTCCTTGTCACAAAAGCGGGAGTCCCATCAAAATCATCACTCGTGGTTTTTTCTACACTTTGGGCTTTTTTAAAGCCTTGGGTACAGTCATCCAATCACTCTGGAATGATGGTCAAACTTATACACATATGGATGAACAAGTTTAGATTTGCTAATGGCTAATTGCTAACTGCTAATTGTATTGACCATTAGCCATTAGCCATTAGCCATTAGCCATTAGCTATTAGCCATTAGCAATTATAAAATATCAATGAAAATTTTAGTAGCCAGTCACACCTATATTGTAGATCTTAACTGTGAAAAGTTACGCGCTCTATCACAACTAGAACCAGGAATTGAGGTAACGGTTATAGTTCCAAAGCGCTGGAAACCTGGTGGCGTTCAAAATAAAATCATTACAACTCAATACTGTGATGAAGGCAGATTTCGCATAATTCCTGTGTCTAATTTCAGTCAAAATCATCAGGGACTCCTGACCTTTGGTGCTGATTTAATATCTTTGCTACGTGAGTTTCGTCCTCAAATTATCCAGGTAGAACAAGGGTCTAGAGGACTAGCTTATACTCAGATGATAGCTCTCAATCAGTTTTTAGGACTAAAGGCTAAAAATATATTTTTTACCTGGTGGAATCTTCCTTACAAACTAAAATTTCCAGTTTCTTTAATAGAAAAATACAACCTTAACCACAGCCACGGTATTATTTCGGGAAATCAAGATGGTGCAGAAGTTTTAAGACAGCGCGGATACGAAGGTCCGATTAAAGTCATGCCTCAATTAGGTGTGGATGAAAAACTGTTTACTCCTACACATCAGCCAGAACTAGCAGCTAAATTGGGTATGGAAAAAAGCGAGTTTGTTGTAGGTTTCGTCGGACGTTTTGTGCAGGAAAAGGGATTGCTGACCCTTTTAAAGGCATTAGTGACTTTAAAAGATAAAAATTGGAAATTACTGCTGCTTGGACGCGGTCCGTTGGAGTCGGAGTTAATGAGTCTCGCAGAGGAAAACAAAATCAAAGACCGGATAATTTTGGTAGAAAGCGTTCCTCATGACCAAGTATGTAATTATATCAATTTAATGAGTACTTTAGTACTGCCTTCGGAAACAGCTAACGAATTTAAAACCTTAACTGCCGTTGGATGGAAAGAACAATTTGGTCATGTGCTAATTGAGGCAATGGCTTGCAAAGTACCTGTGATTGGTTCCAACTCCGGCGAAATTCCCTATGTCATTGGTGATGCAGG
Source organism: uncultured bacterium (assembly GCA_964246695.1). Taxonomy (GTDB): domain Bacteria; phylum Cyanobacteriota; class Cyanobacteriia; order Cyanobacteriales; family Nostocaceae; genus Stigonema. Next base: position 5,587 of record CAXTSI010000532.1, read on the forward strand.
GTTAGTATTTTCCGAAGGCGATCCTCAAGCACTTGCTAACTGCTTAGTTCAATTAATGAACAAACCAGAATTAGCCCAAAGTTTAGGTGAAATGGGTTATCAAAAAGCAATGGCTAAATACACAAATAAAGCTTTAGCCAAGCAACAATTAGAATTTTACAAACAACTTGTTGATTGATCTAACACCCCTCCGTTTCTTTTCTTGGCGTTCTTGGCGTCTTGGCGGTTCGTTAAAAAACGTCGTGAATAGTTTTAGTAGGGTGCGTTAACGCAGTGTAACGCACCTTCTAAAATACCTTAGCTCGACTTTATCCATTTAAGCAGCGTAGCCTAGGGTATCGGTCAACCGTT
>CAXTSI010000533.1:0-5933 GCA_964246695.1 uncultured bacterium
TACTACACTCCTATTGGTGTATTAAGGGTTTATCCAGACAGGTGCAAGATCTGAGTTGACCCAGATCTTTGAGCAGCTAAACAGTCATCTCCAACACCAGTGGCATCAGTACAAAATGCGTCAAGCCGCAATTGAGCTTGAAACCATCCCAGACCTACCCTCATTTGCTGCTCAACAGCATGCCATCTGCCATCAAATGCTGTTCGATACTGTATCAACCACCTTGTTAAAAGTCGTTCAGTGTGTCGAGAAACACCGAGAAAAAACGATTTTAAAGCTCCAAGATAGTATCTTTGCTGCTGAAAATGGGAATTCTCTTAAACAGATAGTTCAAACCGGAGCCGAACTGATTCTCAATGACGATCAACAGTCACTTCTATTGGATTTGCAACGCGACCTTGAGCAAATCTCACAGGCTGCCCTTGAGGTCGGTCACCACTTCGATCGCCAGTTCTCTGAAGCTTATCGTCGCTTGCAAGCCCTCGGAGGGTCTGTTGACACAGAGGCTAATCGAGTTGATGGGGTGCAACTAAGTCTGTCTGACGTATTTTCTTCTATACAGTCCATTAACAAAGAGATGGACAACACAGACAATAACATAGCAGGTGGTCTAGGGACTGCTGGAGCAGTGATTGGGAACATCCTCTTGCCTGGGGTGGGAATTTTCCTTGGCGGGTTCGTAGGACTGATGGCGGCAGGTCTGGTGATCTCACTTGATGTCCGCAAGCAGAAACTTTGGGAAAAACTACGTCCCAACCTTGATGCCTACTTTGACACGGCTAACGCACAAGCCCAGCAAGAAATAAAGACGTCATGTCCCCCGCATCCTTGTTGTTGTCTCCAAGCTGGATACAATTCCAGAGTCGGAGCGAGAGAGCATATTGAGTGTGATTCGCGATCGAGTGGCACAAGTTTCAGCAGCTATACCCGTTTTGCCCTTGCACCCAGCCGATCATCTGATTTCAGAAGCAGATGCACTTGAAACCGTGCGATCGCAAATTGAAGTCATGGTGGCAAAGGGAGCTACAGCCATTCCTCACTAGCCGATTGGAAGATCTCACCAAGGATCTCGATGCTAGAGCAAGCGTGTTTGTGTCTCAGGTTGACGAGCTGCGTGTCTTGGTTTCTGGAACACCCACATCCGATATATCCATCAATGTCGGCAAGGTTTCTCCACTCTCGCGAATACTTGCCGTGGCTGGGGGATACCTCATGGGAGACTTTGTGTCAGCTGGTCTGGGAGCAGTCTTTGGGATAAAAGAGATGTTGGTAAATTTAGCTCAACAAATTGCTCTTGCAGTAGTTACTGTCTTGCTGGTCGGCAGCGTTAATCCTTGGATCTTAGTGCCAGTTATGCTTAGTGGCGGTTTAGCCCATGGACTGATCAAAATTAATGCGACTAACGATCAAGTTAAGAAAGCATTCACTCAGAAATACGCGGAGGAGCTTCGCTCCTCGAGTTATGAGCGATCTGAAGAGATTGCCAATGCCGTTGCTGAGAAGCTACTCAAATTCCAGAGTACCATAGACGAAGGACTCGCTAAGGAGATCCAAAGTGTTCGAGACCAGGTTAATTCTATCTTGGCAGAAAAGCAAAAAGGGCAAGCTAATGTTGACCAGAAGATTCGCGAATTGGCATCAATCTCTAAGGAATTGAACGCTACTGATAGCGAACTAGATGCCCTGATCAATCAGGTTGCCCAGCTTTGATACGTTTGGGAAAGAAAGTTGCACTTTAACTGGAGTTTAGTGGATCATGAACTTTCCACTAAACTCCAGTTCTGCTTTTTTCACTAAAATAAAATCAGGATAAAAAATTCTGGAATCCGTATTTTTGTCTGTGTAGATACTCTTGGTTAAAAATTACCCAAATAAAACTCCTAAAAACCTACATTCAGCACTTCTTAATATCAATCTGGGAATTAAACGCTGAAAACGGCTGTATCTCTTCCCCAGCTAGCGTTATAGCATCATTGCAAGACATTACAGCTTGTAAAGGATTATGTTGTTGCTGTCAATAAAGAGACACCTATTGAGAATCAATTGTAGACTCGACTCCTGAAAGGGTGTAATATCATGTTCGGTAAATGACTGATCATTTAGCTCTTACCTTCAACCCGCCTAAGACTAGCGTCAAAGTCTCCCCTCCCCTATTAGGGGAGGGGTTGGGGGAGAGGTTGCTGATGATAAGTGTTCAACCGAACTTGATATAATTCAGGGCGAACGTGCCTTAAAGTGTAACAAGAAATATAGCGGTTCTCGTTTGAGTCACATACAGCCCTCACCCCGCCCACTTGGGGCACCCCTCTCCCAAACTTGGGAGAGGGGCAGGGGAGAGGGCCGATAGTGTATGGGATACAACTGAGAACCGCTATATTGACTCCAGGATCTGAATCTGTTGAAACATTCCCGCTGCACTAGAAAAAATCAATCAAATATTTGAAACAAACGCTCAAGCCCAGTATACGCGGGAGTTGTTGTTCTCTAATGTTGTAGATTTGATGAGCTTAGTTGTGTGCGGAATCTACCCATCGATCAACTATTCTTCATATTCGCTATCTATCTCTATGTCAAGGGTGTCTTCATCAATTCGTATATACAAAATATTAGGGCGACAGCAAACTTGGCAATCTTCTACATAGGATTGCTGTCCTCCCGCACTCACGTCAATAAAAGTTAAGTTCGATTCGCCGCAATAGGCGCAGTAATACTCTGCTGTTGTTTGCATCTAAATGTATTTTCCTACGTAGGGGCGGGGTCCCCCCGCCCTCTGTCTCCATCCAGGTTTGAAAGATTATACTTTTAACGCCTGAAGTTCCTTTTGATATGAGTCAAAATAACTGTTAGCATCAGCCAGGTGCTTTAGTAGTGTAGACTGTGGTAATGGTCCAAGCAAATGATTCCAAGGTAATACAATATCTGTTGACCAGTTAGCGTGAACGTAGAAATCTAGGTCAGGAATTTGTCCTTTGAGTTGTTTGAAAGCACGGCGATAACTGCCCAACGAGTCGCCATAATTGCGGGTAAGTTCTAAAAGCTGGGATAGTCTGCGATCGCCCCTTGATAACAAAGCTTGAATTATTGACCAATTGTAACTTTCTGGGCGAAAATCTATGCCTTGGGGCTTAAGTTGTTTTTGTAAAAACTGCAACCGCTTTTCAGCTTGCGGATTCACCCCAAACCATTGAAATGGCGTGTGTGCTTTCGGAACAAAGGTACTGCATCCTAATGTTAAGCGTAAACCGGGAGCAGCTTTTTTGATACTGCGCATTACCGCCACGGTTTGTGCTAAATCTTCTGGTGACTCACCGGGAATTCCTACCATCCCGTAGAGTTTCAAACTAGTTAATCCCCCAGCTTTGGCATTTACCGCAGCTTGGATGATTTCATCGTTGTGTAGCTTTTTGTTGATAATTTGCCGTAATTTTTCCGAACCACTTTCTATGGCGATGGTGAGCGATCGCGTGTCTCGTTTTGCTAAAGTTGTCGCCAATTGCACCGTTACTGTATTGGTACGCACTGAGGCTATGCTAAGACGAACATCATCGTACTTTGGCTGACTAATATAATTCAGCAAAGTCTCAAACTCTGGATGCTGAGTTACTGAAGCCCCTAATAATCCTATGCGATTTGTGACTGATAAACCTTTTTCAATCGCTGGAATTAACGAATCTTCAAGACTCGCCGTTCTAAAAGGTAGAGTGAGATAACTTGCTAGACAAAAGCGGCACATTTCTGGGCAACTTCTCACCACTTCTACCATATAAATATTTTCCCATGCCGCGAGTTCCGTCACCACCGTTGATGCCGAGAGAGTATTTCCCCGGTAAGTTTGCTTTTGCACCACAGCAGGAATTTGGGAGTTAATCGGCTGAATTGACTTGACAGCACCGCCTGATGGGTGATATTCTACCTCATACAAGCTTGGGACATAAACACCAGAAACTTGTGCTAGTGCTTGCAGTTGGGTATGTCGGTCGGCGTTTCTGACTTCGAGGTAAGCTTCGATAAAACTCCCCAGCAGGTTTTCGCCTTCCCCCAGCAAAATCACATCAAAGAAATCTGCAAAAGGTTCCGGGTTAGCAGTGAATACGGGACCGCCACCAAAAACTATGGGATGATGGCGATCGCGGCAACTTGCCCTGATGGGAACTTCCAAAAATTCCAGCAAGTTTAAAATATTGACATAATCCAGTTCCCACGACATCGAAAAGCCAAGTAATTCCGGTTTTCTCGGCAGTTGTTCATGAGTATCGGTAAACAAGCGACTGACCTGTACATCAGAACGCATTGCCAAGGTAGCCCATACCACCTGATAGCCCAAGCTTGTGATCCCCACACTGTACTCATTGGGAAAAGCAAAGATCGTAGGTATGGCGTCGTTGTCAGGGGTAGCGGGGGTAAATAGAAGGCGTTCAGCAGTAAATGGAGATGTCACAAGTTTTTGTTAGAAATAGCTAATGGCTAATGGCTAATGGCTAATGGCTAATGGCTAAAGTCAGACTGGCAATTCCCCAATCAACAATTAGCAATTAGCAATTAGCAATTATCTATATTTAATTTTAAGCCATAGAATTATGAGGTTAAAAACCAATGTTATGCCGTTAGCAAGAATAATCGGCAAAGCTTGGAGATAAATGCCATAGATTAACCATAAAAAAATACCGATATTGAAAGTAATCAGCATGAGGAAGGAAACATCTTTAGCTGATTTTGTTTGCCAGGTTTTCATCATCTGTGGTAAGAAGGCGATGGTTGTTAATGTCCCGGCAGCTAATCCTAAAATTGTAATCGTATCCATGAGATGCATTCCTTTCAACGTGTTTGAGTGTAACCCTAACTTGACAATTACAGCACATAAAAAGGGTGTATCCCAATGCCGGAAAAAGTAGCCTGCAAACAGGATGACGCATAGGCGCAAAGCAACTTATCGCGCTTACATCCCCCTAACCGTGGCAGCCCCATCCCTACGCAATACTGCAAAGGTTTTCGCATAATTTATCAACCGACAAACCCTGTAGAAAGTGCGGCGTTCTACACGCCTGAAATTCTCACCAAAAACCAAAACCCTTGCAGTATTGCTTCCCTACTGAGTCGTTCGTGAAAATCAAAGCCTCTCTCCTCGTAGGAGAGAGGTTTGGAGAGAGGTCTGTATGTAAGCTTAGGATAATTCAACCGCCCCAATATCGACTCTAGCACCGCTCGCACGCGGGAAACCGCGCTGGTCGGTGATGGGATCAGTATCCAGCACCGTTGGTTCACCTGCATCAATAGCCGGACTGTCTTCGAGGAGGGCATGAGTTTGTGTGGGACCACCATTGGAGTCCAACGGACCCAAGCGGGGATCAATCGGGTTATCGCTAGTACCAACTATGTCTCCTGTGGCGGTAAATCCGCTGCTACCCGTGCGATCGCCAATCAGGTTGTAGCCATTGCTGATGAACCTGCCTGCCACATCGGGGTTGAGACCGTCCTCACTGAAGAGGTTAGAGGCGATAATCGTGTTCCGTACCCTGACAGATGCTGGAGCAAAATTGAACACGCCTCCACCATTGGCTGCTTGATTGAGGGTGAGGGTACTGTTGTTTATCGTTACGGTGGCGTTATTAGGGTCGGCGACGACCAAGGTAGTGCCGTCGTTAAAGATACCGCCACCGTTATTAACTGCCGAGTTGTTGCTTATGGTGCTGTTGCTTACCGTCACGATACCATTAAGTATATTATAGATGCCGCCGCCGTTAGTTGCCGAGTTGCTGCTTATGGTGCTGTTGCTTACATTCACAGTGGCAGTGTCAAAGATGTTGCGACTGCTGTTATAGATGCCGGTGTTAGAGATGCCGCCGCCGTTAGTTGCCGAGTTGCTACTTATGGTGCTGTTACTTACATTCGCGGTGCCGCTGTTATAGATGCCACTGCCCGAGTTGCTGCTTATG
>CAXTSI010000534.1:0-5920 GCA_964246695.1 uncultured bacterium
GAGAATGACTAATGGTCAAACCCTTAATCTTTGGTTGAGAAACCCGGTTTTTTAAGTCTTGTTGAGAATGGTGCAAGATATCAGGTGGGCAATGCCCACCAAAACCCGGATCTGGTGGGCATTGCCTACGTGTATTTCAAAAATCAAATAGGAATCCTATATATCGCTACCAAGTTATTAGTTAGTATTTCTTAATTAGGTAGATGTAAATAAAACAACCGATCTCGGCGATCGGGTAATACTTACTTTAACACGTCAGATTTGGGTTATACCCAGAAATTTATTCCTAAAATAGGTGATAAAACAATAGTAGGGAATTATGCAAGCACAATATCGGCAGCGTCGTGAGCAATTGATGTCAAAGATCGGTAATGGCACTGCAATCTTTCGCAGTGCGCCAATGGCAGTCATGCACAACGATGTCGAATACGCTTTTCGTCAAGACAGCGATTTCTTCTATCTAACTGGGTTTAACGAACCGCAAGCAGTTGCCCTTTTAGCGCCACATCATTCAGAACATCGGTTTGTGCTGTTTGTACAGCCTAAAGATCAAGAGAAGGAAGTCTGGAGTGGTTATCGCTGTGGCGTAGAAGCGGCGAAACAAGAGTACGGCGCAGATGAAGCTTACCCGATCGCGGAACTGGATGAAAAGTTGCCGCAGTATTTGGACTCAGCCGATCGCATTTACTACCACATAGGACGCGATCGCGCTTTTAATGACCAAATCCTCAACCATTGGCAAAGCTTGATGCGGACTTATCCCAAACGCGGTACAGGACCAATTGCCATTGAAGATACTGGTCCAATCTTACATAGCATAAGGCTTTTTAAAAGTCAAGTAGAGTTGGAGTTGATGCGGCGCGCTGCTAATATTGCAGTCGAAGCACATAATTACGCAATGGAAATTGCTGCACCGGGGCGTTACGAGTATGAAATTCAAGCGGAGATGGAACGCATCTTTCGCTTACGGGGTGGAATGGGACCAGCTTATCCGACAATTGTAGCTTCCGGAGCGAATGCGTGTATACTGCACTATATTGAAAATAATCGGCAGATGCAGGATCGGGAATTGCTGCTGATTGATGCTGGTTGTGCTTATAACTATTACAACTCTGATATTACCCGGACATTTCCTGTAGGTGGTAAGTTTACGCCAGAACAAAAGATACTTTATGAAATTGTTTTAGAAGCACAGAAACAAGCGATCGCCCAAGTTCAACCAGGCAACCCCTACAAGCAAATTCATGATACAGCAGTGCGCGTCCTAACTGAAGGCTTAGTCGAACTCGGCATCCTTAAAGGTGAAATTGACAAGTTAATTGAGGAAGAGAAATATAAGCCATATTATATGCACCGTACTGGTCATTGGCTAGGCTTGGATGTCCATGATGTAGGTGTTTACCAGCACGGCGAAGATAAACCGCAGATATTACAACCAAATCAAGTGCTAACCGTAGAACCCGGACTTTATATTGTACCAAATACCAAGCTAGCAGAAGACCAACCAGAAACCGATCCCCGTTGGGTTGGCATTGGTATTCGCATTGAGGATGATGTCTTAGTAACATCCACAGGACATGAGGTGCTAACTGCTGGTGTTCCGAAGGACGTGGCGCAAGTGGAAAGATAAACAGCTTTGGTAATGGGTAATTACTCGTTCCCAGACTCTGGCTGGGAATGCCTATCCAGAGGCTCTGCCTCGCCTTTGACTCGCGACCGGCAGCTACCCTCAGCCAAGCTAATGACGAACGTCTTACCTTCACCGAATCCCCCGCACTTCCAGCGACAGATTGAGCGTTGTCCAGATGCGCTACTCTAAATCTCGGCAAACTTAAGGAGTCAAGCCCGTAAGGTCGAGGAAACCGATAGCGCAGGGGTTTTTAGACGGATATGAGGGGTCACTAAGACCTGCACAGTGTCACCCCTACGAGAGGGAGTTGTTTGCACGCCAGTTGCTTTAAGCGGGGGAACCCCGCCAACGCACTGGCTCCGTAGCTTGCTGTGCAACGGACAGTTAGTCCGTGCCTGTTTGATACCAAGATTATAAAATTTGTGGCGATTAAAACCGCCGCAAATATTTATCTTCTTAGCTACCTGACGCCAAGCCCCCGACTTCAATTTGTCCTCCGGCTTCTTAAAGTAAGAATCAAGGCGTTTGGGTAATCTTTCAGTCCGATTCTGACCACGACGCGCAATTACCAAAGCAGCAGCGCAACCAGAATTCAGACCGTAAACTGCCATATATTTCGTAACACCAATTACGCTGGTATAGGCAGCATCAACTTTGATTAGTTCTACTCCAGACTTGATGCAACGAGACTCAATCATCTGGATGAACTGACTGTACGCCATATTAGAAAGCATCCGTGCATACTTTGCACCCTTTTCCTTCATTGATGCTTTCTTTTGGGCAAAATCTAAATCTTCAATCACTACTGGAACGCTGTACTCCAGAGCGATTCTAGCTATAGCTGAAACAGCTTTACCAATAATGTCTTTAGTCTGTGTACTCCGCTTATCTTGAACATTGATTTTAATGCTCCCGTGACGCTTTAAGTTTCCGTGACGGTCTATCAAAGACCAATCAATGCTACTAGGATTAAAATCTATTCCTACCGCCCCATTCTGTATAGATGACTGTAATACGGGGTCTACTGTCTCAATCGTTGCATTTACGTATAATGTGCCATCTTTCCTTACTACTTCATAAGTGACTGATTGCTTGCTACCATTCCGAGAGGTTTCTTTCTTCTCCCCATTGTTTCCTTTACGAGTAGATGTATGCTTAACTGGCTCTATTGCTGCTAGTAACCAATCTTGTCCATAAGCAAAGCTAACATCATAAAGAACAACTGTGTCGCCATATTTGGCTCTTAACTTTGGGGTAACAGTAATAGTTAATGTACGCAATGCTGAATCGTATCTAACTAACTGGTTCCCGCCCTGATAATTTTTTGAGCCAACAAAGAAGCTTCGCCCTGAACGCACTTCCCGCCAATCTTTTAACCATTCCTCTTTATTTTTGTATCCGTTCTCCTCTAATCGATACTGCTTTTCAAATAACTTGGATGAGCCAAAGACCACGGTAAACTTTCCCGATGCTTTTGACTCTTTAAGTTGGGAAATTTTAGTTTCAAGCTTATTTATTTTCTGAAACTTGAAATGAATTTTTCTTTTTAATCTCGTAGCCGTCGTTTCTTGTTTAGAATCAACTGCCTTTTTTAGTTTGAATTCTAACTTTTTGATTGTCCGCCGGATTTCCTTGATTCGGTCAAAGTTCTCCTCTATATACAGGTCTACTAATTCAGCCTGACTTGCATAAGTTGCAGATGCTTTGTTATAAACGTTCCTAGCTTCAGAGTTAGACATTCCAAAGCGCTTTTCTAGCTCTTTACAGATAGTTTTTTCTAACTCTGACTCTTTAAGTTTTGTTTGACCGATTCGATTGCGTAAAGAAAAAGCTGTACGGGTAGCTTGTCCGAACATATCTCCATATTCCTCCAAGTAATTCAACGCTGGTTGATTTTGAATATTACTAGCTGCTATGGTTTGAATAGTTATAACGGACAAGCTTAATCACCTCCTGGTTTTTTGTCTGCTTATTTTCATGATACAGTATTTTTTAAGTCAATTCCGTAAGTTTCTAAAATTTTTTTGGCACTTTTATCTAATTCTTCGATTAAGGATTTATTTTGATGACTTCGCAACCCATACAATCTGGCAGAAAACACGGTGTTCACCTCCAAAACATCTTGGACTAGCTCTTGCTCAGGAGTGGCACTAACATCGTGGTTGATGATGACTACTTCAACATTCAACTGTTCGCATAAAGAAAAAATTAATTCCGCGCCAAACCTTAATAAACGGTCTTTGTTCGTAATAACTAACCGTTTTACCTCCCCGCTAATCAGCAGCCGTATTAGTTTGGTTAATCCACGCTTGTTGTAATTAATTCCTGACCCTATGTCATTAATTACATCGTATGACCATCCTTGATTTTCGCTTGGGACCAGCCAATACTAAAGACTGACGCTGCAAGTCTTCTTTTTGTGGACGAGTACTCACACGGGCATAACAGATTGTCTTACCTGATTTATCTGCTGTACCTAAAAGCTTCGCAACATCGTACCTTCTATGCCCTCCCGTGGTACGCTCTGCAACTATTTTACCCTCTTCCTCCCAACGTCTCAACGTGTCTGGATGCACTCCTAACAGGTCACTGGCTTCTTGTATTGAAATCTTCGGCATAATCCATAAATGTTTAACTATGCCGAGATTAACATAATTTTTATTTGTGCAGCGCTCGCCCGATCGCATGTCTTAACTGGAACATTCAACCGTATTCCCAAACTCAGACAGGCACGGTCTCCCAACGACAGCCCAGCCTGTCGAGTTTGCAACCAAAGCCGTCCTGCCACCTCAGCATCTTCTGGAGAAAAAGGAGCGATCGCGCTTCCCCAACGCCTCCAAATCTTCTCGCATCCCATCGACTACGACACCCGCAGCCACAGACTTTTGCACCACTTCCGCCCAATTCACACTCGACATCACCGACTCAGCCAGCACTGCTTCAACCGCTTCATCGCCAGGTTCATCCTGCAAATAGGCAAGCAAAGCCGAGGCATCCAACACAACTGTCATTCACCTAGTTCCCATTTCGCTTCTTCACGTCGTTGTGCGATTAATTCATCCGCAAGGCTGGTGTCCTTTCTCAGGTGGGAGAACCGAGCCTTCAGTCGCCGTTGGACAGTCTCCAGTTTTTCCAGTACAAGCCTTCCATCCTCAAGCCGAGCAATCAAAGTATCCCCTGGCTCAAAGCCAAGCGATTTTCTTAGAGCCGCAGGAATCACCAATCGCCCTTGCTCACCTAGTCTAACCTCAGCATGGGTAGCTCAGATCTTGCACCATTCTCAATAAGACCTAAAAAACCGGGTTTCTCAACGATTAATAAAGGGCTTCAGCCTTCAATATTTGCAAGAAACCCGGTTTTTGATGCTGGTGCAAGATATCAGGTAGGAAAGTCAGCCATAGAGATAATAAATATGCCACCTTACTATTATATCTGCCATATCGATCTAATTCGTGGCAAAATAGGGAGAGCAAGGATAGTTCTGCGCCTTTCACTTACGAAATTCAGCTACTACTTCAATCAAACCGACAATATTGCGATTGAACTCTGGTAAATCCTCCGCAGGTATCCAATACTCCTGATGCAGAGAACTACCAACAGTTTGCACGCTATAACGACTTAAAAAATCTGCTCGCACCTGAAAGCGCGTCACATAACCGACATATCCTGTATCGCTACTCGCAGCATTCCAGTTACGTGCAATCTCTATGGCGTATTCTTCGTTAAGTACTGGATAGAAAATAGGCTGTTCGGGCAGTCGGGGAGGAAACGAGCGATCGCCACTTTCCCTAATCAAAGCTAGTTCCTTCGGTCTACCAACTTTTATCTAAGATAAAGGGTTTTCTCCGTTTTTTGTAGTGTTTTTGAGCCTATCCCCGCAATCTTCTTGACCGTCGCTTCGCACGCCTGTCAAAAGTCTAAGGTAACAAGTCAAAAGAACAAAAAAGTACAGGTTCCCCTAAATTCATTTATGGAAAAGGTAATCTATAGCACTTGCTTATACGTATTCATTTGTTAGCGATCGCCCTAGTGAGAAAAGTTTGTGATCTACTGACAGTGAGGAAGAAGCATGGCAGAAAATGGCAACCAGGTTTCCAGAATAGGAATATGTTCTGTGACTTAGATCTTGCACCTTCGATAGGGAGGGTAAGGTGGGCAGTGCCCACCTAGCCCTGTCAAGGTGTAAGTTAAAAAACGAAGATCTCTTCGCGTCCTTCGTGTCTTGCCTTCGGCACGCCTAACGGCGAACGTGGTTTAAAATTTGTTTTGAACCGCGAAGACACGTTCGCG
>CAXTSI010000535.1:0-5901 GCA_964246695.1 uncultured bacterium
TCGTAATCGTCGTTCCTCAACTGCTTAAGATTTATTTTATAAACACCCTCTTAGACTTGTTGAATGCCGCCCACCTCGATGTGTCTGGAGATGCGGGTGGGGGCAAAGTATTGGTGGGAGGTGACTACCAGAGTGTGGAAATTCCACTTTCAAGTTCTACCTATATTAGTCCCGAAGCCACTATCAAATCAGATGCCTTAACCAGAGGTAATGGTGGGCAAATCACCGTTTGGGGAAGCGAATCAAACCGTGTTTATGGCAGCTTGAGTGCGCGGTCCGGAGTTCAAGCTGGTAACGGTGGTTTAATTGAAACATCAGGTGGCAATTTGATTGATGTGGTTGGCATTCGCGCTGATGCCAGTGCTACCAACGGTACTAGCGGCACTTGGCTGCTATATTCCCCTAATGTCACCTTTGCTCCTCCACCATCCACCAATGGCTCAGGTAATCTCTACATTTTCCCTCAAGAGGGTAACAATGCAATTGAAACGCAACTCAATGGCGGCACAAACATCACAATTAAGTCAAGTGGCAACATCACGGCAGATGTGTTGGGCATGACTAAGAAGACCGATACTCCCGTGACATTAACTTTGCAAGCTGGCAAGGATATTACCTTTAATAGCAGCTTCAACATCAACAACTCGAACAGCGGTCGCCTCAACGTGGTGCTGCTTGCAGGTAACGACGGCTTTGGCAAGGGAGATTTGAAAATCGGCGGTGGTGAAGTTGAGACGAAGGGAGGAGCATTTACAGCACAGGCACCGGGTTCTGTCTCACTAGAAAACTTTGGCATTAGCAGCACCAACACAATAGCTGCCGCTGCCGATCCCATCACTATCACTGCTGGCTCTGTGTCAATCAAAAATGGTGGTATTAAGAGCAACACATATGGCTTTGGTAATGCTGGGTTAGTCACTATCAAAGCTAACTCACTAACCCTTCAAGGCGGAATAAACAGTCAGACAACTGGTAATGGCAATAGCGCAGACATCAATATTAACGTTAATTCTCTTTCAGTAAAAAAGGGTACAATCAGCAGCAACACCTCTGGCAATGGCAATGCTGGAAATGTGACAATTAACGCGAATTCAGTAGAGTTAGAAAACGGTGGTCTTGAAAGCAAAACCACTGGCGATGGCAATGCTGGTCATGTCGCTGTTACTGCTAAATCAGTTTCACTGCAAAATGGTGGCGGAATCACTACTACTGCCTATGGTAATGTCACAAGTAAAGGCAATGCTGGAGACATTACCGTCAACGCCGACAATATTTCCATTAACAATAGTGGTTTTAATAGCGGCACATTAGGACAGGGCAATGCGGGGTCAATCACCATCCAGACTGGCTCATTTAAAATTGAACATAGCGGACTGGGGGCTGATACCAGGAACGATAGAATAAATGACTACAAAACCATCCCCAAGACAGGCAATGCCGGAAATGTCTACATTACTGCAGATTCCCTTGACTTGCGAAACCACAGCGGCATCACTAGCGAAACTGGAGGCAGTGGAAAAGCAGGAGAAATCAAGCTAAAAGCCAACTCTTTGGTACTGAGTGATAACAGCAACATCGATGCTAATGCGCGGCCGAACAGTACGGGCAAAGCCGGACTTGTTGAGGTCAAGGCTAACTCACTTTTGGTTGAAAATGATACCAGCGGTTTGGGCAGCGTCACTGGAAGCACGGGCAACGCGGGAGAAATCACGATCTATGCTGACACAGTTAAACTGAAAAATGGAGCAGTAATTGGCATCGATACAAAAGGTGGAGGGAATGCCGGTCAACTAACCCTAACTGCTAACTCCTTAAAACTTGAGAACGGCAGCAAAATCATTAGCGATACGAGTGGCAGTGGTCAGGGTGGAAACCTAAATTTGCAAATTAGTGGAGCGTTAACACTGAGCGATCGCTCTAGCATTTCCGTCTCTTCAACTACCACTGATGACAATAGCACACAACAGGGTAAAGCAGGTGATATTCAAGTGCAAGCTGGTTCTATTTTTTTGGACAACCAGAGTATGATTCAAGGAGACGCAAAATCCACAAATGGTGGCAATATTAACTTGCTTCCACGAGACGTATTAGTGCTGCGTCATAACAGTCAAATCTCAACAAGTGCGGGTACCGATCTTAAAGGCGGCGATGGTGGTAACATCACCATCAATGCTGTGAATGGCTTTATCCTTGCCGCACCCAGAGAAAATAGCCACATCACCGCCAATGCTTTTTCAGGCTCTGGTGGTAAGGTTCAAATCAACGCTACTGGTATTTATGGTTTGAAAGTGCTTAACCGAGAAGACTTGGTGAAAATGTTCGGAAAAGACCTAGCTAACATCGACTTTCAACGGCTTCCAAGTAGCATCACGGCAATTTCCCAGACAAATCCTAATTTAAGTGGTACTGTAACTATTAACACACCGGATGTAGACCCTAATCGTGGATTAGTACAACTCCCCACAAATTTAGTTGATGCTTCCAGTCAAATTGACAATAGCTGCAACCTAGGCAGCAGGCAACGAGCTAGCTCCTTTACGATCACCGGACGTGGCGGCTTACCCCCTAACCCCAGGACTGAACCTCTCAGTAGTGACGCTGTGCAGGTAGATTGGGTATCGCTCAAACCAAGCAGCAACAACCACAAAAGTCCTACTCTGACCAAAAAACCAACAACTGCCATACCAGAGCGCATCGTGCAAGCTACTGGATGGACGAGAAATGCTAAAGGGGAGGTCGTCCTGACAGCGGATGCGTCCAACGCCACATCTCCTCATCCTTGGTTAACTCCTGCATCTTGTCAAGGCGTACAGAACAATTAGCTTGATTGTGCGATTCGTTTCCTCGGATGGAGCGTACGTAGTAGAACGCTACACCCTTTAATGGTGTCAGAGGTTGCTCTCTTGGGAGTGCAGGTTTTTTCCCAGGGAGTAAGATTAAACAAAAATATGTATATTTTTGTAAAAACTTCTCAACTCAAGCCACACATTTAATCTGATTTTTTATCTCGATTTGCCTCTATGTGCTAATTGCAAACAACCAGAAGGTTTTCAACCTTATTTATGCTTACTTTTGCATTGTTTTCATGGTGAATTTATTGTACATTCTTTTCCTGCTCTAGTGTTGTAAAGTTTAAGTATAAAATCTGTTAATAAAGTATAAAATTTTGAAAAAATCCTAAATTAAAAGTATTAATTTAGATTAATAATCTAAGTAATAATAAGTAGATAAATGTGGCGGTAGCCAGTTTAGGGAACTCCAACAAATAAATTATCCAATATTGTGGGGGAGACCACAAGAATGACGGCTTTCCCGACAGAGGCGACTGGCGCCCTTGCAGGAAAGCCCGCCCAGTTCATGGGACGGGCAGGATGCCCATCCCACAAGAAATAGTTGGATATTTTTTTACTTGGAAATCCCTTATAGAAACCTTAACTGCCAAAGTATACTTCAACAATGATGTAATTTTGCGATGTCAAGTATACCCAACAGCCAGATTAGTCGTGAGGGGTCAGACCCCTAGTTCGCATCGGCTTTATCTATTGGATGATGTTCCTGACCTGTTAATGAAGCAGGAAGTATTAGTCAACCCCTTCGGGAAATTAAAAATTAAAAATTATTTGACACACGAATAAATCTCATGAATTGAATAATGTTAGGTAGGTAAACATAATTTATTACACAATGTCCGCCTTTGTTTCGTGTTGTTAAAAAATCATGATTTTTTGAAGTCTGAATGAGAACGAAGCGAAGGGCATAAGTTCGTGAAGTGTTGCAGAAGGTGCGTTGCTTTTGTTTAGTTAGGGTACTTATACAATGAAAAAGCTATTTTGAGAACTATAAAATCTCCAGCATCAGAGCAACCATTGCAGGAACTCGAACTCACTTTCAAAGATAACAAATCTGGCAAAGAAAACAGATTTTTGGCGAGTGGATTTGATTTAAATAAAATTCCTCAGCTTGCCGTCAGTGATTATTCAAAAGGCTTGTACATGCCGATGGGAATCGGAATACCACCATTTTTCCAAAGTTATGAAGATTTAAAACAAGTTCCTCCTTCTAAAAGTCCTTACTTTAGTGTCTTACTTGACTCGCAAAATCTATGGCTCAATCATCACGATACAGCTATTGACGGAGTCGTTATGCATCGTGACAAAGATAATCCAAAGCAACTACATTTTTATTTCTTGTCCTACGAACGTCATAGTATAGTAGGGCACTACATAGTTACATTGGGCTGAAATTATCAGGATCGCCAATGATATCAAATCCGGTTGATTGCACAATGCCTCAAGCAAACAGACGCAAAATAAATACTAAGCTAAAACTATTACTGATAATTTGTCTAGTTGTTATCCTCATCGCTGCCGCTAAAATCTTTAATTTTCAAGGACTTTTGCAAACCTCATTAATTTGGGTTAAAAGTCTTGGCTCCTTTGGACCAATTGCATTCATAGCTATCTATACCCTAGCTACTGTGCTATTGATACCGGGTTTAATTGTGACTTTGGGTGCGGGCTTCCTCTATGGCGTGGTTTGGGGTTCAGTTTATGTCTTTATTGCTGCAACATTGGGTTCAATCTTGGCTTTCCTCATTGGACGCTACCTATGTCGGAGTTGGGTGACGCGGCAAATTCAGGGTCATGCTAAGTTCAAAGCAATTGATCAGGCAGTTGGCACAGAGGGATTCAAAATTGTCATATTAACTCGTCTTTCCCCCATCTTCCCATTTAATCTTCTCAATTACGCCTTTGGTATTACTCAAGTTTCCCTTAAAGACTATGTTTTTGGTTCAATTGGTAAGATTCCAGGCATTGTGATGTACGTTTACATTGGTTCAGCTGGAGATCTGGTCATGATTGGGACGCCTCATCAGCCAACTAGCCCAGAAACCCAGATGGCAAAGTGGGTGATGTGGGTGGTGGGATTTGTTGCCACCGTTGCTTTAACTGTCTATATAACACGAGTTGCTAAGAAAGCTCTAGACCAAAGTGTTGCTCAAGGAGAAATCAACCGTGACACAACCAGGTAAAGCCATGACAAACAAACTGATAAACTTAGGCGTTGCTTTCAAGCTGATGGCATTAGCGCTACTTGCACTCTTCATCGCCCTTGTACTTGCTGATGTCCCAGCGATCGCTCTTGAATCTACTCATAATCAAGGGTTCAATCCCCAAGAGATTTTGCGAAATGCCTTAACGTGGGTGAAGAACCTTGGTGCTGTGGGGGCGATCGCGTTGATCGCTATCTATATTATTGCTACCGTAGCTTTTTTCCCAGGGTCAATCCTCACTTTGGGTGCTGGCTTCGTCTTTGGCGTCGTGTTGGGTTCATTCTACGTCTTCATTGGTGCGACCATAGGAGCTACTGCCGCTTTCCTCGTAGGACGTTATTTGGCTAGGGGTTGGGTTGTCAAGAAAATCGAAGGTAACCCAAAGTTTCGGGCGATTGACGAAGCTGTTGGGAGAGAGGGATTCAAAATTGTTTTGTTGACGCGACTCTCTCCTGCATTTCCTTTTAATTTGTTGAACTACGCCTATGGTGTCACAGGTGTTTCTCTTAAAGACTATTTCCTCGGCTCCATTGGCATGATTCCAGGAACAATCATGTACGTTTACCTCGGTTCCTTAGCTGGAAGTATCGCCACAATTGGTACTGAGAATCAAGCTACCGATCCCACCGTGCAGTGGGCAATTCGGATTATTGGTTTGATCGCCACCGTTGCAGTGACTGTTTATTTGACTCGTGTAGCCCGGAAAGCTTTAGAAGAGGAAGTTTCATAAGGAGTGGCTCCTTTGTTAGTGGTTAGTGGTTAGTGGTTAGTGGTTAGTGGTTAGTAGTTAGTAGTTAGTAGGACAACTATCAACTATCAACTATCAACTATCAACTATCAACTATCAA
>CAXTSI010000536.1:0-5875 GCA_964246695.1 uncultured bacterium
TTGGTTGTTGGTTGTTGGTTGTTGGTTGTTGGTTGGAGGTTTGACTTGCTAACCAAAAGACACGGTAGCCAACAGGTGGAATATCACTTGCCAAAAACAGCAGCGTTGATGCTTCATTTACTTGAGATAAAAGTTTTTGTCCGGAAACGTCGTAAATCTGCCATTCTTGGTTGACTGCTGCAAGTTCAGGTAAGGGAACGGCAGCTACTTCCGATCGCTGCCAATTGAGAGAATTGAAAACGACAACAGGCAAACTGTTAGGGTGTGGCGGGTCTGGTAAACTAATTTGGGAGGAAATTGCCGTTAACGATCGCTGCAATATATCCGTTCCGACTGTTTCCACGAACTGCCAATTCGTAAGTGCATCCACATAAACTTGCGTAATCGAAGAACCAGGCAGAATATCGTGAAACTGGTTAAACAGTACCTTTTTCCATGCAGCTTCCAGTTCAGCTTGAGGATATATCACATCACAACCAATATGCGCCAAAGCTGCAAACAGTTCCGCTTGGTACAACAACCCTTCACAACGACGATTCCAACGTTTTTGATCGCCATGAGTAGTATAGCAACCGCGATGGAATTCTAGATAAAGTTCATCTGACCAGATTGGGTGGGGAGATGGACTGTTGATTGTTAGTTGTTGGTTGTTGGTTGTTAGTTGTTGGTTGTTAGTTGTTGGGTGTTGGTTGTTAGTTGTTGGGTGTTGGTTGTTAGTTGTTAGTTGTTGGTTGTTAGTTGTTAGTTGTTCGGTGTTAGTTGTTAGTTGTTCGGTGTTGGGTGTGGGTTGTGGGTTGTGGATTGAAGATTGAATTTGCTGCAAATATTTCTCAGCAGTGGTGAATTCTAGTTCGGGGAAGAAAGGTGACTTTGAAAAGCGTTGGGCGATTTCTAACATGTCACGGGTAGGACCGCCGCCATGGTCACCGACACCAGGTAGCCAGAGAGCTGCCGACAAACCAGTTTGAGTTTGCCATTCACAAGCATAAGATGCCATTTTAATCGGGTCAATCCCTTCACCAATCAGTGCTGACATCAAGCTGAAAACTTCGCTGCCGTCAGGCGATCGCCACCAAAAAGCACCATAATCAAACTTAGTGGTGTCATTCCAGCGCAACTTTTGCGTCACAAAATACTCAATACCAGCATTCTTCAAAAACTGTGGCAAAGTTGCACAGAAACCAAAACTATCTGGTACCCACACCACAGTAGAAACCTTGCCGAATTTCTCCAACACATAGCGCTGACCGTACAATAGCTGACGGACAATCGATTCACCAGCAATCAAGTTTAGCTCCGGTTCAACCCATAAACCGCCGACCACCTCCCAACGCCCAGATCGATGCGCCTGTTGAATCTCATCAAACAAATCTGGACGATGTTCTTCAATCCAAGCATAAAGCGCCGGAGTAGAATGACAGAAAATCAACTCGGGAAACTCTTGCAGCAGCTTAAGCACCGACTCAAAAGTACTTTGCGCCACCCTCCAAGTTTCACTCAAGGGCCACAACCACGCTAAATCTAAATGAGCATGACCCAAAAGATAGATTTTGGATGAGGAACCGCACCCTAACCCAGATGGACGCAGATGATTATGGGATTCTAGGAGTTTTCGGCGAAGAGCAAACAGCGATTGCTCAAATCCCTTTTCCTCCTTGGCGTCCTTGGCGTTTTGGCGGTTCCAATTAATTCCTGCCACCGCCGCCGCCAAAATCCCCAAATTTTCAGGCGCAAAAGCTTCCAGATAGTGCTGCATCACAGCCAACTCATCAGCCAAAAAACCGGGATCGGGGCGATTTTCACTAATTGATTCATAAACAAGGAGCGATCGCATCAATGCTCCATCACAATGACCAGGACTCACCAACCGCAAAGCAACAATCAACTCCAGTCCGGGCGTCACTCCTGGACTAAGTAGCACCCTAGGAGAGCAATCAAACAAATCTCCCTCACCCACCAATTCACCATTAACATAAATCTGAGCCGAGTCTGCCCACCAAACTAACGCCAGCCGTAAAGACAAACCCTGTAGCGTGTAACCCTGTAAATCCTGAGGAATGACTAATTTTTGCACCAACCACAGCACTTTTTGCCCTCCTGCCCAAGCAACTTGTCCTTTGGCATTTAGTTGGACCTCACTAAGAGCAGAATCAGATCCAGTCACATCAGCCACAGCCAAGTCAGCTGACAACCATCGCCAGTCAGACTGAATATTCACTTGACAACAAGAGCGCAGTTTCTCTATTGTTTCCAAGATGAATTTAGTATTGGTTTGGGATACAGGAGAGGTCATGATAAACTCGTGCAACTTGGGTTATTATAGATAGTCTGTCGTCTTCATTATTGCTTGGCGGGAATCGGACAGATAACAGCACCCTCAACAAAAATTTATTACCATGTCTTCTGCCGACTCGGTTCGTTATCAAAGCAGACTTTTTAACTTTGTCCGCCAACAATCTCGCCGCTTGGGTGAAAGCATACAGCACAAACTTCGCCATTTGCAAGTCGCCACCAAGTGGACATTAGAAGCAATACTTTCCTCAGTGTACCTAATGATTGAAAAAGCTTTTGAGTCAGCTGGCAGGCAACTGCAGCCCGAGAAGCAACGACGTCAGCTACAGTTACAAGCACATGACATCGAGTCCCACATTGAAACCTCCCCATCTACTGACACCCCTATTCAGCGAGTGCTAGAGGCAGTAGAGAAGCAGCAATATCGTGTCCTCAAGCCTCATCTTCCGGTAGTGAGGGGAATTGCTTCAGAACTAGTAAGTCGCAATCTGGTACTTGTCAGTAACGAGAATGAAATTCTAAACATTTTAACACTTCAGCAGCAGGAAAAATTGCAAGACCAAATTATTACAGAAGTTGCTAGCTACTGGCGTTACTGGCGGTTGAGTGAAGAAAAAGATGAAACAGAGATGTTAAGGGAAATTGAGCGCCTGTTAACAAAGCTTACTGATGATTCTGATATTGTAGACCAAATGCCTGCACTATCAACAGAAACGGGGAGCATCCCCGTCAGGCGAATCGCCAAGAGACTAGAAGTCTGGGGCTACACAAACAAAGTCCGCCTGCGCGGACTGCCTGAAACCCGCGCAGGCGGGTTTAGTTTGCATAGCCGCGATTTCCAATCGCTTGGTATTTATTCCCAGAATCCTTACCCAGCACTGACATTACTGAACGCAGCCGTCGCCAAGTTAAAATCAAATACTTTAGTACCGATGCAGAGCGCAAAGCTGGCTGTACAAAAACGTAGCTCAGAACTCATTCAAGTCGTCCAATCTCAATTAAACATCTTTCTTTACGGCAAAGAGCAACTAACCAAGAGCGCACCAGCAGCAGTCTCAACGTTGAACATTCAGGCTTTGATTCGGGCGGCGATCAATTTCTTTTTTGGCGACGATGGTGCGATCGGCTTTGCCGCTGCGCTTCGCGCAATCGCCCAACGGCAGAAATCCACTCGTGACTTAACCCCAACTCAAAAAACACTGGCAAAAATTGCCTCCGCAAAACAAACCGCATTGTCTGTTTCCCAGTTGGAAAGCGAGAGCAACAAAGAGGAAATTTTTTTGCAGCAGAGTCACCAAACTACTGAAGTCGAAGCAAAGCCAGACTGGATAGAAACCAAAGCAAAGACTATTGGGTATGAGAAGCACCCTTTAGAGCAAATCCTGGCATGGCTTGATAGCGTTATGCTGTTGCTGGAAGAGATATTTGTTAAAGTGTTTCAGTCTTTGCAGCGGTTTTGGCAATTGGTAATTGGTAATTGGTAATTTAAAATCGGCGGACACCACCGACAACTGACTTAACCTCAGACGGGTCAGAGAAGGGATCGGTTCCACCAGTCCAGTTAAAGTCGCTGATGCGGAAGCTGATACCACCTAATTGTAGATCTGGGTTGTAGCGCAACGTGATACCATAGGTGCGACGGCTATATTCGAGAAGGTAATCTGTACTGGTGCTTCGTCCCGTGTCTAGGTTGACTGATGTTTGAAAGCCAAGGCGGAATGGTCCATAAATTTGCTGTGTGATTCCAGCACTCAGGACTTTATTATCAACAGCACGGTCGAACAAAAAGGGTGATAAGCCGCTGTTTATACCTTGGGAAAAACTGACATTAAAGGCGGTGTAGTCAAGAACGGGTCGAGAGAAATGACCAAACTGCCCGAATAAACCAACTGTACCAATTAAGGTGGATTGGTTATCGCCACTGCTGTAATAACTGTTAGTGCCTGTGACTCCTGCGGTCACACTTAGAAAAGGAAACACTAGGTTTGGTGTGTATCGCAATCCTTCAGTAGCAGTAGGTGGTAATGGTTTACCCCGCCATAGCGGAAAACCGCCATTCAGGGCAACGCTGCCTTGGAGGCGAGTTAATGAGATGCGATCGTTATCCCGCTTTGATGCCAGCAAGTCTTTACGGTCAGTGTTGGCGTCAATGTACTGAGCGCCTGCTTGATAGCTGAGGTTGATACCGCTTCCTAAAGGAATTATTGGAGAGTAAATGATACCGCCAAGACTACTCTGGACAGTTTGAAAGCCAAGGGTACCGTTGTAGAGGCGATCGCGGTAACTATATTCTAATGCGAGAGTATGGGGGTTGCGTTCATCACCTAAACTCTGGCGCAACCGCAAACTTGCCCGCAAATTGTCTTCTACCTTGCTAAAATCTAGACTGGTTAAACGCCCAAAACCTTCGACTACAGTTTTTGGACTCAAAACGGCGCTCAGCCTTGTTTTCACACCAAACAGATCTGCAACGTTACCAGAGTTTTGTACTGCCCTTTGCACAAAAAACTGGGGCGTTATACTAAAGCGAACCCCCTCTGTGTTAAAGGGTTTAAAGCTACGCTCAATAAATAAACCTCCCCGATCGGTGCCGTCATACCCTACGTTCGCTATTGTTGGAGTAACGTCACGCTGAGTACGGTCAATCGTCTGCTCATCCTTGGGAATAGGTAAAGAAGTTCGTTGGTCAAATACCAAACGCTGTCGCTGTGTCTTGATCTGGTCTACCAAGGGTGACTTCCGCGTTAGAGTGACTTTGTCTGCCCTTAACTCTAGTTCTGGCGGCGAAAACGGGTCGTTAGTAATGCGAACATCTCTTGCTTGCCAGCCTCGGGGATAAAAATCAATTCTTGCAGCTTCAAAGCGTAGTCGCTTGACTACACCCCCCTGTTTCTGCGTCGGGAGATTGTTCGCAACCCTTGCACCACCTAAGGTAAAGTTAATTCCTCCAGCACTGCTGGCTTGCAGTGGTTGACTGGTTCTGAGGCGATCGCTCAAGGGATTCGGCGGTACTCCACCCGCAGTTATATCAGTAGGTAAGAAAGATAAATCCCTTCCGGCTGAAGGTATAAAAACCTCACCGCTGCCATTTTGCAATTGCCCATTATCCTGAATAAAGTTATAGGTAAAGCGTTGTCCGCGCAGTACTTGATCTCCCCTTGTCAAGGCAACATTTCCGTCCCCGACTGCGATAAGATTGTCTAGATTAACTTGTAGGCGATCGGCATCTACTACTGACCCATCAAGTCGCACCACCACATGACCAGATGCAGTCACTATCCGCCGCACAGTGTCGTACTCTTGCCGATCTGCAATCACTTCAATAACTCTTCTTACCTGCTGCGGCGTGTTGGGAGGCTGAGTTTGACTGGATGGTTGGCGAGTTTGCCCTGGTGATGTAGGTGCAAACTGTTGTGGGGTATTAGGGTTCAAGGTTGGTTGGCTTGGTTGCCCTGGTGATGTGGGTACAAACTGTTGTGGGGCATTAGGGTCTAAGGTTGGTAGTTGAGTCTGGTTGCGAGATTTGAATTCTATGGTTGTTAGTTGTTGGTTGTTAGTTGTTAGTTGTTGGTTGTTAGTTGTT
>CAXTSI010000537.1:0-5848 GCA_964246695.1 uncultured bacterium
GACCTCGGTTATTGTAGGCTTGAGCATAGTTGGGATTAATCCGCAGGGCTTGGTTATAATCCTCCATTGCCCCCTTTTTATCTCCCAAACCATCGCGGGCAACACCCCGGTTATTGTAGGCTACAGCTAAGTTGGGATTAATCCGCAGGGCTTGGTTGTAATCCTCCATTGCCCCCTTTTTATCTCCCAAATCATCGCGGACAGAACCCCGACCATAGTAAGCAGCAGCATAATTGGGGTTGAGGCCAATTGCTTCGTTGAAAGCAGCGATCGCACCTGGAAAGTCTTTTTTCTCATACTTATCAAAAGCCTGAATACAAAAGTCGTCAGCTTTTGCTGCTGTAGCTACGGCAGTGTTTGGAAGATGGACTCCCACATCTACCCCAACTTTTGCTGACAGTCTCAAAAAGGTATTGATGGGAATGCCCAAACTCAAGCCAGTTTTGCGATCGTTGGGATCTTTGTCTGTTCTACCGTGAACTCCTACCAGTTCACCTTTTTCATTGATCACTGGACCACCGCTCATCCCTTTTTGGGTATTATTATCGTAGAGCAAGGCATAGCCATCACTTTGTGAGCCATTAGCAGTAATCTCTCCTGGAACAAAATTTAAAACCGAGTTCTTAATCGCCAGTGTCGGTTCAACAAACCCAGCTACATAAGCCGTTGTGCCTAACGTGCTTTCGTCTGAATTGCCTGTCTTAGCTACAGTATAATTTTGAGTGCTGGTAAACTGCACCACGGCTAAGTCTAATCCTGGTAGTTGTTTCACAGTCTGGTTGTAGTTGACCGCATAGCGCTGACCATCAGGAGTGACAATTTCATATGTATCTGGTATTTCTACTACATGATTGGCTGTAAGGACAGTGTAAGTATTTCCTTCCCTCTTGATAATCACCCCGGAACCGTACTTTGGCTTTTTACTTTGGATCTGCTTACTTTGGATCTGCACTGCAATTTGTTTGGCAATCTTACCCACCTCAACTGGAGATAGTGCGACAGCAATTTGCGGCTGCACAAGTGCAATTGATACTCCAATCAGTGCTGGTGCGAGTCCATAATAAAATTTCATATTCTAGTCTCCTATAACGTTTATTTGCCCTACCCTCTCAATTGGCACAGCCCAACTGAGGCGAATAATTTTTTGGTGCAAAGCTGGGTCAGCTTCGGAACCATCAGCAAGCACAGAGGGAACATCCCACAATGGATAGGCGTGCTTTCCATTCACACCCACAACAATACCGCGACGGTTCAGCAGTGGTCCCCCACTCATGCCCTTTTCGATGTCATTGGTGTATCCAACTTGATAGCCACCTTTTAAAGCGAGTTGCAGCACCAGCGACACTTTACCATTCGTGAAGGCAAAGCCTTTGTCTTGAGATTGCTCTCCTGTAGAAGGAAACCCAGCTGCAAACACCTCATCTCCCACCCTTGGTTTTGCTCCTAGAGATGGGACAGCATAGGCACGAACATTACTACGAAACTGCAATAAAGCCAAATCATTGCCTTGTAGAGACGCGAAATTTCGCGTCTCTACATTTTTGGCTGTATATATCTGACCATCTGGGGTTTGAATGCGATAGGGGGGTTTACCTGCAAGCAACACATGAGCATTTGTCAGGACTGTATAAATGGAGCCTTGTTTTTGTAGTAGAATCCCTGAACCCAAGAAATATTGTGACATCACGCGCACCGTGATAGCTTGAGCTTGGTGGTGTAGCTGTTCTACAGATAGTTGAGTGGGCGGTTTTGACCGTTGCAAAAAGTTGCAATCAACACTGGTGCATGGGCGAGAAAAACTGACATTTGCTGCCCATGTTGAGAACGAGATTGATAAACTGCCAAGACAGGCAACCAATGTGAATTTACGCCAATCCATCTGATTTTCATACCCAGTTGCGTTGAAATGTGAGAGTTCAGAGTCAACACCATAGGGGAATTAAAAATTAAAAATTAAAAATTAAAAAGCTTGAAATACAAGGGTTTTGGCTGAGTGAGATGGTAGCGTTATTTTCGCCGTTATGTACTAGCACATGACGGTGGAAATAACGCTACCATACCCTGCGGGAAGCCCTTCGGGTTCGCAGTCGCCTAGTAGCGGGAAACACTCGTGTCGGCGCGCTGACTCACCGCTGCGCGTCTACGGAATTGCTTATTGCCTGCAAGTCAAGCTTTTTTCATTTTTCATTTTTCATTTTTCATTTTTAATTCCGCTACGCGGTACTCTCCACTCCCTACTTACGTGATGGTGTGAAGTATAGGTATGATTCGATATCAATATTTACCGGGTCTTTGCTTCTATCTCCGCCAACTTCTTCTATGCCGTTTGCATTTGCGGAATCACTGCTATAAAATAGTCTTCGTGCAGTAGCGTTAGGATCGCTGTCACGCTTGAGAGTGAATAACAAAGTGCTATGTGTACAAGGATCGGTTTTTTTAGCTGCAGCACAGACGACTGGTTGTCCACTGAGCATACCTGCCTTGATATATCTCAACGTACCGTTGTCAAAATTTCTCTGAAATCTTTGGGATACCTCTTGGCATCGTTGCTGAGGAGTCAACTTTTGGGAGAAGTAATTTTTGTCAAGCCAGCGAATCATCGGCACGTTTTTCCCGTCTTGAGTGCGAGCAAAGGTTACGGGTACACCGTCCTGATTTTGACCGCAGTAGAAGGTTGCGCTGACTGCATAACTGGGTTGATTGATGGTTGCAGTTGTGGTAGCGGTAAGCGAAGCTATGGCGAAGATTCTCGTAACCTCTATTAACACTTGACCAAATATTGGCTGTCTCATAAGTTACATCCCAACGCTAGATATTCAATTTATGAATACATATAATTTACATTTAATTCCTGAACAATACTGATAATAATTTTTGATAAAAGTTCAACACATCAGGACTTACGCGCTTGACAAATTAAGCATCATGTGGATGAGGGGATTCGGTTATTTCAGACAGAAAAGCGATCGCGTTGGTGCAGAGCTTTCTTTGAGGCATCGCCCTTAAACAGAATTGATCGCATTGTAAGGGCGGGGATACCCCGCCCCTACGGTTATATTGTGGTCTATTTCGGAGGTTGGGTTAATACCAACACTTTTAGATTATGCAGTCAGTCGGGAAAGTATTTACAGTGTTTTCTGGATCGCAATAGCCAAAACTGGCAACGGATTATGAGCGCGGATGTAGCGGATGCTTTATCATAATTCGTAATTCGTAATTAAAAATGGGTTTAAGCACGGAGCGTCTACAGGTGGTCATTTTTCAGTCGGGGTTTAAATCCCCGTCTGAAAAATAATTACGAATTATGAATTACGAATTACGAATTTTTAACTGCTAGTCAAGGATAGAATCAGGAATAGACAGTTGCAGACTTATGTTGTTTGCCTCTGGTGTAGGGAAACTGCTGATTTTTCAATTATGATGTCAAACCTACAGCGAAGCGATGATTGAGCGCAAACGAGTACAGATGCGCTCTACTCCTCAAACCACAGTTAAATCATCCGTTACATCCGTTATATCATCCGTTGCTCACTCTTTCTTTACCCCAACTTAATGAAAGAAAGCGATCAGCATATATACTTATATATCCTCATACTACCATTTCGTCTCTAACATTTTTAACACTACTTACTGAGGCATTTTCATAGTACTGCTGCTTCGTTTTTGGCGATCGGGCTGGGAAATATTCTGGAATAAAATTCTGTGCGAAAATTGACTTTAAATAAAGTGATAACTTCCAGGACCTATGGTGACTTTAATGCTGGGTCAAAAGCTAGGTGGGCGATACCAAATTTTCCAAAAATTGCGAAATGGGGGGTTTGGTTTTACTTTCTTAGCCAAAGATATGCAACGACCTGGGAATCCTAAGTGCTTCGTTAAGCAGTTGAAACCAATGGTTACCAATCCTAATACATTACGAGAAGCACAACGTCTTTTTAAGAAGGAAGCAGAAATCCTGGAAAATTTAGGAAATCATGAGCAAATACCGCGACTTTTAGCTCATTTTGAGGAGAATCAGGAATTTTATTTGGTTCAGGAATTTATTGAAGGTCACGACCTGAGTGCAGAATTGCCTACAGGTAAACAGCTGAGTGAGGCTGAGGCGATTAAACTTTTACAGGAAATTCTGGAGGTTTTAGCTGAGGTCCATCGACACGGAGTCATTCACCGAGATATCAAACCCTCCAATATCCGCCGACGTCACTCAGATGGGAAAATTGTGCTGATTGACTTTGGTGCGGTTAAACAAATCAGTACCCAAGTGCTTAATTCTCAGGGGCAAACAGCTTTTACTATTGCTATTGGCACTCCTGGTTATATGCCAAGTGAACAAGCCAATGGAAACCCCCATTTTAGTAGTGATGTCTATGCCGTAGGAATAATTGGTATCCAAGCCCTTACAGGAATATCCCCAGTTAAATTATCAAAAGATGTTGATACAAGTGAAATTATTTGGCGCGATCGAACACAGGTAAGCCAAGAACTAGCAGATATTTTAGACACAATGGTGCGCTATGACTTTCGTCAGCGTTACCAGTCAGCAACGGATGCTTTGCAAGCATTAAAAATCCTACCATCCTCTAGCACTATAAAACCACCAGATCAAATAATTGTCATCCCTAGTCCTTCACCAGTCTCTTTAATTACGCTCGTCCATCCCTCGCCGTTCAGGAAATTGTTAACTGCACTGCCAATAGCAGCAGTACTTGCGAGTATTATTGTACTGTTATTCCAAATTATAACTCCAAAAGAAAATTTATTGAACTATGAAAATCCTAGTTATGGAATTAAGATAAAATATCCTCAAAACTGGGAAAGACAAAATATAAACAACCCGATTACTGGCGAAGTTGTTGCATTCTTGTCGCCAAAGCAAACTGACGCAGACAAATTACCAGAAAAACTGACTATAAGCGTCGAAAATTTTCCAGGGACATTAGATGAATTTAGCAATTCATCGATTAAGGACATCAAAAATCATATGGGAGAAGCTAAGATTGTTAATACAAGTTCAACGACTCTCGCAAATAAACCAGCGGCTGAACTAGTTTTTACCGGAAAAGATGGGGAAAATCGTTTAAAAAATTTGCAAGTTTTTACTTTAAAAGCTGATAAAGCATATGTAATTACATACACAGCCGAAATAACTAATTATGATGACTTTATCCAAACAGCATATAGCATGATTAAATCATTTGAAATTCAGTAAACGTTTTTAAAAATTAAAAATTAAAAATTAAAAATTAAAAATGGAATATATATAGTAGCGGTTTCCGTATAGGTAAGGTACATATCTTGTGGGGGAGCGTAAGCGCCGACACGAGTGTTTCCCGCTCTCACGGCGACTGGCGTTGGGCATCCTTGCCCGCACGAGACATGGAAGGGCTGGAGAGCTTATCCCACAAGATATTGGTGTCGTACTTTCGTCTAACACACCCTACGATTAAAATTTATTTCCTGAATTTTTAATTTTTAATTTTTAATTTTTAATTATGAAGCGTTTTGATCAACTCCACAGCTTTTTGGTAATCATCAGTTCTTCCTTGTTGTCGAAAGAGGTCAGATGCTTTCTGCAAATCTGCGATCGCTAAGACCTTGTCTCCCAAATCACGATAGGCAATGCCCCGGTTATTATAGGCTCCGGCTAAGTTAGGATCGATCCGTAGCGCTTGGTTGTAATCATCAACTGCCTTCTGCTTGTCTCCCAACTCTGCGCGGGCAATACCCCGGTTGTTGTAAGCTAGGGCTAAGTTGGGATTAATCCGCAGCGCTTGGTTGTAATCATCAATTGCTCCCTGCTTGTCTCCCAAATCAGTACGGGCAGATCCTCGGTTGTAGTAAGCTAGGG
>CAXTSI010000538.1:0-5767 GCA_964246695.1 uncultured bacterium
TCCCCACTCCCTACTCCCCACTCCCCATTCCCCAATTCCTAAAAGACGGCAAACACCACTTAGATGTTACGGTTCACCCCAATCACTCCTAGTATTAATTCTCATACATTAGACACAGTGAAAACAATTCAATTGATGAGCGAAGTAAACAAATTCTAACGCTTAACCGTCCCGCCGAGGTTCGGAAAACCACCCTTCAAGGACTGGCTACACAGGCTCAGTATATATATCAGTATAGCCCGGGTTTAACACCCTAGCGGAAAGCCAGACCAAAGGTATTGATGTTGAACTGGCTGCTTTTTTAAACCAGTTAGTTCAAAGTTTAGCCCTTAATACTCCCATTCATTCATTTTTTGTAGTTATACGGAGCCAAAATCTACAATGGCAAAAGTTGTTGGAATTGACTTAGGTACGACAAACTCGTGCGTAGCAGTCATGGAAGGTGGAAAACCCACGGTTATTGCTAACGCAGAAGGTTTTAGGACGACACCTTCAGTAGTTGCCTTTGCGAAAAATGGCGATCGCTTGGTAGGTCAAATCGCCAAGCGCCAAGCGGTGATGAACCCCGAAAATACCTTTTACTCTGTCAAACGGTTCATCGGACGTCGCTTTGATGAAGTTACTCATGAAGCGACAGAAGTTTCTTATAAAGTCCTGCGTGATAGCAGCGGCAACGTCAAGCTGGACTGTCCTATAGTAGGCAAACAGTTTGCTCCCGAAGAAATTTCTGCACAAGTTCTCCGCAAGTTAGTTGAAGATGCTAGCAAATACATTGGTGAAACTGTAACCCAAGCTGTTATCACTGTTCCCGCTTATTTTAACGACTCCCAACGGCAAGCTACCAAAGACGCTGGTAAAATTGCTGGCATTGAAGTACTGCGCATTATCAACGAACCCACTGCCGCTTCTCTGGCATACGGCTTTGATAAGAAAAGCAACGAAACCATCCTCGTGTTTGACCTTGGTGGTGGTACATTCGACGTATCCATCCTGGAAGTAGGCGACGGCGTATTTGAAGTATTAGCCACATCTGGAGATACCCATCTTGGTGGTGACGACTTCGATAAGAAAATCGTTGATTTCTTAGCTGAAGAATTCAGAAAACAAAACGGCATTGACCTGCGCAAAGACAAACAAGCCTTACAACGTCTGACCGAAGCCGCAGAAAAAGCCAAAATTGAACTTTCTAGCGTCACTCAAGCGGAAATCAACCTGCCATTTATTACCGCTACCCAAGATGGTCCCAAGCACCTGGATACGACGCTGACTCGTACTCAGTTTGAAAAACTCTGCTCCGACTTAATCGACCGCTGCCGCGTTCCTGTAGAAAATGCGCTGCGAGATGCAAAATTAACTAAGAGCGATATTGATGAAGTCGTATTAGTTGGTGGTTCTACCCGCATTCCCGCAGTACAACAGGTCGTGAAGCAGGTGTTGGGTAAAGATCCTAACCAAAGCGTCAACCCTGATGAAGTTGTAGCAGTTGGTGCAGCGATTCAAGCCGGCGTACTTGCTGGTGATGTCACGGGTATCTTACTGTTAGATGTGACACCACTGTCTTTAGGTGTGGAAACCTTAGGCGGCGTGATGACCAAAATTATCCCCCGCAACACCACTATTCCTACCAAGAAGTCAGAAGTCTTCTCCACCGCTGTGGACGGTCAAACCAACGTGGAAATTCACGTCCTCCAAGGCGAACGGGAGATGTCAAACGATAACAAGAGCTTGGGCACCTTCCGCCTTGATGGTATTCCCCCAGCACCACGCGGCGTGCCTCAGATTGAAGTAACCTTTGATATTGACGCTAACGGTATCCTGAACGTTACGGCTAAGGACAAAGGCACTGGTAAGGAGCAGTCCATCAGTATTACTGGCGCTTCTACCTTGGATAAGAGTGATGTTGAGCGGATGGTCAGAGAAGCCGAACAAAATGCTTCGACTGACAAAGAGCGTCGTGAGAAAATTGACCGCAAGAACCAAGCCGACTCTTTGGCATACCAAGCTGAAAAGCAGCTCCAAGACTTGGGTGACAAAGTCCCTGCTGCTGACAAGACCAAGGTTGAAGGTTTGGTGAAAGACCTGCGGGATGCGATCTCCCAAGATGACGATGAGCGCATTAAGAAGCTCACACCAGAACTACAACAGGCGCTATTCGCAGTTGGTAGCAACATCTATCAACAAGCTGGTGGCGGTGCCCCTGGTAGCACCCCCCCTGATGGTGATGGTGCTTCCTCCTCCACTGGCACCGGTGATGATGTGATTGATGCTGATTTCACAGAGTCTAAGTAGTCATTGATAGTTGGTAGTTGATAGTTGATAGTTGGTAGTTGTTAGTTGATTTATATGTAGGGCATAGCCCTACCTACAATTAACATTCCCTAACTCACATCTTGCACCTGGGTGAAAAACCGGGTTTCTTGAGAATGACTAATGGTCAAACCCTTAATCTTTGGTTGAGAAACCCGGTTTTTTAGGTCTTGTTGAGAATGGTGCAAGATATCAGCTAACCAAGGTATCCCCAATTATGGGGATTTTTTTTACTTAATTGTTTGGTATAGGTAATGGAGACTGGTCAATAGTTAATAGCTAATGCCTAATGGTAACAATTAACAATTAGCAATTAGCAATTAGCAATTAGCAATTAACAATTAGCAATTAGCAATTAACAATTAGCAATTAACAATCCACATATGCCATATCCACAAGCACCCTGGACACTTCAAGGCTACGCTATCCAAACTTTGCATTTGATAAATATTGACCGAATTCGTAACCTGATCCCCTCGGAGTTAGAAATTATTTCTGTATGGCCTGGTAAAACCCTAGGTGGGGTATATTTATCCTATTACGGAACCGGGTCGGTGCTGGAGTACAGCGAGTTAATTGTAGTTCCTGCCGTAGTAGGTTATCAGGGGAAAATCGGTGCTTGGATTTCCCATATTTATGTAGATCATCCTGATTCAGTGGCTGGTGGTCGAGAAATTTGGGGACTACCGAAGGAGTTAGCTGAGTTTACCTGGGAAAAAGGAGAACGTGTTACTGTCCGTCAGGAAAACAAGATTCTATGTAGCTTGAACTACAATCGACAAACTATCGCATGGCGACAGTGGTTTGGTGCATCTAGTTTCAGCACGATGAATTCTAATTTGCTGATATTCCCCGCAGAATTAGAGTCCCGCTTGGGTTTGATTGGTTCTAAGTTAGAAGTCGGGGACGTAAGTCCTTTTTCTGGGATGGGTTTAGGTCAACCTTTTTTAACTGTTCGTTGCGAACAGATGAGTTTGAAAGTTGGTGGACCAGAAGTCGTAGCGCAAACAGCAGTTGCATTTAGGTCGGCTTCAAAATCTTCAACATTATAATTAATGCAGATTCCGCGACTAGCAAGCTCCCGTTGGAACTCGATTAAATTCATTTCAGCTAGGCGACGGGCAATACCCGTGCTGAGTTTGCGTTGTTGGTACAGCATAATCGCAATTTCTCGCTTTAATTCTGCTTCTGACATTCTTGCTGCTTGAAGGATGTCATCCGTAATAACTACACTCATTGGATGTTCTGCCTTAGAGCATTAACTCTGCTAAATTTAGCTTAAGCGATCGCACTACAATTTAAGAAAGTCAATGATGGCGACTTACATGGTATCGATTCCTATCACCCTGGAACAACTCATTACGGCTGTGCAACAGTTGCAACCAGATGAACGGGCACAGGTTGCCAGAGCCTTGGTTCAAGTGGATTTACGTTCAGATTTGAGGGCTTTAATTCAAGAACTTTATGCCCAACCCCCTATTGATGACATTACAGACGATAATATCATAGCTGAAATTAAGGCTGTGCGCCAGCAATCTCACCAAGCATGACGTTCCTCCTTCGTCATCGACACTAACATCTGGATTCGCATTTTGCTGAAAGGACGAGTTACATTGCCTATATTGGAAGCATTTAATGAGGACAAATTCCAGTTGGTGATCAGCCAGCCTCTGATGGAGGAACTTCATCAGGTTTGGAATCGACCCCGATTGAGAGAACGGATTGACCCCGGTCAAGCTATTCGCCTTGAACAGCAGTTGCAGCATCGAGCAATATTGGTTGAGTTGGTTTCGGTGCCTCCTAATTGTCGAGATCCCAAAGATTTACCTGTGCTTGCTACGGCTATTGATGGCGAAGCAGAGATTATTGTGTCTGGGGATGATGATTTACGTGCTGATGATGGGTTAAGGGCGGTAATGGCAACTTATGGCATCCGGTTGCTAGGTGTTAATTCTTTCTTGGAATATCTGGATGAAGGAGGTGGGTAAGGATTATCATCTACTGTTCCATTAATGCCCACCCTATAAGAACGGCGATCGCAGACTCATTGATGTCTAAGCGACATCCGACAATACCGCACCCTAAGAGAGTTGTAAGCGCTTAAGCGCTTTCTTTCATTTGGGTAGACCACAATGTGACCGTAGGGGCGCGGTTTCCGCGCCCTTACAATGTGGTCAATTCAATTCGCACTCGTTAAAATTGAGCGATCGCTTTTTTATCATTAACATGAGGTGAATGAAATGGCTAGAAAATTGGCGATCGCATTCATTGTCTTTGGGCAGACCTCATTCTTTAGACCGTCGTTCCCGTCGCACTTCCTTTACTATCTCACAAATCTCTTCAAGAGTAGGTTGATTGGGGTCAGAACCTAATTCCTCAATTTGCCGAAACCATTCATTTAGATCTAGCGGCTTCTGAATTTTTTTCAACACGATTGAGTCTTCCGTTACCGAAATCTTGTATTCATCACCGGGACAAAGTTCAGCTTGAATCTCAGATGGCAGTTCGATCTGACATAAAGGCGTTACCTTTACAACAAAGTCTGTATCCATTACTGACAACTCCCTTTTATTTATCTAATTATCTTTAGAAGTCGTGGGACAGATGGCTATTGAATTGAGTTATAACAAATCAAGGCATCTCTATGAGACAAACACAACAATTCACCGCAATCATTGAGCGAGAGGGAGACGGCTATGTAGCGCTGTGTCCAGAAGTGGATATAGCAAGCCAAGGCAATACCGTTGAAGAGGCACGGAGTAATCTGGTTGAGGCGTTAGAACTATTCTTTGAGACGGCTGACCCCTCTGAAATTCAAGAGCGGTTACATACAGATCTGTCCTTCAATTAAGAATTACGAGTTACTTATTACGAATTATTTGGTTAGGTAACAACGGTAGAACATGTGCAGGTTAAAAAACCTCTGGGCAGAAGTCAAGAAATTTATCCAGCGCCGATTGTAGCGATCGCATTACTTTTGCTTCTTCTTAATGCTAAGCTACGATCAAAGCTAGCCCGAAAACAGCAGATATCAGTAGAATAAAGTTTTAAAGGGGGTTAAGCTGATGAAATTAGACCGAATCACTAGCAATTCCAATCGGATGAATGGACAGCCCTGCATTCGTAATCTTCGTCTTACAGTTCGCCGGGTGATTGAGTTACTAGCTACCTACCCCGATCTTGAAGAACTGTGTCAAGAGTTCCCTGAACTAGAAGAGGAAGACATTCGGCAAGCATTAATTTTTGCCTCTTCCTACCTTGACGATCGCATTATTGAGCTA
Organism: uncultured bacterium; assembly: GCA_964246695.1. Classification (GTDB taxonomy): domain Bacteria; phylum Cyanobacteriota; class Cyanobacteriia; order Cyanobacteriales; family Nostocaceae; genus Stigonema. The sequence continues at coordinate 5,589 of CAXTSI010000538.1, forward strand.
CCCACCAGCTATGAAACTGTTGCTTGATCAGGGACTACCACGCTCGGCAGCAGCTTTGCTACGAAATGTAAATATTGATACAATTCACGTAGGAGAGATTGGGTTATCCGCAGGCGAAGATGCAGAAACTTATATCTTGCACCTATAGGCATAAACCCCGAAGATGCACATAAAGAGCA
>CAXTSI010000539.1:0-5757 GCA_964246695.1 uncultured bacterium
TTCTACGTATTTACTTATCTTTACATAGTTTGGTTTTTTCACCTCGTTCTACTTAGACATAAAATCGACATGCCCGATACGCCTTACATAATAAGGAGATACGCTTTTGGATGCTAGGCTTTAATGAAAATATATCCACAGCATCCACGCCTTTTAAGGGCTTTTTAGACCAATAGTACGGGATAACGAATTGAAACCGAAAACACTTAACGCACTGTTGCGAGTGTACGACCAACTAGACGAAATCGTAACCCAATTGAATGATTTAGCAGATGATGCTGTATTAACAGGAGATTATGAGGACGGTAGTTTACTGAAAGCTAGAGCCGATATACTGTATGAACAGATGGAGAATTTAGATATTGTAATTTCGGAACTAGAGGGTTAACCGATGGATGAACTAGAAGCCAAAATTAGGGAATACAGCCATCTAGCAGCCGCATTAAGCCGTCAAGCCAGAGCAATACCGCTCACGCCAAAGGAAAATCGTAAGCGGAAACTTGAATTACACGGGCAAGCTAGAGACGCTAATAGGCAGTGTCGAGCGTTGATAGAAGAATTAAAACGTCAGCAAGCAGCGTAACTATTTATAGTAGTCTGTGAATCATAGCAACATTCACAGGCTATGAAAATCAATCGGCATGGAAAGGCGAAAATCCTTACTCCCTCAGAAATACAACAATTTTTCAATGAAGGGTTCCAGTCTGACCGTGACCGGGCTTTATTCGGTGTTTGCTTGTACACAGCGTGTCGCATCAATGAAGCATGTACATTGAACACTCTGGATGTTTACAACAAGAGAATGGGTGTACGGGATGAGATTATTTTTCGTAGACACAACACTAAGGGTAAGTTAGCTGCTAGAGCAGTACCAGTAATTGAAGAACTACGGGGTCTTTTGGTCAAGTATAAGCCTAATAGCCGTGAAGGGTTTCTGTTTCCAGGACGGCACGGTAATGGACATATTAACTCTGAATCAGCAAGTCGAATACTGCGGGAAACTTGCGAGGCTATTGGCTTCGAGGGCGTGAGTACCCACAGCTTTAGAAGAACTGCTTTGACCCAGATGAGTAACGCTGGTATACCCTTGAGGATTATTCAGGAAGTTTCGGGTCATAGGAACCTGGAGGAGTTGCAGAAATACTTGGAAGTGCAGCCGGAACAGGTGAGGGGAGCGGTATCAGCGTTGTCAATGTTGGGTCATAAGGGTGAGGGTTACGTCAGGAAATCGATTTTTCCTGACGTAGAGCCTACGGTTTGTACAGAAACGGTTTCGAGCGATTAGCTTCCAAAAATCTATTGACACTATCATGAGTCAAACCTTCTAAAATTTCTGCTAAGCGCGTAACACCTCTTCGGTGCGGTGGTGAAATGCGCAACCGTACAGAAACTTACGCGCTACGCTGCCCTTACTTTCCTTTACAAGAAAACACCTATCTAAACTGATTAGATAGGTGTTATTGCTTCAAATGAATTTACAGATAATTCAAATACTAAAGTCCTCTCCAAAGACTTTGAACTTCGGGCGGTGACCAGTTATAGGCATCTGAATTATGAGATTGTATGCACTGATACTTTTGTTCCTTAAACACTACAATATCTCCTTTATTGTAATGCTTGTTTAGTCTCCAAATGGGTGATTGAGAACTGTCATTAGGAATTTTATAGATGTTCATCTGCTTTACATTTCCACAAACAGATTGGTTGTAACGACCCCCATTGCAATCAGTTTTCGAGTCTGCATAGGCAGATTGAGAAGTAATACATGATGAAATCAGTAAAGTAGAACAGTAAAGAAATACTTTCGTTACTTTCACTATTGCTATCCCTTTCTCAGTAATTATTCATTGTGTCAATATTACCACAAACAGATCTGTCATACTTACCCCCGTAACAATTAGTAGATGGATGGGAACTGTGATGATCTTCATGATATTGCTTTGTTCTAGTCCGTCTTGACCGATTATTATATGTATTGCCTCTACCTCCTTGTTGATTAGCATCATGCGCTTGTTGGTTTCCAATATTGTCATTTCCGGAATTTGAATTGTTTTGAGCAAGCAATGAATTGCTAAAATTCAAAGCAGCAAAGAGGGTTACAGCCAATCCTACAATAAAGGTGGGTTTTGACTTATTTATTTTAATCATGCGTTCAGCGAAGGTTTATTTACACTTAACGATCTTACCCAAAGGTTTTGGGTTTTGGAATGCGATCTGCCGTGGCAGTAGGGCGATCCGCGTTAAAAAGTGGTGTAATTGATGGTATTCTACGCCTATAGCGGTCTTAAGCCATCTGGGAGAGGTTTTTCCTCTTACTTTCCCCCAATAATCCTCCTAAATAATGCCTAAACCCTCTTTTTTTGGGCTTTATGAGTAAATGCTTCATCAAACCGTTGACACCATTTCTCAAAACACAGCGGCATGGCTGCCGGGGTTGTCTCTTTCATGGAGTGCTACTTTAACGTGAAAGCTATACTGGTAAAGCATTATACCCTATTTTTCTGTTCTGTTTTGTTTAAGTCCCCCTATCGCCCATTTCCTCCATTCTTGCTCAGACTTACATCTTGCACCACTGCCAGAAACCGGGTTTGTTGCGAATCAGTAAAGCTGAAACCCTTAGTTTGTCGTTCACAAACCCGGTTTCTCTCACCTTGTTGAGAATGGTGCAAGATATCAGATTAGTCATTCTCAAGAAACCCGGTTTTTCACCCAGGTGCAAGATGTGAGCCAAGCCGAACGCCCACTGATATACAGCGCTAAAGTACCATAGAACCCCTGCACTTAACTGTGTGGGGGATTTTGTCTTATGGGGGTTCCCGTGCCTTAAAACGCCGATGGTCTACCACCTTTAGAACCTTCGAGAGGTTTTCCGGTTTCAAACTGAAGAACCCCGATGGTTGACCGCTCCTCACCAATGAGTAAGCCACACCCAAAGCGATCACCCCCTCACCCACGCCTATAAGCCCCGCCAGCACCCCTGCACCCCGTGATGTGGGGATTATTGTCATATGCGTCCAGGAGAGCCATAAGCTCAGGTTCCACAATTGAGTGGAGCGTGTGGAAGGTTTGCGATTAAGCATCCAACGGTGATCGGAAACATCCGTGAGGGAGTAGAAAACTCAAACCACAAAACTAGTACGTAAGTAAACGTAGTTAAAAATCAAATTTTAGTCTAAAAATTGACAACTAATGTACGACAGAAGAACCCTGTCAACTTTTTGAAGTATAAAACATACTCCGTATACTTAAAAGCCATTCATAGCAAGCATTTAGATATTACACTCCGTATAAACCACACCTACTATGTTTGACAGAAAAATTCTGCTTGATTTTGTTGGGTTTCAGCGATTAACCCCCTTTTTTGATCTGCACTGTGGGTAAAAAGCCGAAGCGCTCAAAATTTTCTACCTACGTGTGTGTTTTTAAAACACCACCCCCTCTCCTCGGAGAAGTTGAGGGTACAACACCAAAAGGAAACCTCTAAAGAGCCACCCCCAGAAGAGGCTGTATAGAGGGGTCTGGGTGGAGCGTGAAGCCCGATGAAATGTACTTCAGGTGTATGCATACCTTAGCGAAAAACGTTCTGAAACGGGTCTGTGAGCGCCATTCTCATTAAATCTTGTAAAACAACGCTATATTGCGGGTTGTAGCGATGCGATCGCACATAAAATTCTCAATAAGCTAACGTGCATCCGGCTGCACGTTGGGAGCAGTCGGGGTGGAGCAGTCGGGGTGCAGTGGTCGGGATGCAGTGGTCGGGATGCAGTGGTCGGGATGCAGCAGTCGGGGTGGTCAGGGTGGAGCCGGACTCACGTAGAACATAAGTACTATCAGTACAAACAGGGGATAAATTGAGCATAAATACTCAGGGTGAAGCAGGCTGGGAAATGACGAGTACTCATGTACTAGCAGTACAAAAAGTAGATATCAGATACGCGCATACTAGATAGACACTGCAACCATCAATTTTGGTGCGAAAATTAGTATAAAAATTATACTGCAAACATACGCTGAGGCTGCGATCCCCACGCAGATTTAACTATCTACTATGTACATATTTGATGTACACATACCTAATACGTATATATTTGATGCACATATACCTAATACATATATTTGATACACACATACCTAATACGTATATATTTGATGCACATATACTTAATACATATATTTGATACACACATACCTAATATGTATATATTTGATACACAAATAGACATCTCCGAAAAATACCAATAGCTCTCTCTGACTGGCTTTCAACGGGCGATCGCCAATTGCAAACATTGCCAGTCTCAACACAAAAATCAGGGTTTAAAACAGTTACTGTTGATAATAGGGCAAAAATAACAAGTTAGCACACATATTTTAAGCACCATAATCTCAAGTTATTTTATAGTGGTAAAATTAATGCTCCTATACGTCAGCTTACAAGCCCACATATCGTCATAATTATTTGCTCGTATTTACGTGGATTTAATCTAAATCTTTCAGAAGCAACTCTAAATATTTTTATTCCACGAATCAAATGTTCGACAAAGATTCGCTCAGAGGCTAGTTCTTTATTTTTTTCGACTTGTGACTGTGTTAATTCTCCTTTTTTCGGCTTTTTGGTAGGAATTTTAATTGATGATTCTCCTTCATAACCTTTGTCTCCTTTAAATTTTTGATTAGGATTAAATCCCTTTTTTCCTGAACGAAACAAGTTTACATCACTTTTTGGTCCTGGTTCTCCCGCAATTACATCCACAATATCTTGACCATTTGGTAAAACAGTAATTTGGTTTTTAAAAGTATGATTTTTCTTCTTAGCAGAGTAATATTTTTTCTGCTGTTGATACTCTCCAGGTCGCTCTCTGGGCTGTTCAGTACTATCTACTATTAGTTCATAATCGGTTAGAACTTCTTGAACTAACTCGTAGTCACTCGCGTTTTTTTTACTTGTTCAAGTAAACTTGATGGCAAGAGTTCTTGTAGAAGTGGAAACCAGTAATTAAATGTATCATTAGCAGTTGATTCACTAGAGGACAAACTGAATTCCTAGCAATTGAAACGTTGTCAAATGCCTCAAGTATACTAATGTTAACAAAATTTGCTCTTCAATCAGTAACTTTACCTTACGACCACCCCCTTTATTTATAATTCTAATTTTTTCTGCTTCGATTTCTTGTTGCTTTTGAGTATGTAAGGCGATGCCCCAAGGGGGCTTGCCCGTTCGGGCTCGCCTGTTTTATTAGTTGCTCTAGTTGCTCATACTTTACACCGACTAATCGCTGCGTTTCTTGAGGGTTGTTTTGAATGTAACCTAGTATGTCACTCATATTTTTGTGGTAAAAAATGGAATTTTATACCCTTTTACCACAGAATGGTTATATTTTGGAGATGTCTAATACCTTTGTACTTACAATACCTCTATTTATATAATACCCCTATGTTTATATATGCGTTGCGATATATGCGTTAACATCACCCATGTGCAAACATCACCCATATACAAACATCACCCATATACAAACATCACCCATGTGCAAACATCACCCCTACAATCAAACAATGCGTTGTGTGGCGATCGCCTGCCCCTGAGCCTGCCCCGATGCCTGCCCTTGACCCTTGACCCTCGATGCCTGCCTGAGTGCTGCCGCAGCCGTAACGCCCACAGCCTAAGCTTTTGCCTTGCTCTTGCCCTTTCTGAAGCGCCAAGAGTGTGCGATCGCCTGTGACCTACGCCTACCTCATGCCTCCTGCCACCACTGCCTA
>CAXTSI010000540.1:0-5732 GCA_964246695.1 uncultured bacterium
AGCAATTAGCAATTAGCAATTAGCAATTAGCAATTAGCAATTAGCAATTACCAATGACCAATGACCAATGACCAATGACCAAATTAGTAGTAGCCACAGGAAATCCAGGTAAGTTGCGGGAAATGCAAGCTTACCTGGGAGATTCTGGTTGGGAATTAACCCTTAAACCTGAAGAACTGGAAATTGAGGAAACAGGCGACACATTTGCTGCTAATGCTTGTTTGAAAGCGTCCCAAGTAGCTTTGGCAACAGGAAACTGGGCGATCGCTGATGATTCTGGCTTGCAAGTAGATGCCCTGAACGGGACACCAGGAGTGTATTCTGCACGCTATGGCAAAACTGACTCTGAACGTATTGCTAGACTATTGAGTGAATTGGGTGACGAAGTGCATCGCGGTGCACAATTTGTTTGTGCAGTGGCGATGGCTCGTCCTGATGGCGCGATCGCTTTACAATCAGAAGGTGTTTGTCGTGGCGAAATTCTCCATGCAGCCCGTGGTCAGGGAGGTTTTGGCTATGACCCAATTTTTTACGTCCCAGAGTTGCGGTTCACTTTTGCTGAAATGACACCAGAGTTGAAGCGATCGATCAGCCATCGAGGTAAGGCTTTTGCAGCTTTACTCCAAAAGTTACCTTATGAAAGTTAGTTGATAGTTGATAGTTGTTAGTTGTTAGTTGTTAGTTGTTAGTTGTTGGTTGTTGGTTGTCAAAAAATACCACTAACCACTAACCACTAACCACTAACCACTAACCACTAACTACTACCAAATTCCTTAAACTGCCTCTGTATTCTTTTCCCCAGTCCGAATTCGCACTACTTGGTCAACTGGGGTGATGAAAATTTTCCCATCACCAATTTCGCCTGTACGGGCAGCAGAGATAATTTTATCTACTACCATGTCAACTTGGTTGTCTTCAACAACAATTTCCACTTTGAGTTTTTGCAGAAACTCAACGGTGTACTCAGAACCGCGATAGCGTTCAGTTTGACCCTTCTGGCGTCCGAAACCCCGGACCTCAGAAACTGTCATACCGACTATACCAGCATTGACCAAGGCAATTTTCACTTCATCAAGCTTAAAAGGGCGGATAATAGCTTCTACTTTCTTCATTTTCTTGTCTCTTTACAAAAACGTGCGGGAAATATAATAGCCCATACGGTTTACCCGTGGAATAAAAGGTAACACTTAGGCTAAAGCCTAAGTCTGTAGTACATTTGCACTCAACGGCTGCGAAAACCTTGTAAAACATCGCTGTGCCACAAGAGATCTCGCCTCCTCAAATCAATATGGACTAATTGTCACACTTAAGGGTAGATTTCCCGGTCGTTTCGTGACAGTAGAATCGGCAACTAATGCCTACCTTAATAATTGTTGAGGTCGCTACCTGAAGCTTATTTGTGTACTTTATCATTATTTTGTAGCTTTTGTAACATAAAATTATGTTTAATTGTGCAAGAGAACACAGACGTACAGGTATTTAGATTTGACCTAACGACCATGGTGTTCAAACAAGGGACGCACAATCAAATATCCGGCACCAAAACCCATCAGTATGATTAACAAGATGGTGATAACTAACCTCCAACCACTGAAATCTACTGCATCAGGCTCACTAAGTGAATCATATTGTACTTCTTGGTCTTCTATGAAGAATGTTTCTGGCATAGGACTATTAATTTCGTTGGACCTGGGAACAACGGGTGAACGCGGATTTTGTCTTTGAGTAAAATGCGGACGCGCTTCAGGTGCGGGATGTTTGGGTTCACGAATTAAATCAGGTAAAGAGTGAGGATCTTGGTTTAAACTCGGCTGACGATCGGAATCTACTAACTTTTGCAAATGTAAAAAAGATTGAACGGCGAGGGCAATCTCCTGTCTAAGTATTTGATTTTCTTGTGCTAGTTGTTCGTTTTGGGCGGCGAGTTCATCTATTTTTACCTGGGAACCTTGCAACTCTGCTGCCAAGTCCCGGTATACAGACAGTGGTACAGAGGGAGAGTAGACTTGAGTAGTTGCTTGCCGATTATTGCTAACAGAACCTGTCGTTGTTCGCATTGGTGGCTTCGGTTCAAAATTGAACGTAATTTAGATCAACTGGAGCTGCTATTATAGATACTTATACCGTTTTTCTGTAAAGATGTTCCCACGAGTCTCAAATAGGGAACTGTTCCCTGTTCCCTTTTAAGAATTATCAATTACGAATTTTTCAATAATGGGAAGAAGTGTCCCACAGGACCTTGCCCTTTGCCAATATCTAGGGCGTAAAAAAGTGCAGTAGTAACATACTCCTTTGCCTGTCGCACAGCGAGTTCCAAATTATTTCCCAATGCGAGATTAGCAGCGATCGCTGCTGATAGTGTACAACCAGTACCGTGACTATTTTTTGTATCTACAAGTTTGGTTGTTAAAGTTTCCAGCTTTTGCCCATCAAACCAGATATCAACACCACGCAAACTCCCCTGCATACCGCCACCCTTAACTAAAACAGTCTTTGCTTTTAAATTCCGATGAATAATTTGCGCAGCTGCCCTCATATCATCTAAAGATTGAATCTGTAAACCGCTCAAAATCTGGGCTTCGTATCGGTTTGGCGTCACGATAGCAGCCTTAGGGATCAAGGCATTGCGAAGAGTCTTCACAGCGTCATCATCAATCAATTGCGCCCCTGTACGGGATACCATCACTGGATCAACCACGAGGTTATGGATTTGTAAAACTTCTACTTGGTGGGCGACAGCAACAATAATTTCTTGGTTAAGCAACATTCCCGTTTTTGCTGCTTGCACACCGATGTCTTCAAACACTGCCTGAATTTGCGCCACCACAGCCTCTGGTGGTACAGCATCAACCCGTGTTACGCCCAAAGTATTTTGGGCTGTGATGCAGGTAATAGCGCTGGTGCCGTGGACACGATGAAAGGCAAAGGTGCGTAAATCAGCTTGAATTCCTGCACCACCACCACTATCCGATCCGGCAATGGTTAAAGCAACAGGTATCCTAGATTTTGTTTCAGCGTTCATGGCAAAAAATATAACAAGGTTGGTAATGGGTAATGGGTAATGGGTAATTGATAGTCTTCTATTCCTTATTACTAGTACATGACGGCGGAAATAACGCTACCATCTCACTCAGCCAAAACCCTTGTATTTCAAGCTTTTTTATTTTTAATTCTACTCAGCGGTACTAGCGCCACCTCAAGGGAGTAACTAGGCTTCTATAAAACATCATGTTAAATGCATAACCGTGTTGGGAATCATATTTTTAGAAACAGTTTTTCAAAAGAAGCTGTGCAGGATAATTCTTAAAAATCGTCATAATACATACTTTTGTAAAATTTTAACTCCAGCAATGCAACAAGAATTAACAACTTTACGCGAACGCGTTAACCAACTGGAAAAAGCCCTCTTATCTGGAAGTCGTTCTATCAAAGAGCAATTTGGGGTTTGGATGAAATTCCGGCACACAGAACAAGCATTGAGAGAGTCGCAGCACAAGTTGTCCTTTCTAATTCAGCGCCATCCCCTAGGGGTCATTGGCTGGAATAGGTCTTTTGAAGTGACAAACTGGAATGCCGCCGCTGAAGCTATTTTTGGTTACAGTGAAGGCGAAGCATTGGGTCGTCATGCGGCAGAACTTTTATTACCTGAAAGTGCTAGAGAACACGTCGATCGGGTCTTTGTAGCATTGCAGCAAGATGGGGGAATTTGTAGTACCAACGATAATTTAACAAAAGACGGCAGAATCATTACCTGCGAATGGTATAACACTCCTGTGATTGATTACAAGGGCAATGTCGTCGGAACGCTCTCAATGGTGCAAGATACCACCGATCGCGAACAAGCACAATTAGCCCTAGAACAAGCTAAAGCAGAACTAGAGAACAGGGTCTGGGAACGCACAGCCCAGTTGCAGCAGGAGATTTACGAACGTCAACAGGCAGAGAATGAATTGCGGCGATCGCAACAACTACTGCAATTAGTTTTTGACACCTTACCCCAAAGAGTTTTTTGGAAAGACAGCAACTTCAAATATTTAGGCTGTAATAAATTATTCGCACAGGATGCAGGGCTAGAGTCACCAGAGGAAATTATTGGTAAAGATGATTTTGAGCTTTCCTGGAAGGCAACAGCCGATATCTACCGAGCTGAGGATATTGCTACTGTAGAAAACAATTGCTCTAGAATCAACTATGAAGAACAGCAACAAAGAGAAGATGGGAGTTGTTTGTGGTTGAGAACAAGCAAAATTCCCCTTCGTAACGAAGCAGGAGAAGTGGTGGGAATTTTCGGTTGCTATGAAGATATTAGCGATCGCAAAAAAGCTGAAGTTGCACTTGCTGAAAGTGAAGCGAAGTTCCGCAGCTTGGTGGAAAATGCCAACGATGTCATTTACTCCTTTTCCACAGACGGAATATTTACTTATCTATCCCCCAAGTTCACTGATATATTCGGATATGATTGCTCAGAATTTCTGGGACAGTCGTTCGCACCCCTAATACATCCAGATGATTTGCCAACTTGTGCAGCCTTTATCAACCGCGTTTTTGAAACAGGTGAAAAGCAGGCTGGACTTGAAGTCGCAATCAAACGGAAAGATGGCTGTTTGCGCTGGATTACAGCCAACATGTCACCGATCAAAGATGCTGATGGTAAGGTTGTTGGGATTCAGGGCGTTACGCGGGATATAAGCGATCGCAAAAAAACTGAAGCTGCACTCAAACAGCAAGCACTAGAATTAGAGCAAACTCTTAACTCACTCCAACAAACCCAATCCCAACTGATCCAGAACGAAAAAATGTCTTCTCTCGGTCAGTTAGTGGCTGGAGTTGCCCACGAAATCAATAACCCAGTCAACTTCATCTACGGTAACCTTAACTACGCTGACGAATATACTCAAGATTTGCTGAATCTACTTAATCTTTACCAAAAACACTACCCTAATCCTGTCCCTGAAATTCAGGACCAAGCTGAATCTGTTGACCTCAACTTTCTGTTGCAAGACTTGCCAAAACTCCACTCCTCCATGAAAGTCGGCGCAACCCGCATTCGAGAAATCGTTGCTTCTCTACGCACTTTTTCGCGCCTTGATGAAGCCGAGTTAAAGGCAGCCGACATCCATGAGGGTATCGACAGCACTCTCATGATCTTGGAACATCGTCTAAAAGTCAAGCCTAATCGTCCAGAAATTACAGTTATTAAGGAATACGGCAATCTACCTTTGGTCGAGTGCTACGCCGGACAGCTGAATCAAGTCTTTATGAATATCTTGGCAAATGCCATAGATGCTTTGGAAGAGGGAGTGGGGAGTGGAGGAGATGAGGAGGATAGGGAAGATGAGGAGGACAAGGAGGACAAGGAACCATCCCCCCTCCCTCCCTCATCTCCCTCATCTCCCTCATCTCCCCTATCTGCCCCTACTCCCCAGATTCTTATCCGCACCGAGATGCCTTCTTCAAAGCAAGTCGTCATTCGCATAGCTGACAATGGTCCAGGTATGTCAGAACAGGTGCAACAGCGGTTATATGACCCTTTTTATACAACTAAAGCTGTAGGCAAAGGCACTGGCATGGGTATGTCTATCAGCTACCAGATTATCACCGAGCGACACTGTGGTTCTTTACATTGTATTTCATTTCCTGGACAGGGAGCGGAGTTTGTGATAGAAATTCCGATTAATTTGCTAATTGCTAATTGCTAATTGCTAATTGCTAATTGCTAATTGCTAATTGCT
>CAXTSI010000541.1:0-5728 GCA_964246695.1 uncultured bacterium
ATGTTTCTTTCATTCGTAGCGGGTGGTGCGCCGCCCGTGGGGTTGCTCCTAAGAATCTGCGCAGCTTTGCATAGCTTGGTCGTAGAGGTTGAATTCCATGCCTACCACTGTCGTTAAAAAGCCCAATTGATTGACAAAAATCAGCGGAATAAAAAACCGAATGGTTCCTTATCCCGCCCGATCGAGTGATGCGACTCCTTATCCTCCTTGTGCCAGTTATGGCATCGGTAGTTGTGGGTGTTGGGCTGAGTATTTTGCAACGAGGCGCGACGTCTCAGGGTTGTAAAGTCTCAGATAATTCCAGTAGTTGCCAAATACTTGCCGCACGTAATTTTTGGTTTCATCAAAGGGAATTGCTTCCACAAATTCATCTGGATCTTCTTTAGGCAGAATTTGCAGCCACTTGCTGACGTTTCCTGGACCAGCATTGTAACTGGCGATCGCCAACAGAGAGTTGTTACCGTACTGCTGATGGGTGTGATCCAAATACAAAGTCCCCATCTTGATATTATTGTCTGGATTTTCCAGGTCAATTTTTTTGCTGTCTAACTTGGCTATTTGCGCGATCGATTTAGCTGTACTTGGCAATACCTGCATTAAGCCAACAGCACCTGCGCTTGATTTGACTTTTGGCTCAAACCGTGACTCTTGACGGATCACAGCTGTGACTAGCAGGGGATTGATCTGACGATCGCTACTCCACTTCTCTATTTCCTGAATATAGGGAAAGGGATAACGAGCTTGCCAATAGATTAGCTGTTTTCTCAGAGCTTGATATTCGGCTTTTTCTGGCGGTATTTCCCGGTCTTCCAATTTAGCAATTTTGTCAATCCCGATTAAATTTTCTCCTTTTACCAACCGCATCAACCCCTCAGTAAATTGCTCTGTTACGGTTGGCTGCATTTTGTTCTGAAATTCAGTCTGCCATTGCAACCAGGCATCACGGTCTTGACCTAGTAAATACAATTCTTTGAAAGTGTCAGATCCTGCGGGTGGTACTGGACGCAGGAGTGGCACTATCTGCGGGTTCATCTGGCGCAGGGTATTAAAGTTGCTGACATTTAGTCCTAAAATTGCTGCCGATCGCCATGCATAGTAAGAGTAAGGAAACTGACTAAGTACATACTCATAAGTCTTTTGAGCCGACTCATTTTTCCCTAGTTTAGTTGCCCATTTGCCGACCCAAAATCCGGCTCTGGGAGCCAAAATACTGTCGGGGTTGTTGATAATAATTGGTTCTGCCCATTGCAATGCAGCTTTGTAGTCTTTAGCTTTTGCTTTATTTTGTGCAACTTTCCAACGGTACTCTGCTGCTTCCTGAGAATTTGCGTATTTAGCGATCAGTAATTGCTGTACTTCCGTAGCTGAGTTTGGATCTTTTTGAGCTTCGAGGATTTTGATTTTTACTAGCAGTGCTTCACTTGCTTTGTCAGGAAATTTACTGATGACTTGGTTAAGATAAGTTACGGAGTCAAGTGTTTTGACCATTTCTGCTAAACGCAGCAGGGCAGTGCCAGTTTCTTTGGCGTCGGGAAATGAACTCACGAGTTGTTTATATGTGGTAAGCGCACTGTCTCGCTTTCCACTTACCTGTAGTCCCCTTGCAGTCCGATAGAGGTTGCGGGCTGTCGGGCGTGCTTTGGCATAGGCAGCTGCGGCTTTCGTAAAATCATTGTTGTTCCAGTAACCTGTAGCGATGATTTCCCAATCATCAGGTTTCAGGGTAGGGTCCAAGAGCAACCGATCCAACACAGCAACTGTTCCTGGTTGGTCATAGGCATATTTTGCCAATACTAACTGCAATTGCGGCTGATTGGGATTTTCTGCCAACCGCTTACGGATGATTTCCCAGGAGAGGGGATGGGAAGGAAATTGGGCGATCGCTTTGTCCTGATACTCAGGTTGCCCAATGAGATACATGGCTTTAGCGGCGGCTGGTTCTTTGGGATAGAGTTTGAGTACTTTATGCCTCAGATCCGAGGCGAGACCTTCCTCTCCTAAGAGGTCCTGTGCCTGCGCCTGTTTCAGCAAAACATAAGGTGCTATTCCTGAATACTCTGTTTCCAGTCCTTCAAGTAGCGAGAGTGCTTGTTTTGCTTGCTTTTGTTCAATTAAGTCCGAGGCCAACAGATATCGGGCACGATTCTGGTCCAGCGATGGCGATTCTTTAGCTAGCTGTTCTAGTTTTGCTGCTCGTTCTTGTGGGGATTGTAGCACCAGTGGCAGCACGGCTGATTCGGCTTTATTTGCCTCAGAAAGCTGCTCTGGTTGATTCTTACCCTGTTTAAACCATTGCCCTAAAGTTTTTCCAATCTGAGGAGCAGATACCATTGCCCCTGCTAAAAAGGCACACAGTCCTGCACCTGCGATTAGAGAAATATGCTTTTTCTGTAGCTTCTTCAGCATGGATACCCGCTGAAAGTTTCAGATGAATTTCTAGTCACTCTAGCATCACTCGCGCACAGGATGACCAATTTTTTTTTGTTGGTTGTTGGTTGTTAGTTGTTAGTTGTTAGTTGTTGGGTGTTGGTTATTATACTAGGGATTCCCACTCCCTACTCCCCACTCCCCACTCCCCCATTTACTTTGAGCTAATTTGGGAGTTCGCCCTAACAGGCCGATCATCAACTTGAGAGTCAATATTTTTACCATAGGCACTCGCTGCAAAATTCCTAAACCGATGCGACGAACTATCACTACTGGTAAGAAGTTATTAGAAAACATCCGATCTAACAAATCAGTAAAACCTAAAATTATTAAGTTTTCGTGCTGACGCCAGCGTTCATAACGTTTAAGGATCTGAATGTCGCCAATATCTTCACCCTGAGAGTGCGCTTCAAGTAGCACCTGCGCCAAAGCTGCTGCATCTCGAATACCCAGATTTAGACCTTGTCCGCCGACAGGATGGCAATTGTGTGCTGCATCGCCTACTAAAGCTAGTCTGTGAAGGGTATAGCGATCGCTTTGCATGAGTTGTACTTGAAAAATAAAGCGATCGCCTAGTAATTCCAACTTGCCCATGCGATCGCCATATCGATCTTGTAATTCTTTTAAAAATTGCTCATCATCCAAGGCGCACAAAGCTTTTGCTTCTTCGTGGGGGGCAGTCCACACAATCCGGCAACGGTTAAGCGGCAAAGGTAAAATTGCAAATGGACCACTAAAGCAAAATTTTTCGTATGCCGTGTCGTTGTGGGGTAATTCGGGTTTGACAAAGGCAACAATACAAGACTGCCAATATTTCCAACCATGAGTTTTAATTCCGGCGGCTTGACGGATAGGCGATCGCGCCCCATCTGCGGCTACCACTAACAAGCTGCGAACCGTCCGCATTTCTCCAGCCACTTTGATATCTATTGCCACCTTGTCCTGGTAGTACTGCATATTTACAACTTCCGCAGGACATAGATATGTGATATTCGCGCAATCTTGGACAAACTTTTGCAGCGGTTCTAATAGTGTTTGGTGTTCCGCTACATAACCCAAATCTTGTGTACCTAAATCCGCAGTATTAAATTCTACTACATCAGGATAATCAGCATCAGAAAGACGAATACGGCGGTAAGTGGCGATTTGGGGCAATATTTTGTCCCAAACTCCAATTCCCTGATAAACAAGCGCTGAAAGCATATGCACTGCGTAGGCTTGTCCCTTAGCCACTGCTGCTGATTCCACTTTCGCCTCAATCAGCAACACCCGCAAGCCAGAATCTTTCAAAGCCGAGGCTAGGGTTAAGCCAATAATTCCACCGCCGACAATTACCAAATCATATTCACATCTTGGCTCTGTCAGTGTTACGTTCTGGTTAAAAGTTTGAGACAACTGCGCTGGTGTCATTGTTAAGATAAATTACAGCATCTTAACTATTATTTTTACGCGATCGGGCTGTGGAGAGCAAGTGGAGTGGTTAGTGGTTAGTGGTTAGTGGTTAGTGGTTAGTGGTTAGTTGTTAGTTGTTAATATAACACAGTACGGTTTAGTTAAGATAATTTACCTACCGATAATTTTTGTAGAGACGTTGCAGTGCAACGTCCTTCGTCGCTAACGCGGTCGCCTGTGTCGGGAAACCCGACATAGAGTACTGACTCACCAACAACCAACAACTAACCAATAACAACCAACAACTAACAACTAACAACTAACCACTAACAAATAACAACAAAAAACCCCGTTAGGCTGTAAAGAAAGTAACGGGGTTAAATTATTTAGATTGGTTGAAGAGTATTGAGAATTTACAAATCCCCGGTCTAAACATACGGGTGTTGTTTTCCGACAAAATTTACACTAAACTTTGCTCCCGATGGACAAACACCGTCTGTTAGTTTGCATACGCTAAGCCTAAGTTTCTACTTACTTCTAGCAGGCGCGGCTGACACTCGCGCTTTTATTTCTGGTCTAAAGTACAGATACATTCAAACTAGCGTAACACATCTGCCAGAGTTTACAGCTTTTTTTCTGATAAACTTTTTGCAGAGCCACGACAAACTTTACATGGCAACATTAACTATACTATTTAGTCACATTGCTTGCTCTACGCATGCCTCTGCGAGCACGATGACGTTTCATACGTGTTTTGTTAGCCTTGGTAGCTTTTGCAGCCTTGGTAGCTTGAGGAGCAGCAGTAGCAGCGGTTGCAGTGGTCTTAGTAGCGGTAGCAGCTTGTACTTCAGGTGCAGTTAGGGCTACAGGGGCGGTAAGTACTAGAGTTAAGAGCAAAGCTTTAGCGAACTTATTCATTTGAGAATCCATTTACTTGGTCAACAATCTAACTATTTCACAAAGATGTGTCAGTGTTATGTTACTAATATGGATTTTCTGTGTAGATTTTTGCACACCTTGACAAACCAAATTTATTGAAAAGCCGCGCTAAGCCATGCTTAAAGCCATAAGTTGTTCTGCCATCTCAAAATTGGCAGTGACATTTTGCACATCATCCAAGGCTTCTAGAGTATCGATTAACTTGAGAAGCGATCGCGCCTGATCTGGCACACTAACTTCCACAGTATTACTGGGAATCCAGCGCAATTCAGCGTCAGTCACCTTAAAGCCTTTTTCTTTCAGGGTTTTGCTGAGGTTTTCTAAATTTGCTACTTCAGTAAACACCTCAGCAGTCTCTGACTCAGTGTCATAAGACTCTGCACCGCCTTCGAGGGATGCTTCTAAAAGCTGTTCTTCATCAATCACTCCCTGTACTGTACAAACGCCTTTTTGGTCAAACATCCAGCCAACGCAACCAGTTTCACCAAGATTTCCACCGTTTTTACTCAAGGCAGCACGCAAGTCAGCAGCAGTGCGATTACGATTATCTGTGAGGGCTTCAATCAAAATTGCCACACCACCAGGACCGTAACCCTCGTAGCGAATGGTTTCCAGACTCGCCGCGCCTGCGAGTGTGCCTGCACCTTTGGCGATCGCCCGGTCAATATTATCATTGGGAATACTCGCCGCCTTTGCCTTTTCAATTGCCGTGCGCAGTTGAAAATTGGCTGCTGGATCTGGCACACCATTTCTTGCCGCTACAATAATCGCCCGCGACAGCTGGGTGAAAGTTTTTCCCTTTTTTGCATCCACTACTGCCTTCTGGCGCTTAATATTTGCCCATTTACTGTGTCCTGCCATAATCTGAACTGCTCAACACTATCTAACACTAGGATAGACTCACTGATGTTGAGGTGTAAGGTGTATAGCAGTCCTATTTGATTTATGGACAAGGGGGATGAGGGGGATG
>CAXTSI010000542.1:0-5717 GCA_964246695.1 uncultured bacterium
TTGGCAATGATTATGGGGTTATGCTTATTAGTCTACACACTTGCACAAAGACAAACCAGTTAGAGCAATCTAAAAAAACTCAAATAAATAAAGCAGAAGCGCTACGTCAAGCACAACTGCCTCTTTTGAAAGATAAGAATTACAATCATCCCCATTACTGGGCACCGTTTGTCCTAGTGGGAAATTGGCAGTAGTGATATCATGTCCAGTAGAGACGTTGCAATGCAACGTCTCTACAATATGGGTTGACAGGTTTTTATTGTGGTTGATTTGCCGGACATCATGCGCTTAGTGCGCACTCATCGCAACTACGAACCATTCCCTAGAACCCAGGAGGTAGAAGTACCTTGTCAATTTCAATAATTACACCATTTTTGGCGACGGTAGAGGGGTGCTTACCGTCGGCATCATTCAGCTTAACTGCACCATCGGAATTAGCAGAGATTCTGACCTGATGCCCCTCAAGAGTTGTTACTACCCCTGTATCCACGATTTGATGCGAGATTTCACCAGGAACCAGATGGTATTTTAACACTCTGAGTCTGTTTTGCGGCTGGCTCAATCGCTTGAAGGTATCTTTAGGTAAATCATTAAAGGCTTTATCGGTAGGGGCAAAAATTGTGAACTTACCTGATTGTTTCAGCGTTTCCAGAAGATCAGCTTGCTTCAATTCATAAACAAGATTAGCAAATTTCTTATCTTGTGTCAGGACTTCAGCAATATTGTTCTGAGAAGTACGATAGGGATAGCTGCTATAAGCAGAAGGTTGAAAAAGAGCGTAACGTGGATATAATTTGGCTAAGACAGGAAAACTGCTGAGGGTAGCGACACCAGTAATCCCTACAAAGAAAGCCAGCTTTTTGAACCAATGGTTTGTAATCAGGGGGTTTAGATTTTGCATGTGCATAAGATTAGGTGAATTGGGCGTAAAACATATAACATAGGACCAGCCCTTTCAAGGTGTTGTGTGATGGGTGTGGGCACTTGGCGCGGGTGGGAGCGCCGATCACAGGTATAGAGAGCACCTAGGGCGTCTGTCAAGAAATAATGGTTGACAATACAAACATGCGGATGCGAGGCGATCGCGGTTTCCGTCACCCGACTGACTTGCTTTTCATTTGACTGATTCTATCTTAAATCGCTCTCCCCACTTTTGTGGCATTACGTCAAGTACGAATACTTGACCGACTTCCTAGGTAAGGTTGGTCAACTTATATCTTGCACCTGTACGGATAAACCACTAATACTCAAATGTGTGTGTAAGAAATTAACGCTTTTATCATGAATAAGCTTACGTAATTAAAGAGCAAGGTGTATAACATTGCTAAGAGTAATATTACGTAATAGCGAAGAAGACAGGCGATCGACAACTTATAAGAGAGCTTGAAATTGCACTTATGGCCCGAAATATGAGAAAAAAGGGCGTGACTCGCAGGCTCAAAAAGCAAGAACAATGAAATCAATTCGGAGAGCGCGGGACAAGGGCTTCTGCCCTAAGTCGGTTCCTTAATGTTTATGCTTGGTCAAGCAAGAGTGTCAGCCCCTTCGGGTTCGTCAAAAGTCTAAGGTAACAAGTCAAAAGTAAGAACCACCAAAATAAATTTAGGGGCTTGAGTCAGCGGACGCCGTATTTCTTGCGCCTACTCGTTGTGAAATACATTTTTTTATTTTTCCATAAATAAATTTAGGGGAACCTGCTACCTTTTTCTTTCTGGTCATTCGTACAAAGGAGTACACGTATCATCCTAGAAATATTGTCCCCATGCCCCAAAGGGCGTAAACCGTTAAAAATAGTGAGATCACTTCAAAAATAAACTTTGTTAGTTCACAAGCGACATTCCGCACGTCATCTTGTAGTACACAACGTATTACAAAAAGCGATAAATATTCGCTTCCATCCTAAGTATAAATACTTAAAAAACTGGCTCGACCAACACCCGAGTCCCGTGATCTTTTTAGGGATGCTTTGCTCCTTGACCCGGTGTCCCAAAGTCGGATTCTCTCGTCATCCATTCTCATGAATAATCAGCAATTGATAATGACGGATTGACGGTAAGTACACTATTTGGCATCGTGCCGAGAACCGTGTAAAAACCAGCATTCCGAGTCGGAAAAGCCAAATCGTGTCTGGATTAGCGCTTTTTACTACATTAGAATCAGAAAAGCCGTTATTTACAACGAAAAATTAAGCGTTTTAAAAGCTTGCACCACTATCAAGTTACGAAAATCAAAGCCTAAAAAGCTTATGATTACGTAGGCAGGGCTAAAGCCCACCAGCCATTATTGAGAAGGTGCAAGATGTCAGTATACGTAAGCGTCAAACACCCAAAACAGCAGCACCCGATATTCCCCGTGTGGCGGGTTGTCTGACGGACCACCGCTGCGCGGCGCGTCGTGCCGTCAACCCGCGATATCTTACAAAATCTAGACTGGATCTAGACGAGTGGCGAATGTATGAAAATATACTTTTTCCTCCAGCATAGCTGCCCTTGTGTCGAATTTGCCGCAACAAAAAGAGGCAGGCTTCTTAATTGAACTGAATCGTCCCATAAGTTAACTTAGGGGCTACAAGCCTGCCTCTTTTTGTCAGGATCAGGCTCCGTGTGATTGGCTAATTTGTAGTTTTGTTAACAGAGGTGAAAATTTCATGCTGGAGAATAGAAATGCTACTAGGGCAGGTGTTTGAGCGCTTTATTCAAGAGAGTCCAGTTTCTGTGATGGTTCGCGGACTGTTGGAAAAAGTCCTCCGTCCACAGATACTGGATATCGGTTTGAACGCAGTAAAAAAACCCAGTACACTCGTGAGTTACTATTCTCTACACTGGTGAATTTAATGAGTCTTGTGGTCTGTGGAATTCACCCGTCAGTCCATGCTGCCCCTGATCGCATTAGCTGAAGAGATTGGGGTTTCGGTCACTTCCGTCTACAACAAGCTGAATGGCATTGAGCTAAATGTCAGTGCGCTCGTTAGTCAGAGAAATAACCAGTCAACTGGAAGCCACAATTCGACATCTCAACGCAACATTACCCGATTTGCTGCCTGGTTATCGAGTTAAGATTCTCGACGGTAATGCAATTGCTGCAAGTGAACATCGTCTAAAAGTACTGCGCCAAGTCGGTAGTGCCCCACTACCAGGTCAATCTTTGGTAGTGCTAGACCCATCCTTAATGTTGGCAGTGGACGTATTTCCTTGTGAGGATGGTCATGCCCAAGAGCGTTCTCTGTTCAATCAGGTGCTACCAACCGTTGAAGAAGATGATGTTTGGATCGCAGATCGCAATTTTTGCACACTCAAGTTTCTGTTTGGTATTGCCGCTCACAAAGGCTACTTTATCATTCGACAGCATCAAAGCTTACCTTCGCACGCCACTGATAATTTTCGTGCCTTTGGTCAAATTGATGCTGGAGAGGTGTTTGAGCAAAACATTCTCGCGTATTACTGATGATGGTCAACTGTTACACGTGCGTCGCGTTAAGGTCTGCTTAAAACAACCCACTCGCGATGGCGACCGAGAAATCTTTGTCCTTACCAACCTCCCAGTTGAGGTAGCGAGTTGCTTGCTGGTAGCCCAATTGTATCGCCGCCGTTGGAAGTTAGAAACTCTGTTTCAAGTACTTACTGAGACTCTCAAATGCGAAATTAATACATTAGGGTATCCCAAGGCAGCTTTGTTCACCTTCTGTATTGCTTTAGTCGCCTATAACGTACTGTCTGTAGTCAAGGCAGCGTTGAGGAGCGTTCATGGAATTGAGAAGATTGAAACTGAGATTTCTGGTTACTATTTGGCTGATGAAATCAAGGGAACCTACCGGGGTATGATGATTGCGATTCCGGACCAACAGTGGCATCTCTTTGGCGGACATGACTATTGTCCAATTATCGACAGTCCTCAAACCGGAGCGCTGGTCATGTCAGGCTAAGAGCTTTTCGCCGTCACCCACGAGGTCCCAAGAAAGCGCAGCCAAAGCGCACTTTTTCCAAGAACAAGCCCCATGTCTCTACTGCTAAGATTCTAGCTGAAAAAACATAGGTAAATCAGACACCTTGAAAGGGCTGAACATAGGACTTAAGCGTTGACAGAAGTCTGAGTATATGCGTAAGTCCTACCTTTTTCCTGAAACTCAATGAAGTTGGAAGTAGCTCTCTTATAAGGTTAAGCAAAACCAACTTATGCACTATATTTTGACAAGTGCGCAACCAAACTGCTTGGCACAATAATGTCGTTAACAGACACAACTACCTATTTGTAAAGCGCGGAAGTTTTACCCTATTAGAAAAAAATCCATTATTTGTATCTATTATATATTATAATAACATTTTTATATGAAGCTGCATATAATTAGCCTGCGAAGGCAGAGAGAAGTCCTTGCAGCTTGTTTCCCGCCGTAGGGAACTTCGGAGCTTTGTTTCTTTAGCCCCAGGCTTCTAGCCTTCTCGCTTTAATGTGCAGCCTCACATAGAATTGGTATAAGGCAATACCGTTCATTGACAGCAGTTTTCAGTTGTACCAACCACAACCTATGAAACCTAACCCCCAGCCCCTTCTTTACAAGGGAAGGGGAGAAAATCAAAGCCTCTCTCCTCGTAGGAGAGAGGTTTGGAGAGAGGTCTGCATGTGGTCTATTCATTTGAAAATCGCTGTAAGCCGTTGCTCCCCCTAGCCCCCCCTTTTAAGTTCGTAGGGTGCGTTAGGTGGAACACCGTAACGCACCGTCATAGATAAAATATGGTGCGTTACGCGATCGCGCTTCGCACCCTACAACTACCGGAAAGGAGCTTTTTGATGTGCAGCCAGACTTAATAGGCTTGGAAATTACAAAGGGAGAACTGAGGCGCTTAACTGGATTAAAACCAGATCAAGTTTTGCGACCTTCTATTATGGCAAATAATGAACAGCGATTAGGGTTTTTTCGGAATGAAATGCTTGTAGCGCTAGTGCTAACCTTAATAATTGTCGGGTTTGCTTATGCGTTTATTATTCTACCAACAATCGGTTCCTCGATCTCGCTCTTAATCATCTTATTAATTATAGTACCAATTGCTGTGGTGGGTGGGCGTTGGCTGTGGCGACGTTTGACTTTCCCCAAAACACTGAAAACACTTTTAAATGAAGTCGATAAATACCACGAAATTATTAAATCAATAGATATTAATGACGAACTAGCAAGATCGGGGAAGACTGAAATTAGTACATATGACAGAGAGAAAGTTGTCAGCGCTGTGCAACTTGTGAGAGAAGATTTAGTTCAAGCTTTGAAAACAGAACGAATTTTGCGAGATAATAAAAAACTGCTTGCAAATAACCAAGACTTATTTGTCAATAACGTAGAGACGTTGCATGCAATGTCTCAACAAATTAGTAGTGAGGTAGGCGAATATGCTCAACTGCTAAATCAATCATTGCAGATAGCTCTTGATGTACAAGCAGAGTTAAGAAAATTACAGTCTTCACGATGACCACTAAACCGAAAATAATAGTCTTAGATGATGATCCCACAGGTTCTCAAACAGTCCACAGTTGCTTGCTACTCATGCGTTGGGATGTAGATACCCTACGCTTAGGACTAGAGGATGATTCACCCATTTTCTTTGTGCTAACTAATACAAGATCCCTTCCCCCAGAGTCAGCAGCATCTGTCACTAAAGAAGTCTGTCACAACCTAAAACTAGCCCTAGAGGGAGTAGG
Organism: uncultured bacterium; assembly: GCA_964246695.1. Classification (GTDB taxonomy): domain Bacteria; phylum Cyanobacteriota; class Cyanobacteriia; order Cyanobacteriales; family Nostocaceae; genus Stigonema. Next base: position 5,689 of record CAXTSI010000542.1, read on the forward strand.
GGGAGATGAGGGAGTAGGGGGAGTAGGGG
>CAXTSI010000543.1:0-5704 GCA_964246695.1 uncultured bacterium
GCCTGAACCGACAAGTGAAAAGCACCTATCATTTAATAACCCGCAACTTGGGTTAATAGGAGGAAGAAATTCGTCGTTTTGGACTGGGCTGAGAAACTCTAGTGTTGTTTCACTCACCATAAGTTTTAAAGAACACCTTTTTTTGTATGTCTATTTGATAAGATTATCCTGATGACTGAAATTTAGCCTGTAGAAATTATGTTTATTTTATTGAATCAGCTTTGGTGACTCAGTTTTTCCTTTACTAAGCTATATAGCAATCCTAAATGATTTAGTCGTGTAGGGTGGGCACTGCCCACCATATCCGGGTGTTGTACGGCATAGCCCACCCTACGTGTATTAAGCGATAGCAATCCTAGAGGATTTGTGAAAGTCCAGAAACCCGGTTTCTAAAGCCTGGATTTTTCACACCTAAAATACGATTCCTATATTTATCGATTGAAAAAATCATCCCTCTATGGTTTAGATTAAAAAATATTATGTACTTTTTATTAGTATTTTCCCTTAGAGTTTCTTGGAAATACTTGTTGCTTATACAATTCACTTGAAATATATGTAAAACTTAAATAATTGTATTTTATTATATATTTTATTGCGTATTATGTATAAATTAAACAAGTAAATAATATTTTAAGTAAAATCACTGATACTTGTTTAATCGCAATTTCTTAGTTGGTAATACTCAATAACTTGGTATTCAATACTGCTCGGTTAACCACATAATATCGCCTCACAGCCCCTTAAAAAAGGGGTGCTACGTCTCTTTAACTTTTCAAGGGGATCACCGCAAGCGGGGGGAAAATTCTGATCTGAGCAGTTGAAACCTTTAAAGGAGCGCTCACACTCAAAACCACTACTGCTGCCCCTCAGTTTTGGGAAGAATTCCAGAGTAGATTTGGTCGCTTGGCAAATTTCACATACCGCACCATTCAGATTGGAATTATTAACAACATATTCTCTGGATTAGTTTCTAGAATTGGCAACGTTGCTTTGCTTGGTTTAGGCAGTATCTTGGTTATTAATAAGGAACTCAGCATCGGTCAACTGTTGGCATTTACCAATCTGACTGGTAATTTTCTGGGATTTATGAGTACAGCGATCGCATTCGTGGACGAGTTTACTCGTGCCAAAACTGCTGGTCAGCGCCTCACCGAAGTGATCGACTCTACCCCTGAAAATCAAGGCGATACTAAAAAACCCTTTGTTCAAATTCCTGATAATGCTGATATAGTTTGCACTAACCTCAATTTTCACCACGCGGGTAGAGTTGACTTACTTGAAAATTTTTCCCTTACCATTCCTGGTGGTAAGGTGATTGCCCTAATTGGTAAATCTGGCTGTGGTAAAAGCACTCTAGCTAAAATGATTGCCGGGTTATATTCGCCTAAGTCAGGTAATGTTCGCTTTGGGATTTATAATTCACAAGATATATCCCTTGATTGTCTGCGACAACAAGTTGTCCTCGTTCCTCAAGAAGCTCACTTGTGGAGTCGCTCAATTATGGACAACTTTCACTTAGGTTCTCCTTACGCTAGTTTTGAGCAAATTGTGACTGCTTGCCAAATTGCCAACGCTGACGAGTTTATTAGTAAACTACCCGATAAATATCAAACCGTTTTAGGAGAATTTGGGGCGAATATTTCTGGTGGACAACGACAACGAATAGCTATAGCAAGATCAATTGTCAATAACCCACCAGTATTGATTTTAGATGAATCAACAGCCGGACTCGACCCAGTAAGCGAAGCAGAAGTCTTAAATCAGCTCTTGTCTTACAGAAAAGGTAAAACTACCATTCTGATTAGCCACCGTCCTAGAGTGATCCAGCGTGCTGATTGGATTGTACTACTAGATCAGGGTAAGCTTCTCATGCAAGGGACTGTCGCAGAGTTGCGTGCCCAAGAAGGTAAACATTTAGATTTTTTGATTCCCTAACCATATTTCAGCAACGCCATCATTTTGCTTAAGCCCAATACGGTTCAGTTAGCGCTAAAAGCCCCTGGCGACTGTTCGAGTTCTGTCAACGAGATTATTGTAGTGACCCATGCTACAAAGCGGTCTAATATGACCAAGGTTGGGACGGTCTACTACTCTTTCTAAGATACAAGGTTGGGTTGAGGCAATGCGTTACCCAACAAACCGCGAAAAAGGTTGGGTTTCGTACCTCAAACGCCAGTCGCCTACAGAGGGAAACCCTCTTGCAGCGCTGGCTCCCCAACCTACGTGAACGTAAGTTTTTGGCTTAACCGAACCGTATTGGGGCCAGGGCTATTTCATTCTACACCTGAGCCTTGAACTCAAGTTCAAGGCTCAAAGCTTAAGTCCGTTGAAACGGACGCTCATTTCTTCTAGTTCTAGTCGGCTTTAGCCGACTTCAGCTATTAGACTAGGAATTTATTCCTAGGCTAATGGGTTGCGAGTGAAGAATGAAATAGCCCTGGTATTGGGGCTGGTCCTAGTTAGTACCAACTCAGGGGTAAACTAAATCTGATTAAATCTATGCAGACGCCTCAGAAGTGTCTTTGATTGCTGCTGTCATTTAATCTGGTCGTGGCTGTAGCACGTTGGCGACAATGGGCTTGAGTCTCCCAGATCAAAGCTTAAGCGTACCCGCTACCCCTGCGGGTAATATTTACTCTCATATTCCAATGCAGTGGTCTTAAACTACACCTCTAAGCTTTGCGGCATCTCCAATCTGCAACAAGTCTTCTAATCTGTGCATATTACTTCTCTGCTAACTTATGCACAGATTAGCACAGATTCAAGGTCATCTACTCAACCGCTAACAGCCGACCTTCTATTGGTTCATATTCATCTTCAAGTAACCAAAGCTGTGCTTCATGGTAACTATTACTTGAGAACACAATTTTATAACTCTGAGATGGATCGTATATCTGACAGTTTCTATCACGATCGCTTAGTAATAAAAGAACATAGGGAGGCGACAGCATAGGATCTATCCATACTTCTGTAAACTCCCAGTTATTCTTCACTACGTCTTGTGCGGGGGATGACGTGGTATTGGTCGTCTGCATTGATTTTTATCTCCCCATAGTAAAGCGGAATACGGCTACCATCGGGACTAATTCTATAACCAATTGCTTCATCAAAGAACATCCCATAGCGCTGATACCCCCGAATGATTCCGGTGAATTCTCCATCTTCTATTATAGCTTGGGCAACTCGATTCATATCCTATCGCAGGTGCCTGTCTCATTGAGACGGAAAGTTACAAGCCAGCCACTACCATACATTTGACGTGCTTTTTGTTCAGCAACTTCTATATCTTGGTCGATAAAATAATCACCGCTATTTAGCTCAAACCTACATTCCGCAGGATGTCCGGTAGAGTAATGGTATTTTCAGATTCCCAGGCACGACTCTAGGAGGATGTAAAAGTGCGAAATAATAAATTGACTACTTTTTTAAGGAGCGATCGTTAACTGAGTGCGACTTTCACTCTTGCTCCCCATGAGCCTGACCAAAAGTGATATGTTAGCAAGCAACACAACCAGCACCCATCTGGACTGACTCGCTGTGCAAATACCAGACATTCAAACCCAAGACATTGACCATCTGGGAATTATCGCGGGTATCGTTGATGAAATTGGCATTGTCGAAAAAATCGATGCTTTAATCGGTACTCACCCCCTAGAAAAAGTGAGTGCAGGTCAAGTGGTAAAAGCTATGATTCTCAATTGTTTAGGATTTTTGACAGCGCCATTGTATCTATTTCATCAGTTTTTCATAGGTAAAGCAACGGAGCATCTGCTCGGTACTGGGGTATTACCCGAACATCGATGGGGATGATAGATTGGGAAGAGTTTTAGACCAATTACACACAGTTGGACTATCAAGGGTGTTTCTAGAAATTGCATTGGCTGCCGCTAAACGTTTTGGCATATCTCCAAAAAGAATGCATTTCGTGGTCTTACCTTGCCAGTAGTGGTGTAGATGTCGCTGGTTAGCAAGGTGCAGCACTCACGAATTCTAGCAGCGGTGAACAGGCAGACTGCAAACAAGGCTCTATCACGCTCGTTTTGTAACCCTTGGGTGAAAACTAGCTGTATCTCTTGCTGAGTAAGAACCTTGGCGCGTCCATGCCTGTTGATTTTCATAGCCTGTGTTACTTCACTTGATTCACAGGCTACTACAAATCGATGCTGATAATTACGCAGCTTGCTGGCGCTTCAACTCTTCTATCAAAGCTCGACACCGTCTACCAGCATCTCTAGCTTGTCTCATTAGTTCCATTTTCCGCTTACGACTTTCTTTTGGTGTACTGGGTATTTCACCTGCTTGATTGCTTAGGGTAGCGGCTAAATGACTATACTCCTTAATTTTCGCTATTAGTTCATCCATCGGTTAACCCTCATGCTCTGAAATTACGATATCCAAATTCTCCATTTGTTCATACAGTATATCGGCTCTAGCTTGAAGTAAGCTAGCATCCTCATAATCACCTGCTAGTACAGCTTCATCTGCTAGATTGTTTAATTCCCTTGTTATCTCATCTAGTCGGTCATACACTCGCAACAGTGCGTTAAGTGTTTTCGGTTTCAATTTTTCTCCTCACAAGGTTGGTTTGTGGTCATTTTCTGTTTTTACTTCTGGAATATCCTACTACTGAGCGAACAGTTACTACTAGCAGAAATTAATAGACTTGCCCAATCTTCTTGATCCCCCCTAGCCCCCCTTAAAAAGGGGGGAACTGGAATCAAAGTCCCCCTTTTTAAGGGGGATAATGGGGGATCTATTTGATACATCACTAAAGACTTTGAAAACATCCTCTTACAAACGCCGAATACCGCTTTCCAAACCTTCACACACACCAGTCAGAAAATCTAAATCCAACGTGTCAATGGTGTCGCTAGGTTTGTGGTAGTGTGGATTGCGCAAGAATGCCGTATCTGTCAACATAATTGCTGGATAACCTGCATCCCAAAAAGGTGCATGATCGCTTTGTCGTGTCTGGCGGACTATTAAACCTCGATTCGGTACTGGTAACCACTGACTTGGTACGCCAACTTTGCGAATACTGCGGCTAATACCAATAAGATCGCGAATCGTTCGCCAATTGCCAATTAAAGCAATAAAATCTCCATGATTGGGGTAAAAATGTTCCAGAGGAGGTGGGTAAGTTTGCGAATTAGGCGTATAATCGCAATAGCCCAACATTTCCAGGGAAATCATCAAGCGTAGCGGTTGCTGTTCTTTCTGTAACCTGGCTACATAATCGGTGCTACCTAATAAACCGTATTCCTCCATATCAAAAGCAACCAGTCGCAGGGGATATTTAGCGGGTGAAGCGGCAAACATTCTAGCTAATTCCAGCAACACTGCCACACCAGTGGCATTATCATCAGCCCCTAGTGTTCCTGGTACAGCATCATAATGGGCACCAATTAAAATTGGTGGCAAATTTCCTAAGTTCACATCTTCCCCCCCTTGTGGGGTGATTGAGGAGGGTTGGGCGGGCAAATTCAATATAAGGTTTTTACAGGGTTTGCCCCGAACTCGAAAGGTGTGGATTTCCACACTTCCCCATTGGGCAAATTGTTGCTGGATATATTCCTGAACAAAAAAATGTCCAGCCGTTGACAGATAGGGATCGCGTTCGCGAACTATCTGAGTTAGGTGAATTTTTAGTCGCTCTTTTAAATCCACATTTCTCTCAAGAAACACGGGGAGTGGGGAGTGGGGA
>CAXTSI010000544.1:0-5691 GCA_964246695.1 uncultured bacterium
TTAGCAATTAGCAATTAGCAATTAGCAATTAGCAATTAGCAATTAGCAATTAGCTATTCTGGTCCTTTTTGCCGTCAACTAAACAACTAACAGTCATATCCCCCATGACATTAATAACAGTGCGGCAGCGATCTAGAAACCAGTCTACGGTGATTAATAAAGCAATGTACTGTGTAGGTAAACCTACGGAAGTAAACACGAGTGTCATCGTCACCAACCCTGCCTCCGGGATACCTGCTGCACCTACTGACGCAAAAATCGAGGTGATGATGACAACTAACTGCTGTCCCAAATTCAGATGTAGCCCCAGCACTTGGGAGATAAACAACGCAGACATCGCCTCGTAAAGAGCAGTGCCATCGTTGTTAAAATTTGTACCAACTAACGCTCCCAAAGAAGCAGAAGATTCCCGCAAGCCAATTTTTTCCTGCAAAACTCGAAACGTTACAGGCATGGTCGCTGTTGAGGAATCAGTTGAGAAAGCTGTCAAAAAGGCATCGGCACCGCCACGCAGAAAGTTTAGCGGTTTCACCCAAGAACCTAATTTCACTCTGATCAGATAGTAGCAAGCTTGCAAGGTCAGTCCAAGTATTACTGCTACAATGAAAGCACCCAAAGATTTAAACGGCGCAAAGCCTCTTTCGGCAATGGTTCTAGATACAATTCCAAAGACTGCCAGTGGCACCAAGGCGATCACCCAACTGAGGACGCGGATTACAGCCTCAAACAAAGTACTAATGACATCCTCAATCGGCTGGTATGCCCTGTTGCTTTGAGCGATTTGCTCTGATTTGATCGCACGCAGGACGATGCCGAAGCTTAAGGCAACAACGATCAGTTGGATGACATTATTATCAACTAATGGCTTGAGGATGGCTTCCGGTACAGCATCTTTGAGTAGTCCCCAAGGATCGAAACTTTGACTTTTCGTCGCCGCAGCGGCTGGTGCGGCAAAACGCCCCCAAGTACCGGGACGCAGGACGTTAGCAACTAAAAGTCCAATGAGGATGGCTACTGTGGTGTTGGTGAACAGCAGCACTGCCAAACGCCGTCCCGCCGTACCTGGGATATTGGTTGTCATCAAGGTATGCAGCACTGCTACAAAAATCAGCGGTGTAGCTAAGGCGCGGAGTGCCTTAAGCACCAATTCGGCAGGAATTGCCAAGTTTTCAATGAAGGCTTTATTGGCTGGGCTGGGGTTTCCTGCACCCAGTGCAATTCCTAAAGCGACTGCAAGAATCAGGGCGATGAAGATTTGTACCGTGAGTGGGATACGTTGCCACAGGGGACGATTGGTGTTCTCTGTTTTGGTTTCGTTCATTGCTAAGTGCAGCCATTGACGATGTTAATATTTAATATCACTTCGGTAATTTAAGATTTCGGAGCGAGCGATCGCGGTTGAGTACAAACTGCGTTAATGTGGAAAACGTTTCTATTTTTGGCTCCTGGTTGAAACGTATATGTCCTTCGTACCTTTGCACATTCACAGTGACTACAGTCTGCTTGATGGGGCAAGTCAACTGCCAGAGTTGGTTGATCGAGCGATCGCATTGGGGATGAAAGCGATCGCCTTGACCGATCACGGTGTCATGTACGGTGCGATTGAACTCATTAAAATCTGCCGTAGTAAGAATATTAAACCAATCATCGGCAACGAAATGTATATCATTAACGGTGATATTACAAAACAAGAACGCCGTCCCCGCTATCATCAAGTTGTTTTAGCTAAAAATACAAAAGGTTACAAAAATTTAGTCAAATTAACTACAGATTCCCACCTCAAGGGTGTGCAAGGCAAAGGAATTTTTTCCCGTCCTTGCATCAATAAAGAATTTCTCAAAGAATACCATGAAGGCTTGATTGTCACCAGTGCTTGTTTAGGTGGGGAAATCCCCCAAGCAATTCTCAGTAATAAACCAGAGGCTGCCCGTAAAGTTGCCCGATGGTATAAAGAAGTGTTTGGTGATGATTATTATTTAGAAATTCAAGACCACGGCTCCCAAGAAGACCGCATTGTCAATGTGGAAATTGTGAAAATTGCGCGGGAGCTAGATATTAAAATTATCGCCACCAACGATTCCCACTTTATTTCTTGTTTTGACGTTGAAGCACACGACGCTTTACTTTGTATTCAAACAGGCAAATTAATTAGTGAAGATAATCGCATGCGTTACAGCGGTACAGAGTATCTGAAATCCGCTGAAGAAATGAAGCAGCTATTTCGCGACCATTTGCCAGATGATGTCATTGAAGAAGCCATTGCCACTACCCTAGAAGTTGCAGATAAAGTCGAGCCTTACAACAACATTATGGGTGAGCCTCGCATTCCTAACTACCCCATTCCATCTGGTCACACTCCTGACACTTATGTAGAAGAAGTGGCTTGGCAAGGACTTTTAGTACGTTTGAATCGCAAATCGAGAAATGAAGTTGACCAAGTCTACAAAGACAGGCTGCAATATGAGCTAACAATGCTTCAGCAAATGGGTTTTTCCACATATTTTTTAGTTGTGTGGGATTATATCAAATTTGCTAGAGATAATAATATTCCTGTGGGACCAGGAAGGGGTTGTGTCCTTGGCGATACCAAAGTAATGCTTGCCAGTGGAGAAGAAATTTTCATCAAGGATATTCAAATTGGACAACAGGTGATAACCCACTTAGGTAGCACATTGCCTATAGCCCATAAGCATGAATACGAGTGCAATGAAGAAATCGTTAAAATCACAGTCGCTAATGAGGAATTATATTTAACCAAAGACCATAAGATCTGGGCAGTAAAAACTGATGAATGTGTTGTCATGGGTGTCAAACAAGCAAATGCTTGTAAACCTATTTGCACTGGATACTGCTCTGTAAAACTTTATCAGCAATACCAATTACAATGGATAGAAGCAGGTAAACTCAGGGAAAATGATTTTGTTGTCTTTCCCAGAGTTAAATCTACAGAAGAAGAAATGGTTTTCGACCTAGCGAATTTTGTAGAAGCTAAATCTCATTTGTGTTGCGATGAGGATTTTATTTGGTATGAGGTTGGAAGTAATCATTTAATCAGAAAGAAAATTCCCAGACACATACCATTTAATGAAGACCTTGCTAAAATTCTGGGATACTACATCGCTGAGGGTTGGTCAAGACTAGGAGAACGAGAGTGTACCGTGGGTTTCGGACTTTGCAGTGATGAGATGGATTATGCTCAGGAAATTAGCCACCTGATGAACAGAGTTTTTGGCTTGGAGAGTCAAATCGTTCCCCATCCAACAAAAAACTCTATGCAAGTTCTTTGTTACTCAAGAATTGTTGGAGAATTCTTAGCTGCTTTATGTGGAAAAGGGTCTAACCACAAGCATATACCTGCTGAAGTTGTAACCAAAGGTAAATCTGAATATACCAGAATTTTAGTTGCATATCTTTTTAGGGGAGATGGTCATCCTGGCACAAAAGATAAAACCATATGTATCCAATACACAACTACTTCTCCAGTTCTAGCATCACAGTTAAGATTACTGTTAGCGCGTTTCGGGTATTGGGCATCGATTATTAAAAGTAAGAAACGTCATGTAAACTGGGCTGTAGAATACTCGGTTAAGCTTTCAGGGAAGCAACTTTTAGACTGGAACAGTGACTTTATTGACTTTCCAATTGGAGTCAAGACACAAAAGTTTTACAGAAATGATAGCTTTTACGTTGATGAGAATTACATCTATCTTAAAATAAGGGAAACTAAAACATTAAACTACACAGGCAATGTGTATGACATCACTGTTCCCGGAGATACTTCTTATGTAGGAAACTCCATAGCTATCCATAACTCGGCAGCAGGTTCTTTAGTAGCATATGCTATGAAAATTACCAACATTGATCCCGTGCATCATGGGTTGCTATTTGAAAGATTTCTCAACCCAGAACGGAAATCCATGCCTGATATTGATACGGATTTCTGTATTGAACAACGGGATAAAGTCATTGATTACGTTACTGACAAATACGGCAAAGAAAGAGTTGCCCAAATCATTACCTTTAACCGCTTGACTTCCAAAGCTGTTTTAAAAGATGTCGCCAGAGTATTAAATATTCCCTACGGTGAATCGGACAAAATGGCGAAGTTAATTCCTGTTTCGCGGGGTAAACCTGCTAAATTATCGGTGATGATTTCTGACGAAACGCCCGAACCGCAGTTTAAAGAAAAATACGACAATGACCCCAGAGTTCGTCATTGGCTTGATATGGCGATTCGGATCGAGGGAACTAACAAAACCTTTGGTGTTCACGCAGCGGGTGTGGTGATTTCTTCTGAACCATTAGATGAAATTGTCCCGTTACAAAAAAATAATGACGGTTCCGTGATTACTCAGTATTTCATGGAAGACCTAGAAGCAATGGGTCTGTTGAAGATGGACTTTCTGGGTTTAAGAAACCTGACGATGATTCAGAAAACTATTGATTTGATTGAGGAGAGCAAAGGATTTAAAATTGATCCCTATGAGATAACTAATCAAGAAAGAAAAGCTCAGAGGATATTAGCTAAAGGCGAGTTTAACACTTTGCCTAAAGATGTGAAGAAGACTTATGAGCTTTTAGAGGCAGGTGAATTAGAAGGAATATTTCAATTAGAATCTTCTGGAATGCGTCAGATTGTGCGCGATTTGAAACCTTCTAATATAGAAGATATTTCTTCAATTTTGGCACTTTATCGACCAGGACCATTAGATGCAGGACTCATCCCTAAGTTTATTAACCGTAAGCACGGTCGCGAGAAGATAGACTATCAGCACCCTATTCTGGAACCTGTACTTGATGAAACCTATGGAATTATGGTTTATCAAGAACAGATCATGAAAATTGCTCAGGATCTGGCTGGTTATTCTCTGGGACAAGCTGATTTGCTACGCCGTGCAATGGGTAAGAAGAAAGTTGCGGAGATGCAAAAGCAGCGAGAAAAATTCGTTGATGGTGCGGCAAAAAATGGAGTTAAGAAGCAAATAGCTGACGATTTATTCGAGCAAATGTTGAATTTTGCTGAATATTGCTTAAGCTATGACACTGAAGTGTTGACGGTAGAATATGGCTTGATACCAATTGGGGAGATTGTGGAAAAAGGCATTGAATGTACTGTGTACAGCGTAGATAGTAATGGGAATATTTATACGCAACCTGTTGCACAGTGGCACAATCGTGGTCAACAAGAAGTTTTTGAGTATTGCTTAGAAGATGGTTCGATTATTCGGGCAACGAAAGACCATAAATTTATGACTACAGATGGTCGGATGTTGCCGATTGATGAAATATTTGAACGAGGATTGGAATTGAAGCAAGTTAAGGGTTTGCCGCAATAACCTCACCCCCCCCAACCCCCTCTTTGCGCTTTGGTGAAGGGGACTTCACATGAGCCGCAATACTTAATTGAAGTGCCCATCGCATCCAAAATGAATGATTGGTTCAAATATTAAGCGTAGGCGTAGCCCGCCGTAGGCATCGTCAGGCGAAAATTGTGTTTTCAACCCGGATTTTTGGCATAATTTTCAGCACTATTACTTATTGACAAATTTTTCATGACCTTAAGCTATCACTGGTGGGTAAAGGTAGGGAAGAAAAAATCAAAAAATGCATTAATTCCGAAACCTTGAAGGACAAACTTAGGACTTACGCATTGACAGAAAGAACAAAATGTACATGTCTCTCGTTACAAGG
>CAXTSI010000545.1:0-5688 GCA_964246695.1 uncultured bacterium
TACTAGATTTACCCGTTTCATTGCGGTGTGACAGTTGTGGGTGCGGAATGTGGGTTAGAAGTTAATTTGGCGAGCATGACTTGCCTCCTAGCCTTTACCTTAATGTAAGGATTCCTTACTTGAGTATATCGCACTTTGGGCTCTCGGAAAGTGCGCGATCGCACTGTTCACTCTGCGTTGCTGACGTAAATATTGCGTTGCTAATTCAGTTTTCCCAACTCCACCCATACCAGCAGTAGAGACGCGAAATTTCGCGTCTCTACATTGTTTTTCACCAGATGTCTACTGTTTGCTATCTTAATTTAATTGGAGTGTGCATTCTAAAATTAATTTTTGATTAATCTGGGAATAAGGTTGAATTTGCAAGGCGTTGCGAAAAGCTTTGATGGCTTCAACATAATTTCCCATAGCGGCATAACACAAGCCCATACCATGAAGTGCGCCAAAATGTACTGGATTCAGCTGGACGACCTTCTGACAGTCGTAGAGCGACTTTTGATGCTCACCGATAGAGTAGTAAAGAAAAGCACGGCGATTCCAAGCTTCCGCAAAATCTGGTTGAGCCTTAATTAGTTCTGTTAGCACAGCTTCAGCCTCAGTTATTTTCCTGGCATCCAGTAACTTTTGACTGTGTTCAATTTTTTCTAGCCCATAAATTCCCTTTTGCTGAAACCAAATCCGCCAGATTTTCCGAGTTGCTTGTTCACGGACTGTTTCATCGGGATTTTTCAAGTCTTCAAGTAAGGAATTGATAAATAAAGAATCCATAACTTTTCGGTCTATTATTGTATATTTAAATTAAAGTTCGCAGCAAATTATCTAATAAATTACTTTTTGAATTGTTTTTTTAATTTTTAACCTTTAATTATAAAATAAACAATTTATGTGTTTTTTGTTGTAGTCTGCAATACGATTGTCGTTAGTGGTTGGTCATTAGTATGCCACAATCAGCGCAAATTGTAACTCATGGTAGTTATTGACAAATCGCTCATGATTAAAAATTGATAAATATTAACAAACAAAGCAACGACATGCCAAAGCAAAATAGCGTTTTCAGGCATATTGTTCTCACTTCCCATCCCAGTCGCTTTGGTCCCAAACCAGTCCCGATTCACTGGGGAGCAGGCGATCCCATGCAGCGAGGTCCAGTGATTGCCACGCTGAACAAGCAAGCACACCGCAACGTTATTGGTACCCACTCTGGCAGTTATGCTGTTTATCGGGCATTAGCAATAGCTAGCGGCGCACTTCAATCAGATCATAAAGCGGATCTCACCAACACATCCCCTATAGAGCATATTGGACCATACAAAAGCTGGGCTGACCCTGATAAAATTGTTTCCCTCGATCCGTTTGGGGCGATTATTGGCGAGGTGTTTAAACCCTATTACGAACAGGGATATGACATCCGTCCGACAATTGCCATCACCCAAGCTCACATTAACATGCCAGAACTGCAAGAGTCGGTGACAAAAGGACGCTTGCAGATTGATGGCAAGATTATGAAACCTGGTGGCGATCTGGTTGTTACTAAAGCCGCAATTGAGCCAGTTTGGTATTTACCGGGAATTGCTAAGCGGTTCCAAATCACAGAAGGGGCGTTGCGTCGCGCCTTATTTGAACAAACTGGGGGAATGTTCCCAGAACTGATAACGCGACCAGATTTGGAGGTATTTTTGCCACCGATTGGGGGCGTTACGGTGTACATCGTCGGAGATCTGCTGAGTGTTGCCGATCCTAGTAAACCTTTAGCTGTAAGGGTACATGATGAATGCAACGGTTCTGATGTGTTTGGATCGGATATTTGCACCTGTCGCCCTTATCTGGTACATGGAATTGAGGTGTGCGTACAAACAGCGCAAGCAGGCGGTGCTGGTGTAATAATCTACTGCCGCAAGGAAGGACGTGCTTTGGGAGAGGTGACGAAATTTTTGGTTTACAATGCCCGCAAGCGTCAAGAAGGAGGCGATCGCGCTGATGCCTACTTTTCCCGTACTGAATGTGTGGCGGGTGTACAAGATATGCGCTTCCAAGAATTGATGCCGGATGTGTTGCATTGGTTGGGCATTACCCGTATCGATCGCTTGGTGTCGATGAGTAATATGAAGTACGACGCCATTACTCAATCGGGAATTGAAATTGTGGAACGGGTACCGATTCCAGAAGAGTTGATTCCCCCAGATGCCTGGGTAGAAATTGAAGCTAAAAAAGCTGCTGGTTATTTTACCACAGGAGAGGTGTTGGATGCAACTGGTTTGGCTGATGTGAAGGGGCGTTCTTTGGAATAGGGAATTGTTAGTTGTTAGTTGTTAGTTGTTAATTGTTAATTGTTAGTTGTTAGTTGTTAAAAATACTACTAACGACTAACGACTAACGACTAACCACTAACTACTAACAAGCTTGGGGTGTATCAACATAGGAGGGAGTAAGAATGGAGATGCAAACCGCGAAGACGCAAAGGACGCAAAGGAAAGATGAGAGGGAGGTGGTTGCTTATTTGCGATCGCCTGCTGCTATCCGGGAGCGTTGTGGGCAATTGTTTACAATGGCGGTTGAAGGCAAGTCGCGTTATTTTAGTTGCGATCTCACTCAGTTGGGATCGGTGGCAGATTATGTAATAAAGGTGATGCTGGAACAGTATCCGGATCGGCAAATTCCTTTTCACAGTCGCTGGCGACATTTTGAGGCTGGAGGTGTGCCCCGCAATTCTAAATTAGATGAGAAATTAACAGGACTGACATCGGTAGAGAAAGCTGTTGCCAAGTTTGATTTAGCAATTATTAGTGTTTTGCTGGATGCGGGTGCTGGAAATACTTGGTATTATTACGAGCCGGAGACTCAGTTAAGTTTTAGGCGTTCCGAAGGTTTGGCAGTGGCTAGTTTCCAGATGTTTTGTCAAGGAACTTTTTCTAGCGATCCCAAGCAGCCTATGCAAGTTGATGCACCTCGATTGCAAGCATTAACAGAAAAAGAATTAGCAAATGGGTTTGGTGCGAGTGCAGAAAATCCTTTAGTGGGAATTACTGGGCGGTTGAGATTATTGCAAAAGTTAGGTCAAGTGTTACTCTCTTCACCTCATGTGTTTGGGGAGTCACATCCTCGTCCAGGTAATCTGGTAAATTACCTGTTAGGTAAATCTCGCAACAACCAGCTAGCTGCTGCAACAGTTTTGAGTGCAGTTTTGGAAGAACTAAGCGATATCTGGTCTGGACGATTAGAAGTTGCTGGGGTTAATCTGGGAGATGTCTGGTTTCATCCAGATGTTGCGGACGATCATTTAGTGCCGTTTCATAAACTTTCCCAATGGCTGACTTATTCTTTGCTAGAACCACTACAAGAACTAGGTTTGGAGATTACATGTGTCGATGATCTCACCGGATTGGCAGAATATCGCAATGGTGGGTTATGTCTCGACTTGGGACTAATCAGCGCCAAACAACCTGAGATTTTGCTCAAGCCGCAAGCAGTTGCATCTGAAGTTATTGTTGAATGGCGTGCTTTGACTGTGATTCTCTTGGATCGCATCGTTGCGACAGTGCGCGAAAAGTTGGGTATGAGTGCTGAGGAACTACCACTAGTAAAAATCTTGCAAGGTGGAACTTGGACAGCCGGACGCAAAATTGCCGCTGAACTTAGAACAGGTAGTGTCCCCCCCATTCAAATAGAAAGCGATGGCACAGTATTCTAGCTGTCATTGGTTAGTGGTTAGTAGTTAGTAGTTAGTGGTTAGTGGTTAGTGGCTAATGGCTAATGGCTAATGGCTAATGGCTAATGGCTTTTAACAATTAGCAATTAGCAATTAGCAACCAACAACCAACAACCAACAACTAACAACTAACAACTATCAACTATCAACTAACAACTATCAAAAATGACAAATCAAGTAATACTAATTGACCATCCATTGATTCAGCACAAACTAACATTGATGCGTAGAGATGAAACCGATACGGCTAAATTTCGCGTGCTTATCAAAGAAATTAGCTTGTTGTTGGCGTATGAAGTGACACGGGATTTGCCGCTGAAATATGAACCGATTAAAACACCAATAGCCCCAATGAACGCTCCAGTAATGGCTCCAGATAAAAAGCTGGTAATTGTTTCCATTCAACGGGCAGGACAGGGTCTTTTGGATGGAATGCTTGAACTTATGCCATTTGCAAGGGTGGGGCATATTGGATTGTACCGCGATCCGAAAACTCTGGTTCCCATCGAGTATTATTTCAAGGTTCCCTATGATGTAGAGGAGCGAGATGTGTTAGTGGTTGATCCAATGCTGGCAACTGGCAATACAGCTGTAGCAGCGGTTGAACGGATAAAATCGACTAATCCGATGTCGATTAAGTTTGTTTGCTTACTTGCTGCACCAGAAGGCATTGAGCATTTCACGGATATACACCCTGATGTACCTATTTACACTGCTGCTATTGACGATCATTTGGATGAACACGGCTACATTGTTCCAGGATTAGGAGATGTTGGGGATAGATTATTTGGTACGAAATAAATTGTTAATTGTTGATTGTTGATTGTTGATTGTTCTAGTAACTATTAACAATTAACGCTCAAAAAAATACTAACAAGTAAAGCAGATGCTATCGCAATCAGCGGTGATAATATTGGTAGTACAACAGGGTGAATCCCAATACTACTCGGAAAGAGCGAAAATTAGAAACCCGGTTTCTTGAAGAAACCGGGTTTCTGACACCTCAACTATCGTTAACCGAGCAGTATTGGGGTGAATCCGATTAGTTGTCTGGTTTTTGTTGAGACTGAATCGCTGGGATTTCCTCAGCAGTTAAAGTCACAACCTTTCCGTCTTGCATGATGCTAATCGATTGACCCAACTTCCGGTGTCTTTCAATCGCCTCAGCAATTGCTGCTTTGACTCCGACGTCAATTTTTTTGTGCAGAGTTCTCATCTGTTCTTCAGTCATTTTATACATCTGTGATTTGGCGATAAGTCTCATCTTCATAAATCATAGGCTGCTGATTAATAATCCGTTCAGCCACTAATCTGGGAAATGACCTAGAGTTGTCATATACCATCCAGCCATCGCACAGGGGTAGATACAAAGAACTCAAATTTCTCCGTCCCCGATCGTAACGTCTACGAATAACCTCTTCTGGAATCGAATGTCCGCCGCTAGCAACTCTTCTTGCTACTCGTTCTACTGCTAAGTCAGCAGTTCGCAGCCAGAAGTAGATTAAGTTAATTGTGTAGCCGGTTGCTCTACAATCGATGATAAAGGGTGCGAAAGTTCTAGCTGCCAGTGTGGTTTCAAAAGCAAAATCACTGCCTGAATCTGATAAACTCCGCAGTCTTTGGATCATTAAACGTCCTGCAACAATTGCCATAGAATCTGGGTTGAAAGGAGAAAGTCCAGCTGCAATAGCATCTGCATTAACATACTCAAAGCAATCTAGAAGATTCGGCAACAAGTTCATGGCAACAGTGGTTTTCCCTGACCCGTTTGCACCACCAATGATGTAAAGACTCGGCATACGTGTTTTGGATTTTGAACCGCAGGTGGACAAGGCAGTGCATTATATCAAGTTCGCGCTTAATACTTATAATCAGGAACCTCTCCCCCAACCCCTCCCCTATTAGGGGAGGGGTTAGGGTTTGTTGGGTGTAAAGGGGGTGGTATGTTGGTCCATTAATATAATTGTATATCAGAACATGAT
>CAXTSI010000546.1:0-5677 GCA_964246695.1 uncultured bacterium
GGTTCCCCCCGTTGTAGCGACTGGCGTGGGATTAGGGGCATGGGGAATGGGGAATAAGGAATTAAACTGGGTCCTTTTTTCCCCAATTAGCAATTAGCAATTAGCAATTAGCAATTAGCAATTCCCAATTACCTCTTGTCAGAGAGTTATGAACTTAGCAACACTGGTTCTTGGGCTTGAGAGTGCAACAGTTGAGTGTAGAGAGCACTCAGCTGATGTGCTACGCCATCCCAACTAAACTTGGCTTCAACACGCTTTCTACCAGCCTGACCCAATTTGTCTCGCCACTCTGAATCGCTGAGAATTCGGTCAATCGCAGCAGCAAAGGCGGCGACATCTTGTGGTGGTGCCAATAAACCAGTTTCTTCGGGTACGACGGTAAACTGGAGTCCGCCGACATCACTGGCTACTACTGGCGTACCACTCGCCATCGCTTCAATCGCCACCAGTCCAAAGGGTTCGTAGTGACTTGGAACAACAGAAACATCAGCTGCAGCGTAGTAATATGGCAGGATTTCCTGACTGAGACGACCGGGGAAAGTAGTATTGCTCATTCCCAATTCGGCGACAATTTTCTCAATCCGTTCCCGTTCTATACCGTCGCTTTCACCGGGACGACTACCACCACCAATAATTAGCTGAATGTTTTTAGTAGAATGCAACTTAGACTCTTTGACTGCACGCACCAAAGTTTCTATGCCTTTGCGCGGGTCAAAACGTCCTACGTATAATACCACTTTGGTTTCGGGGTCAATTCCCAAATGAGCCTTTGCAGCTTGTTGTTCAATGCCACCAAATCGCTCAATATCTGTACCGCAGGGAATAATGTCTATATTACCTTTGGTAGAAACGAGCGATCGCATATGCTCTTTTTCCTGGGGACTCGTCGCGACAATCCGTTCCGCTGTCTCCAGCACCTGTTTTTCTACAGCTAACCTCGTACTAGCAACCAAGGGAATCGTCTTAACCGTGTTATACTTGACTGCTCCTAAAGAGTGGTATGTATGAACCAGTTTACTACCTTGGATTTCCTTCAACTGCATCCCTACCCAGCTAGAGAGCCAGTAATTTGTATGAATTAAGGGGTATGTAAAACCGTTTGATCGCTGGAATTCAAGCAAATTATCCACAAATTCTGGCAAATGGTCAAAACCATTGTCCCGTGGTACAAACTCCACGGGACCGGCTTTTAACCGAATTGTTCGACAATTCGCATGATGTTCCTCAATGGTTTGTTGCTCAGCACTTGTTTTGCGGCTAAACATATCAACTTGCCACCCTAGCTGCCCTAGTGCTTCACCCACATGGCGCACGTAAACATTTTGTCCTCCAGCTTCTTCTTTCCCAATTTCAATCGCCGGATCTCCATGGACTGAAATCAAGGCGATGCGTTGTTCCGTTCTAGAGTTCATAGTTTGTCGGTGTCGGATTTTTGTCAGGTTTCAGGTAGCTTGTAGTTTGTGGCAAGCCCCTCTACCTTAATAAAGAAAGGAAGTTTAAGTAATATTTATCTTATTTTGATTTGGCAAAATAATTTGCACATCGGCTACCAGAAGTATTTTACAGGTACGTATTTATATTTAATTTCTTTATAGATAGATTGCTATATTTATATCTAGTAACCTAAATTCATTAATTTTATTTTTTAGTCATAATTATGCGTATATAATTTCATATGGGCTAATAATTCAGACATTAACTACGGGTTGAGCAAATCCAACGGTACACTTTCTATTCGTGTTTTTTATACTATAAAAACAGTATTTGAAACTGCGCTTTTCTACGATCAAGCCAATGCTTACCAAAAAATAGCTATGTTAATTTAAATGTTGCTGAAATTAATACTTAGTATTTATACTTAATTTGCCGCCTGCGCAATTACTATTTTATGTGTTCTAAGTTTTATGTAAAAATGTATACAGTTTATTGGTACAAGTAGTTTATGTAACTAAATATTAAAACAATTATTAAGAATAGTTAAGAAAATTAATTTTTTTATAACTCTAACTGGTAGTGTACACCTAAAGAACTGCAAACGCCTAGCATATATAAGCACAAATTGGCAACCATTGGAAGATTACCTTTGATTTCATCCCAAGAGTGTGGCGGCGAAATGAATAGAGCAGATAAAGATGTAAAATTACATCGCTCCCAATATTTGACAACCTCTGGCAGTAAAATGTGCCTATGAAATTAGAATTTGTTCCTGTTGAAGATTTTTACTTTGCCCTCACTCTGGCAGTTCGGACGTTGGAAGATGTGGACAAACCCGGTTTGGTTGAACAAGTGCGATCGCGACTGTTAGTAGAATGCGGTCAACCTTCTAGTGTCGCTCCTGGCAAACAGAATACTTTTAATTATGTATTCCGCGTCCAAGGCGTAGACAACAGTCCGGCATCAGAGCTTCTAGTCTCAGTCTCAGACTGGCAAGACAAGCTACGCCTAAGTAGCGATTATGGCTGGACGCTTGATTCTGAACGCAAGCCAATTCGGACAATACTTTTTAGCCAGCGATCGCAGTTCACCCAACGGTTGCGATCGCACTTACAACAATGGCTACAACTACCCCAAGATCTAAGTAGCTAGCAGATGATTAAAAATTAAAAATTCCAGAATGAATTTTTAATTTTTAATTCATAAGTGCTTGTAGATTAGTTGGTAGTTTGTGCAGCTAGCATTTGCTTGAGCTTTTCGAGCTCATTAGCCCATCGTGGGTCTGGACGAATAGCATCTGAGTCAGTCGGGGTAGTACTTTCACGCGGAGAACTCCCTCGACGGGATTTCTTAGAGCTACTTTTTTCACGAGTGCTACGGCTGCTTTCTTTTATTGGACCAGCTTTGACAAGGGTGGGGGCATTATTCACAGTTTGGGGAGCTTGCTCCTCATTCTCCTCACTCTTTGTACGAGGTAATGCTTTCTCTATTTTAATGGGAGAGTCTTTGAACATCAGACCATTGTATTTTTCAATAACTTGGTCTGCTTGTTCATCACTGTTTACCGTGATAAAACCGAAGCCACGGCATTTGCCTGTTTTCCGGTCTTTAATCAGTTTAGTTGTAACGGCATCGCCTTCTTCTGCAAAGACTGCTTGCAGTTCTTGACGATCTATTTCTTCTTTCGGCAAATTACCTATATATAGGCGAACTGACATAAACTATACCTCCAAAGTTTAACGAACACGACCAGGCAAAAAACAGTAATTTGGCTTTAGCTCTTGATAAATCTTACTTACCAAATTTGCCACAAACCAATTTTTCTGACTCCAAACTTTCAACCTTTACAATACAGTTTTTTACCGGGATCAAGATTGTTTAATACAAAAGCGTACACAACGCCAATAACACCTTTATTCTAAGAATTTTGAATTCTATAACTAGCTTACTCACCACTGGAAAAATCTTTAATACCCTTTTTCCCTAGAATTCAATACGATTTCTTACATTACCACGGTATTTTCTACGTAGCTAGTTCGGGGTAGACATTTCCAGCAGTTATATGATTGCATCGTAGCATAAAACACATTTTTTCTAAAGTTTGGCGGAGGGGAAACAAAAACCAGCCACCGGCTGGTTGATTTACTGCTGTGCTGATAGGAGCGAGGGGGATGACGAGGTGCAAGTAACCGATACTTTTAACCACGCTAGCATGCGGATTTATGCCGAATGCAGCTGTTTATCTTAACTAAGATAACAGATTATTTTGAGTTTGGCAACTTTTATTTACAAAAAAAAGGGAACTCTTAACAGGGAACTCTTAACAGGGAAGTAGGGAGTAGGGAAGAAGTAATTGATAATCTTTTCCCCCATGCCCCATGCCCCATTCCGCATTCCCCATTACCCTTTTAAAAGAATCAAAGCGCCCCAAGCCTCTGCTGCGACTGCCAAAACCGTAGACCAAATGGGATGAGGGCTGTTAATGGTTTTACCGCTTTGAGTTTGCAAACTTTGGATGTCTATCCAAGGTGTTGCACCCCGTCGCAACCAACCTGTAATGATAATTTGCCGACCAACCCAGTCTTGGGGAAAGACAGGCTGTCCCAAAATGGAAATATAATGTAGTTTCACTAAACCTGTACTGGATTGCAAAATTAAGTCTTGTCCCAAGAAGTTGCTAGTGCCACGACGACCTAATAATTTGCCTACAAGACAGACGCTAACGCTGTCAATGGGGAGGGCTGTTGGGTTGGCTAACAGGCTGGGCAGGTGGTCATTAGTTTCCACAGTAGCTGATTTGATTTCTGGAAAAAAAGAATTTATCCGAATCAAGATACCGATGCTAAAGCCAATCAATAGGCAACCTGTAACGAAAGACCAATTGTCGTATATCCACTTTAGATTCAAAAACTTAAAGAAGAATGCCATTTGCCAAACTAGCCAGATCGCCAGAGCAAACACAACACCCAAGGGAATTCCCAAAAAAGGAGCCATTTGAAGAAAAAATGACTGACGCTTGACCGCGAGAGGCTGTTGGGAATCTAGATACAATTCCGTATCTAGATGCCAGTAGCGGGCTATTGATGAGAGGCGTTGCAGGCGATCGCCCATTAAGGGATGGGTATTATTAATTACAAACCACCAACGGTAGGGATTGAGATAGTCCCACATCAAAAATGATTCAAAGGTAGTATGAGGAACAATACTACCCAAACAGATACTCTGTTGGTAACCTACTGGTGTCAGAATGTTCAGACTTTCCAACTGCCAACTTATTTCTTGTTCTTTTTGAACACCATCGGCAATGCCAATGGCAATTTTGAGTAAGGCACGAACGAGACCATTGGGATTGCCGGTAATGCTGTTGCTGAGACGATCGCCATAGTAAAGCCGTAGTTGAGATAACCACGAAGCCGGAACTGTCAGCAAAAACCAAACTCCATAAGCGAGGCTTGCCATGATTCCCATCACAAAACGCCAAATTCGATGACGTGTTCTGTCTCCCCAATGGGAAAATTGCTGGTATAGTCTGTAAGCTGGAATCGTGAAGAGCAGCACCAGAGACATCACCACAAAATCCCAGTGAACTATATGCCCTAGCTGCAATGCATAAATTGTCGCAATTTCATCGTCCGCCAGTTGCTCTAACAGCCCCTGACTTACCACAATCCGGGCGGTGCGGGGTAGGTTACCATAAGTCAGCGCCACTGGTGCCGAGATTGGCAAAATACCAAGTTTCGGTAACTGCCAGCTTTGCTGTTGACAGCAGCGTTGCAGCAACCGCACAGCCTCTCGACTGTGCTGATTCAGAGTGTCCAAGGACAGTTGCCGTTGCCCATAAAAGTTTGTCAGTAACCGATCCAACAACCAAGGGCAAGAGCAGATTGAGATGATAAGTACTAGCAGTACGAATGAGTCGGGATTACTATATAAAAGCTGTATTGGCTCTAAAAATGGTAATTTAACTAATATATAGTTGATAAATGTCATTGCTAACACTAGCAAGAACCGTATTACCCAGAACAGAGCGAAAAATGTTCCTGCCGCCAGCAGCCGTAAGGGTATTAAATTAAGCTTGTGGAGAGGTTGCCATACCTTGGCTCGTCTTGCTTGCCGCCAATAAATTGTCAGCGGTTTAGCTATGGCGTGGCTCAAGTGTACAATAGAGCCGCTAGTGGGTGATGTTGGTTGTTGATTGTTAGTTGTTAGTTGTTGGTTGTTAGTTGTTAGTTGTTGGTTGTTA
>CAXTSI010000547.1:0-5658 GCA_964246695.1 uncultured bacterium
ACTCCCCACTCCCCACTCCCCAGTAGTTTCGGCAAAAAATGGCACTCTTAAAGTGATAATTGATCTTACAGCGACTCAAATTCTATCTGTCAGTTAACAAAGGTTATGGGTTTTGCAGACCTATCAATCGCGGAGATAGCCGCTGACTACAGCATTCCTGTGGACAAAGTGCTATCTGTGTGTGACCAACTCTTAATTGCCTATAAAAACCAAAACACCCGTTTGGCGTTAGAGGATGCAAAGGCAATTATTTCCCAAATTATGTCTGAAACCGATCCGACAACGGAAGTCACCTGACTGGCTAACTGGTAATCGTGGTGCGGCTAGTAACAATTAGCAGTTAGCAGTTAGCAGTTAACAACAGATATTGTGAGTCAGAGCGATCGCAGCTGTGTAGCAAGTTAAAATCGTTAAGGGGAAACATGTTAAGAAGATTATTTGGCATTTTTGCGGCTGTGTTACTAGGATTTCAGTTGTTTGTTGGTAGTGCGACAGCGGTGGAACTGGATGCGGCTACCCGCACTTTGCCATTAAATGACAAAGGCGATACCGTTGTACTCAGCCTTAAACAAGTCCAAGAAGGCAAACGCTTATTTAACTTTGCCTGCGCCCAGTGTCATGCTGGAGGTGTGACCAAGACCAACCAGAATGTGGGACTCGATCCCGAAAGTCTGGCGCTAGCATCACCACCTCGTGACAACATTGAAAGTTTGGTGGACTACTTGAAAAATCCCACTACCTACGATGGTGAAGAGGAAATTTCTGAAATACACCCCAGCATGAAGAGTGCAGATATTTTCACTCAAATGAGAAATCTGACGGATGAAGACTTAGAAGAGATCGCTGGTCATATTCTTCTGCAACCTAAGATTATCGGTCAAAAGTGGGGTGGTGGCAAAATTTATTACTAAACCCCGCTCGACGATTTAGCCCATAATCATTAGACATCTCCAAAAATTAATTATGCGTTGTCTACAACCCCTGTAGAACGCCGCACGTTCATACATTGTTTTTCGGACATGTCTATTAGTTAATAGTCAAGAGTCTTAAGTCTTAAGTTTTAAGACTTAAGACTCTTGACTTTTGAACACCAGTCGCCACGATCGGTAAACCCTACCGCATATGAGGAGGGTTTACCGAAACTCATAAACAGATCGCTGGCTGCTATTGACTATTGACTATAAGGCAATACAGTTCAGTTAAGCACCAGATCAGAAACCCGGTTTCGCTGGAGTTACCGGGTTTCTTTGCTCCCACAATTCCTTAACTGAACCGTATTGGACTATAAGGTATGCTGTTTCGATTCTTGGCGCGACATCTATTCCAATACGGTTCGGATCAGCACCCAGACAGAAACCCGGTTTCTTGAAGAAACCGGGTTTCTCCGTCCGCCAACTACCCTTAACCGAACCGTATTGACATCTATTCCTGTGTCTAGCCGTTCTATTTGTGTTTTGGAACACAAGATTACTCGCTAAAGCCGCTAAAATCGATACTTTGCTTGCCATTATTTAAAAAAAAATTTGCATCTATGACAGATTGTCATATTTAGGCTCAATAGTATCTAAAATGAAAAAAGGAAAATAAAGCTTGTTATTAGGAGAACGCCATGAAATTGATTGCGTCAAGTTTGCGACGCCTAAGTTTAGCTGTGTTGACAATCCTTTTAGTTGTTAGCAGCTTCGCTGTTTTCACCCCCAGTGCTGCGGCTGAAACATATACTGTGAAGATGGGTACTGATAAAGGAATGCTAGGGTTTGAACCAAATAAGTTGACGGTTCATCCTGGTGACACAATTAAATGGGTCAACAACAAAGTTCCTCCCCACAATGTTGTGTTTGATGCAGCCAAAAACCCTGCTAAGAGTACTGATTTAGCCAAAAACCTGTCTCATAAGAAGTTGCTCATGACCCCCGGACAATCTACAGAAACGACTATTCCTGTAGACGCGCCTGCTGGTGAATACTCCTTCTACTGTGAACCTCACCGTGGTGCTGGCATGGTTGGCAGAGTCTTGGTTGAGTCGGCTCAAAGCTAGGTAAATCGGTGTTGACACAAGACGATTTTCCTTGGTTCTGTTGCTAAAGAACGCAAACAATGTGTCAAACTTGTAAGTTTGGCATATACGAGGGATAAAAGGCGGTAACGAGTTCTATCCTTAACTGGTATGGGCTGCGTAGCGAAGGAAGGGATAAGCTCTTTACCGTCAATTGTAAATATATATAAACTTTTAAAGCACTGGCTTGAGAACACTGGGTAAAAACGTTAAACACGCTTACTGGACTAACGCTTTGGCACCTCTAGCAGCCATACAATAGTAAATGGAGAAACTTTTTTTAGTTGCTGGAGGCTTATCGCGAGGAGAATCCATTGAGAATAGTTTCGTTAATCGTACTGTTGACGCTCACCCTGTTCATATTTACATTCATAAATCCAGCACTTGCAGATCAAACATCTGACCCTGCAAAAATCTTCAGCGCTTACTGCGCTTCTTGTCATATAGGTGGTGGTAACATTCTTATTGCCGAGAAAACCTTGAAAAAGGAAGCTTTATTACAGTACCTGGAAAATTATGATAAAGACTCAATTCAAGCGATTATCTCTCAGGTACAGATTGGTAAAAATGCTATGCCCGCCTTCAAGGATAAGTTGAGCGATCAGGAGATTCTGGAGGTAGCTGCTTACATTTTTCAGAAAGCCGAACAAGGCTGGTAAAATTGCTATCAATTTTGGATTTTGAACCGCACAATCCTTGCTGTTATACTAAAAACGGCTGAAAACTATAACAACTACATTCGCGCATCCGGTTCTTAAGCCTCTCCCCGCATCGGGGAGAGGTTTGGAGAGGGGTTCCATATTAAGTGAAGTTTTGAACCGTTCGCAGTATAAACACTTTAAGCTTGAGCATTTTGGGATCGTAAAAACCCTCTGTAAAACCAGAGGGTTTTTTGTGCTTGGGAAAGCAAGCAAAAGAAAAGGAGTCACGCGCCCCAAGGGGGCGAAGTCAAAATGCAATGCATGATAATGTAGAGACATTGCAATGCAACTTCTCTACATGGGTTGACAGGTTTTTATTGTGGTTGATTTGCCGGACATAATATCAAGCAGCAAAGCTACAATTCGTAATTTGTAATTCGTAATTGGAGCGAAGCGACTTGACCAAGCCCCTTCGGGAGTGGGAACTCTTAACTCTTAACTCTTAACAGAAAAGAATTAGCCCCGTCCCTTGCGCGGCGAGGAATTGGGAGAAGATTAAGGGTACAGAGCAAGTAAATTTATTTATGAAAAAAATAAAATATTTTTTTCGTCGAGTAGGCGCAAGAAAAAATACGTCCGCTTTAAATCCCCTGCTTTTAAGTATGGGGATTTCCCTGTTCCCTGTTCCCTGTTCCCTGTTCCCTCTTAATGTTTTGATTATTCTTGATGAGAGTTTTGTCTTTGTTCTCTGAGTTTGCGCAATCGTCGTAAGAGTTTTTGACCAGATTCAACAGAACTCGAAGGCTGATTACTACTGACTAATGGCTCAGGTGCTGGTTTAGTAGCAACTTGCGGTGCGGACGCTGCTTGATTGTTTCTGGTTCGCAGTTCAGATAATGGTTTAGTAGTAGCCAAAGGTGTGGACGCTACTTGATTGTTTCTAGCTTGTAGTTCAGGGAATGGTTTAACAGCTTCCGGTACTAGTACAGGTAGATTGTTCCTGACTCGATGTTCAGATAATGGCTTAACAGGAGCTTCTAATGAGCTATGACTTACTTGTGATGGTTGTGTACCCATTGAAGATGAGCGCAGCTGAATCAGTCTTTGTCGTAGTTCGGATGATGCTTGTTTTTGATTTGTGAGAGATGAAGGAGATGTGTGGTTTAAAACTTCAGGACTGCTGTTGGATCTAAAAGACAGGCTAAATGGGTAATACTTGGGCTTACCATTTGCCTGAGTAGGATTCTTTTGAAAATATTCCCTTAAATGTTCCCTTGCGGCAGTTCTGAGATCAGATGAAACTGAGTTATTTAAGAAGTTTACTGACTCAACTTTACCTTCAGCATCTACTACCAAACCACCCTCAACTTTACCTTCTCGCCCTGCTTGTGTATTAATCGTTTCCGCGATGGGTACTTTCGTTTCTAAGTTGGGGTATTGCTGCTTGACTTGATTAAACTGCTCTCCAAAAGTCGTCGTTTTTGCGATTCCTGATTCTCTAGGAGTTGATAGCAACCCAGGTATGTTAGGCGTAGAATGTAGCGGCGATCGCAATAGGTTTGATCCTGCTAAGGCTAGTCTATCCCTCGTTTGTGGGGTTTCTGCAACCGGAGCTATTAGCTGCTGGTTTTGAGCAATTTCTGGTGTACCACTTCTTGCCTCTGTAGTTGGTGTGGTATTTCTATATGCTGTTGCAGTCGGCGTGGTATCAGAGAGGATCGGAGATGGAGTACGAGGCAGATTCGCAGGCATTGTAGCCGCCTGCAATGCTGGCAAATTGGAACGTGACATCTCGGCAGGCATTCTAGCCTGCAACGGTTGCATATTGGAGGGTGGCAACGCAGGTACGGGAACCGGCGGCGATGCTGACATATAATTAGGTGGCAGATTCACAGGTGTTGTCGCCGCCTGCAATTCTGGCATATTGGAAGGTGGTAGCGGTTTGGATTCTCCCAATTTTACATCTTCGTTAAAACGAGCAGATGGTTGGACCGCTGCTGTTCTTAAATTTGGGGAATTAATGGGGTTAATTTGGAAATCCCTCTTGGGAAGTACCCCCAAAGACTGACCTTTCGGCAAGGAGGCAATAGGTAAATTGGTAGATGATTTGGGTAGGGGAGGTAGTATTAGCTGAGTAGAAGAAGCTGGTGGTAGGGGAGGTAAAGTCGCCTGCTTGTTAGTAAAGCTTGGCAGAGGAGGAACTTGGGGTTGCAGGGGAACTGGTTGTAGGGCAACCTGGGGTGTGCTAGCTTGTGGGAGACGTTTCTGTTCAGCCTGGTTCAGTTCAACAAGTCCGACAGGTTTTGCTGACGCTACTTGTTGTTTTGGTTTGGAGTCAACGGGCGCTAACGGCAGGAGGAACGCAATAGCACCGTGAATGCCAAGAGAGGCTATAACTGCTATTCCAGTAGGCTGGCTAAGGAATTCTGGTATATTTTTCAACAGGGAGACGTAAGACATAACTGTTGTCGTTCACTCGGCTCGTTTGCAATTGACTAGCAATTTTTATCTTTCAGGCAAGAATAAGAGATGCGTTCTTCTACAAATAATAACTTCCTCTAAGAAACTTCAAACAGAAAGTTTGCTAATTTTTCGGGTTGTTAATTATTTTTCAAAAAACGACGCAGTATTCTGCTGAAAAGTTGCGGTTACTGACAATAAGCTTGAAAAAGCATTAACTTTTACTATTTCTTTTAATAACTTACACAATTAAAATTGAAAAGTAGGGTAATTTCAACTTGGGATGGTTGCTTAACTTAAAATATACTACCACTCTCAACTAGAGTAGCCTTTTACCTTACCTGAGTGTTTTCTAACAATCCGCGCCGCTGCAATAACCGCTGCTATCTGATTGTACATCAAACTGGTTTCAATTAAGCACAACTACAGTTGTTAGTTGTTAGTTGTTAGTTGTTAGTTGTTAGTTGTTAGTTGTATACCTTTGCTTAACGATCTCCCCCT
>CAXTSI010000548.1:0-5646 GCA_964246695.1 uncultured bacterium
CCCCACTCCCCACTCCCCACTCCCTACTCCCTACTCCCCTTTTCTGTTAAGGTAGCAACTGCCAAAATACTAGGGTACGGATGTGGGGAACAAAATTCAACTTATAGATAGGCTGCGACTGGGCTTGGCTGTATCAGTAGCAAAAAGCGTCACATTGATAGTGCGATCGCTACGTTTGGGTTCGGCTAGTGTCTTACCAGGCTCAATTGCCCGTCGCATCGAACCCCGATTATTACAATTATTAACTCAGCAAGTCAAAAACGGGGTAATTCTGATTGCTGGTACTAATGGTAAAACTACCACATCACTGCTGTTAAACAGCATACTAGAACGCCAAGGCTATCGCGTCGCTCACAATTCTACAGGCGCAAATTTGGAAAATGGATTAATGACTGCGCTCTTAGAAAACACCGACTTAGTTGGTAGATTAAATGTTGATTATGCGATTTTGGAAGTAGATGAAAATATATTACCAAAGGTCTTGACACCTATCCAGCCTCGGATGATTCTTTGTTTAAACTTGTTCCGCGATCAACTCGATAGGTATGGAGAGGTTGACACTATTAGTAAGCGATGGACAAAAATTATTTCTACTCTACCACGAGAAACGGTTGTCATTCCCAATGCTGATGACCCAACTTTATCTTATCTTGGGCAGCAATTACCCCAGCGAGTGTTATTCTTTGGGTTGAATGAGCCAGAACATTACCTAGATGCCATTCCTCACGCTGTTGATTCTATCTACTGTCCCAACTGCGGACACTCTTTGGACTACAAAGGTGTTTACTTGTCCCATTTGGGGGATTTCCACTGTCCGAAATGCGGCTTTAGTAAAAGTCAACCGACTCTTGAGAGTAGCGAATGGTCGCAAATTCTCATCGGCTTGTATAACAAATATAATACCTTAGCTGCTGCTACTGCTGCTAAAGAACTTTTAATTGATGAAGCTACAATCCGAGATACTATTAACAATTTCCAAGCAGCTTTTGGTCGTGCAGAAGAGTTAGAAATTAATGGCAAGCGAGTGCGAATTTTGTTATCAAAAAATCCTGTGGGGACAAATGAAACAATTCGGGTGGTGACTCAAAGCACTGACAAAACTACGCTGTTGGTATTGAATGACCGAACGCCTGATGGCACAGATGTCTCTTGGATTTGGGATGTAGATACAGAGAAATTGGTAGAACGGGGAGGTACTTTGGTAGTGAGTGGCGATCGCGTCTACGATCTGGCGCTACGTCTCCGTTACAGTGCTGGTGAAGAGACGAGTCATTTAAATTTGATGATCGAAGAAGATTTGCGACAGGCGATCGCTACAGCGTTAGAACACACACCAGATAATGAAACTTTACACATTTTACCTACTTATTCAGCAATGCTAGAAGTGCGAGAAGTGCTGACTGGGAGGAAGATTCTTTAAATTGTTAGTGGTTAGTGGTTAGTGGTTAGTTGTTGGTTGTTAGTGGTTAGTGGTTAGTTGTTAGTGGTTAGTTGTTGGTTGTTGGTTGTTAGTTGTTAGTTGTTGGTACTATCAATAACTACTAACCACTAACAACTATCAACTAACAACTATCTACTAACGACTATCTAAATAAAAGAGGTCTATTATGCTCATTCAGCACTTTCAGATGCTCGCACGTTACAATACTTTGGCAAATAGCAAGCTTTATGAAGTTTGTGCGCAACTTTCAGAAGCAGAACGTAAGCTTATCAGACCAGCATTTTTTAAAAGTATTTACGGGACGCTGAATCATATTATGATAGGGGATCGCATTTGGATGGCGCGATTTGAAGGCAAAGAAATGCCATCTACTGGACTTGATGCTATCCTCTATGATGACTTCGACGAGTTACAGCAAATTCGTGTATTAGAAGATGAGCGCATCGAAGCCTTCATATCTGGGTTAAATGAGGATTTCTTGACCAAAACAATTCGTTACATGAATAATCAGGGTAAGCTTTATACTGACCCGGTTAACCTATTGCTGGCACACTTTTTTAACCACCAAACACACCACCGAGGACAGATTCACGATATGCTTACTCAAACCGAAATCTCCCCACCAGTTTTGGATATGCATCGGATAGTCCGACCATAAACAGGGGGAGTACAAGAATTAAAAATTAAAAATTAAAAATATAAAATAAATTATTTGAATTTTTAATTTATTTGTTCTGCTTTAAGGTAAGTTTCTGTAAAATTCCTATTGATATTGCTAAATTCATGAGTTCTCAAGAGTTTGAATTAACAATTGGTTGGTTGTATCCGACGTTGATGAGTACCTATGGCGATCGCGGTAATGTCATCTGTATTGAACGTCGTTGTTCGTGGCGAGGATACAATGTTAAGGTGTTACCACTGGATCAAAGCACCACAGTAGATGATATCCGTGCGGTAGATTTGATCGTCGGTGGTGGTGCACAAGACCGTCAGCAAGAAATTGTGATGCGTGATTTACAAGGTGCGAAAGCGGAAGCACTGCGCGACTCGATTGAAAATGGTACTCCGGGAGTTTTTACCTGTGGCGCCCCCCAACTGCTGGGACATTATTATGAACCGGGGTTGGGACAGCGAATTGAAGGGTTAGGCATATTAGATATGGTGTCGGTACACAGGGGTGAAAATACCCGTCGCTGTATTGGTAATTTGGTAGTGGAAGTTACAGCAACTCGTTTGTTGCGGGATTTGGAAGAGATGATGGGTAGCAAACCATACTTGATTGGTTTTGAAAATCACGGCGGACGTACTAAGTTGGGAAAGGTGGAAGCTTTGGGGCGAGTGGTATACGGGTTGGGCAATAATGGTGAGGATGGGACAGAAGGAGCGTTTTATCAGAATGCGATCGCTACCTATTCTCATGGTCCCCTATTACCGAAAAACCCCTTTGTCGCTGACTGGCTGATTCAAACAGCGCTGCGGCTCAAGTATCAACAGCCTATGACGCTGTCACCCCTAGATGATACCCTTGCCGTGCAAGCGCGAGAAGCGATGTTTAAACGGTTGAAAGTCAATTTCCCAAACGTTACTGCTGCTAAAGTTTAAATTTTAACCAGTAGGGTGCGCTTTTCTCCCAAGGGGAGACGAGTCGCGCTCCTTCGTCGAAGATCGCGAACGATAGCGTAACGTACTATCTATGACATTTTCTTGTTAAACTTAATCTAGAATCTTTGAACACGGGGGTACACAGTAGACACCCACTATGCTAGAATAAAGGGTTGATGGAAAAGGTAAATCGCTACCACACCTGCACCTTGACAACTAAAGATAGGGTGTTGCATTGGGAAGTGCAATTTTAATATGCACACAGTGCTGATTACTGCCTCCAATGCGTAAAATCTTTCAGGAACGTAGGTAATCTTGATTGCTTGTAAATCAAAGGTCGGGCAGGGCACGTACCTGACCTTAAACAGCAGGACTCGGAAAGTTGTCGAGTACCAGAAATGAAGTTCTACAAGGATAATTTCCCCAAGAAGCCTACACCGACCTCTGGCGGCGGTGTAGGAGTGTCACGTACTATTAGCGCATCCGACAAATCACCCGAAACCCTTACTAAGCAAGGGTTTTAGAAGATAGACGAATTTTATACCCCCTTAACGGTTACATTTGGAACATCTTAGTTAGTGTGAGGAGTGGCTATGAAATTGTGTTTACTGGTTACTACCAATAGAGTTGGCTTTCTATGCTTACTTGCTGGGAGCTTAACTCTGGTAGGAATGCCCGCTACCTTTGCTAATGTTGCAGCACGAACTTCCCAAGCACAAACTGCTACCTCTAGATCAAGCTTGACTTCCACAACTTTAATATCTCAACTGGATGAAACCAGTGCCGCACAAGTCACTTCAGTTTCCCAACTATCGGATGTGCAACCGACAGACTGGGCTTTTCAATCGGTGCAATTTTTAGTGGAACACTATGGTTGCATTGCCGGTTATCCAAATGGCACCTTTCGGGGAAACCGGGCGCTGACCCGGTATGAATTTGCTGCTGGTTTGAAAGCTTGCTTAGATCGGGTGAACGAGCTGAGTACTACAGGGACATCTAACCTAGTACGTCGAGAAGATATTGCTACCTTACAACGACTGCAACAAGAGTTTGCCAACGAACTCATTGCCCTGCGCGGTCGGGTAGATAATCTGGAACAAAAGACGTCGCAGTTAGAAGCTAATCGATTCTCGACCACCACTAAACTCAACGGCGAAGCCCTCTTTGCCTTGGTTGGTGTGGCGGGAGGGCAAGATGCCAATGGTAATAAGATCGCGCAAGTAACTAGTTTCAATGATCGAATTCGACTCAACTTTGATACCAGCTTCACTAGTAAAGATTTACTCAGAGTTCGACTCCAAGCGATAAACCTGAATTCATTAGCTAACACTTCTACTCACACGCCAGAGGGCGATCTGCGATTTTCTACAGCGAACCCAACTACTCCCTCTGTACAAGTCAATGGAGCAAATAACAGTGTCGCGTTAGATGCCCTGTTCTACGCTTTCCCTGTAGGTAAGAACACAACTTTGGTGCTGGAGGGAAATGCGGCTCAACCGGATGACTTCACCAACACTGTCAACCCTTACATTGATAATGACGGGGCTAGCGGTGCCTTGTCTAACTTTGGGACGTACAATCCAATATACAACCTCTCGACTGGTGCTGGAATCGGGCTAAGACACGAGTTCGGTAGCCAGTTGGAACTAAGCTTGGGTTATTTGGCAAACTTGCCAGCACAACCTAATGGGAGAAATGGCTTGTTTGGTGGTGCGTATGGTGCTATTGGACAGTTAACCATCAAGCCTAGCAAAATTTTAACTCTAGGCTTGACCTACGTTAATTCCTATAACACTAACTTCACTGCTGGTAGCAACCGTGCTAATCTAAACGAGACGTTGAACAATCTAGAGAGATTTGTACCTAATTTTCTACATAATAATGGTTTGACAGCTCCAAATCCTCAAAATCACAACAAAGTGAGTAATGTGAGTCTGCCAGTTTCTAGCAATTCCTATGGTGTTGAAGCATCCTACCAGGTTAACCCGAAATTTCTGATCAATGGTTGGGTAGGCTACACTGCTAGTCGTACCCTGTCTGCACCAGGAAATCTTCCCCAGGGAGACTTGAGTATCTTAAACTACGCAGTCGCCTTGGCGTTTCCTGACTTTGGTAAAAAGGGTAGCCTTGCTGGCATCATTTTTGGCATGGAACCAAGAGTGATTGATGTCAGCCGTTCTCTCAAATCGCAAATCGGTACCGATCGCGACGATTCTTTTCATATTGAAGGGTTCTACCAGTATCGTTTGAGTGATAACATCTTCATCACTCCTGGTATTATCTTGATTACAAATCCTGACTTCAATAATCGAAACGCTGATGACTTCATTGGGGCAATCCGCACGACTTTCTTTTTCTAAATCAGCGAAAAGCTAACTCAGAGCGAAAAAAACAAATGGCCCTCACACACCAAAAATAGCAGCGATTTGCTGCCATTTCTTTTTCATGTCTATCCCTTAGGTGCGGTGCATAAGTTAATGAGGTCTGATCACTATAAACATGATAGAAAAGTTAGCTTTTTGAGCTTAACTTCTGTTCAGTAGACATAGATCCCACCTTCCGCACCCTAACTGTCACACATCAACAAAAAGCTGACAGGGTAG
>CAXTSI010000549.1:0-5635 GCA_964246695.1 uncultured bacterium
ACTAACAACTAACAACTAACAACTAACAACTAACAACTAACAACCAACAACTAACTATTAACGAAGCAATGCTTGAATATTTGCCTGATAAGCGGCATTATCTAACCCTGCACTTCCATTGCTAGATTGGTTGTTAATCGCACTTTTGAGCGCCACAATGCGATCGCCAGTTGCCGGGTGACTACTCAAAAATGCGGGAGCAGCAGAACTCTTGTTAAGTAGCTTTTGCATGAAAGCAACCATCGCCGCCTGAGAATAACCAGTGCGTGTCAAAGTTCTTAATCCTCTTTGATCGGCTTCAAATTCATTTTGGCGGCTGCGAGGAAGGTCGCGTGCCAATTGCACACCAATTTGCACGGCTTGAGATTGGTTTAACCCAGCTGCTGTTAATACCCCATTCTCGATCGCTTTTTGCCGCATCTGCTTTAGTACGTGCTTCCCGCCAATGTGACCCATTTCATGCCCAAGGACACTTGCCACTTGCGCTTCATTGTCTGCAGCTTTCAGCAAACCAGTGTTGACATAGACAAAGCCCCCCAAAGTAGCAAAAGCGTTAATACTGTCATCTTTAACTACCTGGAACTTATAAGGGATGTTGGGGCGATCGCTATTAGGTATGAGACGCCGACCAATTTGTTCCACATATTGATTCACCTGTGGATTGCCGTAAAGCTGAGTTCCACTGCTGACCAGTTGGTCATTTATCTGCTTGCCTAACTCAACTTCCTGGCTAGAGGATATATTAGAAAGCTGAACTAATTGAGCTCCCTGCAAAATTAGGTCAAGCAAGGAAGCACGGGATGAGAGAGGTGTACTCAGGCAAATACTTAGGGCGACTACCACCGAAATCAAAGGATAAAACCAGCGATGCTGGAAAAAACGGGAATTTAAACTAAAGCGTTTCCAATTCATAAATAATTTTGTTAGAGGATGCTTTCAGGAGAACGTAAAATTAGCGGACGGATTTAGAGCTTTCTAAGTTGCATTTTAAACTTCTTGCACCTGCGCCATACCCGCTCCTAGAATAAATTCTCTGGCTGTGTAGAGACGCGACGCCAGTCGCCGTGAGTTGCGGGAAAACCGACAACATGCGCGCACAGCGAGAATTTCGCGTCTCTACAAGTGGACTTTCGCTCTTTGTGATAAACTGTCGCATGATCGCAACACCCAACCACTTTTAGTTACCCCCAAGTAGGGAACAATGTAGCGTCTCTACCCCACGTACTTTTACAATCAATGACTCCGCTGTAATTTGGGAAAAAATTTTATGGCTATTTTAGATTCCAAAGGTCGCTTATTCGGTAAAATTAACATTCTCGATTTCGGTGCCGCACTGGTAATTTTACTAGTTATATTCGGTATCTTTTTCTTACCCGGCGGTTCTGGCTCTGTTGCCCAAGTAGGCAATACTACAAAACCTGTAGAGGTAGACTTAATTGTTCGAGGTTTAAATGTCCGCGACCCTCAAGGGTTATTCAACCAAGGATTAACAAAAGGCGGCAAAACTAATATTATTATCCGCAATCAACCCCACGGCGCGATCGCTATAAAATCGGTTCAACCGCTACCTAGAACCTTAATGGTTCCCCAACCCAATGGTTCCCTCAAAGAATTACCCGATACAAGGTCAAACAGTTTTAGTACAGATATGCTTTTGACTTTGGAAGGTAAAGCGCAAATCACTGATAATGGACCAGTTATCGGTCCCAGTAAGCTCAAAATTGGAGTGCCAATTGAATTAGACGGGTTTAATTACAACTTCAACGCTACAGTAATTGACGTGCGAATCAAAGACAAATAATAGCGTTGAAGTTCGTATTTGTAATAGCTCCTCAACCACATTATAAATGTAGGGTGCGTTACAGCTACGCTTAACGCACTCCTATTGTCAATCATAGTGCCGTACTCTCGGCGATGGCGCACCCTACCGTTATGTAATTTTTACTCTCTTTCTTTTCTTAGCGTCCTTGGCTCAGAAGCGGTTCGTTAAAAAAAGTATTAAAATAACCATGAATTTTAAATCCCTGATGAAGGGTAG
Source organism: uncultured bacterium (assembly GCA_964246695.1). Classification (GTDB taxonomy): domain Bacteria; phylum Cyanobacteriota; class Cyanobacteriia; order Cyanobacteriales; family Nostocaceae; genus Stigonema. The sequence continues at coordinate 2,039 of CAXTSI010000549.1, forward strand.
GGGCAAGGGTACTTTTGCCAGCACTTCTCCCCAGTGCAAAGGAGCTAGACAGATTGAAAGAGGCGCTGTATCAAGACACATGTTGTGCCAGCACAAACCTTGCCAATTCAAGATGGAAAGCGAATCTACACCGCCGTCGATACCAAAGGAGGAACATTGAGAGAACCATCCGCCGAAAAACCTAAAAAAATAATTCCCGACCCAGAACTACCGCCTGCGAAATGTCAGCATGTGAAAATCCTTGACGTTGACAAACCAGTGCAGCGTGTTTTTTATGAGTGCTACCACTGCCTACACGGGCTGGTAAGTGAATGCACCGGTTTACCAGCAATAGAAGAATTCAAGGGACGCGAACAGATACAAGAGATCAAAGTCAAGTGTCCCAACTGCGAAAAAACTGCTATTAGCCTACTGACAGGAAAAGTGATTTCAACAACGGAAATTCCATCTCCTTGGGCAGTGGAATGAAGGTAGGAACAACACACGCAGTCAAATCAAGGAGCAATCCCAATGCTATGACCTGGTTTTCCTTGTTTGCGATCCGGTGGGGTCGAATTACAAAATTTCTTTGTTTGTTTTGTCTATGTTTATTGTTGGTAGTCAGTTGCGGTACTCGCCAACAAACGACTACACCATCATCTAGTTCTGTAAATACCCCAACAGGAGATGGTCGCATTACTATAGGTACGACGTCGAAACCGCGTACCCTCGATCCAGCCGATGCCTATGAATTGGCGTCTCTTGGCTTAGTTTATAACATGAGCGATCGCCTCTACACCTACGAACCAGGAAGCACGGAAATAAAACCTCAACTCGCTACATCATTACCCAAAGTTAGTCAAGATGGTTTAACTTACACCATTCCCCTGCGTCAAGGAGTTGTGTTTCACGACGACACTCCTTTTAATGCCAAAGCAATGGAGTTTAGTCTCCAGCGCTTTATCGGAAATGGTGGTAAACCTTCTTTCTTGCTTAAGGATGTGGTGGACTCAGTCAAAGCCACAGGCGAGTATGAGTTAACAATCAAGTTGAAAAAGCCGTTTGCGGCATTTCCCTCACTACTAGCATTTTCTGGCGTTTGTCCAGTTTCGCCCCAGGCTTACGAACTTGGTTCTGGGAAATTTAAGCCGAATATTTTTGTAGGGACTGGTCCTTACAAGTTAGCCAACTTTGGTCCTGATTCACTGCGGTTTGATGTATTTGACAAATACTGGGGAGCAAAACCAGCCAATGGCGGTATTAACGTGCAAATTCTCAGCAGTGGGGTGAATTTGTATAATGTTTTCCGCAAAAAAGCTGTGGATGTAGCTTATCTGACTATGGACCCAGATCAAATTCGCAGCTTGGAGTCAAAAGCAAAAAGCGGCGATTGGCAAGCAATTACAGCGTCCGGTAGTGTGGTGAAGTTTCTGGCTATCAACCGCAATCAGAAGCCTTTAGATAACCTAGGGGTGAGACAGGCGATCGCCGCCATGATTGACCGTCCGTTATTATCTGAACGGGTTTTGTACGGTCAATCCCAAGCACTTTACAGTTTGGTGCCGACCACTTTTAAGGTTTCCAAACCAGTATTTAAAGAGCAATACAGCGATGGTAATGCCCAAAAAGCTAAAGAACTGCTCATACTCGCTGGTTTTTCCAAAACCAATCCGGCAAAAGTAGAACTTTGGTATCGTTCAAATCTTCCAACTGACGCTTTGACGGTATTAGTCATCAAAGCCCTTGCCAAAAAAACAATGGATGGACTTTTGCAATTTGAAATCAACTCTGTGGAATCTACCACCGCTTATAAAAACATTACCCAAGGCTTATATCCTACCTTTTTGCTCGATTGGTATCCTGACTTTTTAGACGCAGACAATTACATTCAGCCGTTCTTAGGTTGTCAGAAAGGGTCAGTAGAAAAGGGATGTTCGGATGGAGGAAGCCAATCTCAGGGTTCATTTTACTATAGCGATCGCATGAATCAGCTCATTAATAAACAGCGTCAAGAGCAAAACCCCGAAGTTCGCCAACAAATCTTTGCAGAAATTCAACAACAACTGGCAACTGATGTGCCTTACATTCCCTTGTGGCAAAGCAAAGACTACGTGTTTGCCCAAAAAGGTATTAGCGGTGTTCAACTAGACCCCACCCAAAATTTAATATACAAGTTAATTAAAAAATAGTTGATTGCTAATTGCTAATTGCTAATTGCTAATTGCTAATTGCTAATTGTTAACAACTAACTACTAACAACTAACTACTAACAACTAACTACTAACTATTAACAAATATTATGTCTCGTTCCAAAGCTTTAACATATTATATCACTGCCCGGTTGCTGCTAGCTCCACTTCAACTGTTGACTATTACTACCATCGTGTTTCTGTTGTTACGAGCAACACCAGGAGATCCGGTGGATGCGATTCTTGGCGGTCGTGCTCCTGAAAGCGCTAAGGTGGAATTGCGAAAACAATTGGGTTTAAACTTGCCTTTGTGGCTACAGTACTTCAATTACATCGGAACATTGTTGCGCTTTGACTTAGGAAAGTCGATCACTTCTCGAGGACAGCAAGTTTGGGACATCATTTGGCAATACTTTCCCGCAACAGCTGAGTTAGCGATATTTAGTATTGCGATCGCTCTAATTGTAGGCATTGCAGTCGGTACTATTTCTGCTTCTCGTCCTGGCACACCTCTTGATGTGGGCGGACGGTTGTTTGGCATTATCACCTACTCACTGCCGATATTTTGGGCGGGAATGATTCTACAATTGATTTTCTCTGTTCAGCTTGATTGGTTGCCCTTAGGAACCCGCTTTCCCGCAACTATCCCTGCTCCCAATACTATCACTGGTCTGTACACAATAGATAGTCTTTTGAGTGGTAAATTTAACCAATTCTTTACTGCTTTGCAGTACCTCATACTTCCAAGTTGCACTTTGGGAATTTTGCTGAGTGGTATTTTTGAGCGGATTGTACGAGTGAATTTAAAGCAAACCCTGCGAGCAGATTATGTAGAAGCAGCTAGAGCACGAGGGATTTCTGAACGAAAAATTTTGGTTTCTCACGCTTTAAAAAATGCTTTAATTCCTGTGATTACAGTTTTAGGGTTGACCTTTGCTTCTCTGTTGGGTGGGGCTATTTTAACTGAGGTAACTTTTTCTTGGCCTGGATTGGCAAATAAGTTATATGAAGCGATTTCTCTGCGGGATTATCCGACAGTGCAGGGGGTACTGGTGTTTTTCGCGGCGATCGTTGTATTTGCTAGTATTTTGATTGATATTTTAAATGCGTATGTCGATCCAAGGATTAAGTATTAATATGATGTTTGGGGCGATCGAGGAGAGCGATGTAATTGATTTCTTTAGGACTTACGTATTGACAGAAATAGTCAAGTATGCAGTGGTAACGGTAGGGCGGCGGAGCAACCCCTACGGGGAATTCAAAAGTCAAAAGTCAAAAGTCAAAAGTAATAAATAATTCTTAATTTTGACTTTTGACTTTTGATTTTTGATTTGGAGCGAAGCGACTTACCCCGCCCTTACCACCTGGTCAATTCTACGAGATGAAACGACCGAATTCCGTTATACACATGATGCTCAAGAGCGTATAG
>CAXTSI010000550.1:0-5621 GCA_964246695.1 uncultured bacterium
TCATTTAGTTCAGTAATAACCGATTGTGACACCCTTGGGTGCGGAATGTGGGATAAAAGGTTGAAAAGGTGGCAGGAGTGTAAACATTAGCTTGGAAGGCATTTAAATTAGACAAAGCTAGACAATCAGGGGGGGGTAAGTGACGCAACTGGGGAACGCTACGCCCTTATTGGGCGGTGCAGGCGTACGGGCTACCAAGACAAGCGTATTAGCAATGCGCGATTGTTGCAGCCCGCACGCCTGCACTCTGCTTCGCCGCCCAATCTTCCCCAGTTGCTGAATCACGCTTTGGGGGTTGGGTCAAATAAGAGCTTTCTTGTGGATAACCGTTCAGGGGGTTGTCAGGCGATCGTCAATTAGGGAAACCAAAATCTGGTAAAGCATTGAAATCAAGAGAAATAGAACCAAAAAACTGACTCTAAGGAACGCAGTGAGAACGCATCCCAGAATCAGTTTGAAATCGTTTGCCTATTGTTCTAAGGAGAATGAAAGTCGCCAAAATTTTCGACAAGCTACTTGCCCCCGTCATTCTCAGAGGCTATGTTAGGTGGCGGAAACTTGGCGAACTTGGGTAAATCTGGGTTCATGTAATCCCACGGTTGAGCACTGGCAACGTAAATTTCTGCCTGGGGCTTGAACCAGCTTGGGTCGTCTAGACTTCCTGCCTGAATGCTGATCACGTCAGGATTTGCCGGTGTGCCAAACAACCGGGAACCGCAGTGGGGGCAGAAACCACAGCTGACTAAGTTGCCGCTATCACCTGTCACACCGTAATATTTCACTTCTCCGGTAATGGTCATAGCACTGCGCGGCACAATCAGCGCGGCGGCAAACGCACTGCCCGTTGCTCGCTGGCAATCACGACAGTGGCAAATTCCCATGGCAATGGGTTCTGCTGAACATTCATAGCGGATAGCTCCGCACATACAACCGCCAGTAAAAGGTATTGCCATAATTAACCTAAGTTGCTAGTTATGCGATCGCAAGGAAAAAAGGGGTCATAAAGGGAATAAAATCCCCGACACAGAGAAAATGAGGAGTGGAATATGCTTAACAAAATAATTGCAGTCTATTCTATCGTGGATGACCTGCGTGCATGCGATCGGACATGATGAAGATATTCGTCGTGGAATGAGTGATGCAGAAATTATTACAACGTCATTGACAGCAGCAATGTTCTTTCATGGCAATCATAGTGTAGCTTGTGCTTATATGAAAGACCACAAATTGATACCTAATATGTTATAAAAATCACGATTTCATCGGCGATTACACAGGATATCAATGTTGATCAACGACTTATTTCATATTGATCGTAATTAGTAATTATTAACGCGAACGAGGCACTAGCGTCAGTCGCTTCGCTCCAAGTCAAAAGTCAAAAGTCAAAAGTAAGAACCCCATAAATAAATTTATGGGCTTGAAGTATCGACGTAGTATTTCTTGCGCCTACTCGACTGAAATACATGTTTTTCATTTTCCATAAATGAATTTAGGGGCTTGCATCCTTTTTTTGTATCGGTCACTACGAATTTTTAATGCTTTTAATATATCATAGAATAAACTTATGAATCAACCGTCTAAAATCAACCCAAGCCAGTCGTACTTTCCTATTGTCATGATTTGGGATATTCCTGTAATAATCTAGCCATATTATTAAGCTTTGATTATATAAAGTCGAATCAAATTTTATTTTTGTAATCAACTGAATTACTGCTTGTAAACACATTTTTAATTCTAGTTGATAAAGTTTTTGTTTTATGTGCCAGGGTTTGACACTCCCTATATAATGAATAACTTTCACCGAATTTTTGTTCTTACTAATTTCATAACCAAATAGTTTATTATATTCTTTTATATCCGAGTGAAACATATGATATTTCACATCCAAATGCAGCTCTTTTTTTAATGGCCAATCGGGGAAATAAGAGTGAATAATATCTTGATCGCCCGCATATTTTGATTTAGGATTTTCTTTAATTATATTCATCATATTATTATATATTTCTAAAGAAGGCTCAATAACCATAAGCCCAGAATTTAATTGTTTATGATGGGTAGAAAATTCTGGTAACCTACCTGAGGGGTTAGCAGCAGACATATGAGCTTTTTCAAACAATTCATCAATATTTTGCAGAACTACCATATCTGCATCTAAATAGACTATTTTCTCAAACTCTATTTGAGCAAAAATTTCTAATTTTGAATAGGTATAACGCCATCTACTTAACTTTTCGTCGTTGGAAAAATCTGTAGTATTTTCTATAGAATTAACTGTTTTACAATTAATGTTATGCTGATTTAATTTATCTAAAATTTGTTGAGAAATATTGGCTGTAACAAGTAATAGGAAAGGATATTTTGGGTGAGTTTTCATTAATGAATAGTATAATACTAAAACACCTTCCCAATAATTATCTGTAGTTATTATAGAAATATAACTATATTTCATTTTGCTTATCCATGCATGAGCAATTAAGTGTTTATATAGCAGTCCTAAATGATTTATGAACTTCTTCGCTTAGCGCTTTTGGCACAGGCAGTTGCCTACGGAGGAGCCAGTGCTGTTCGCGTTCGCGAAGCGTCTCGAAGAGAAGCGTCTCGAAGAGAAGCGTCTCGTTCGCGCAGCGTCTCGTTCGCGCAGCGTCTCCGCTACTGAGAAGACGGGTAACGCGATCGCAGGCATCTGGTGAGACAGCCCTGAATTTCGGTTTCCCGCTACTAGGGGACTGCTTTCCCGTTGGGCCTCGGAAACCCGCCTGCAGCGAGCAGTTCGATAATTTTCATAACTCAAATAGGATTGCGTCTATTATTTTCTTAAAGCTTATTCACTGTTGACCACCGTACAAACACTATATTTATCCGAATGGGACTGATTGCAAGTTAATTTATCATCTAATGTCAGTAGACCGAAATGACCGTAGGGGCGCGGAAACCGCGCCCCTGATGATGTGGTCTGTTATAGAAAGCTACGTCTAACTAGATTTGACGACGAACAAGTGCTATCCAACTGGGGTAAGCAAAAGAATCCGCAGTAATTAATTTTGCTCCGCGATAGGTATGAAAGACCCAGCTGGCTGTCGCCTGTAGATTGTCCATCAAATGGGCATCCTCGCCAAAGGCTTCAAACGCCAGACTCCACCAAGTATGATTCTGAATTACTAGCTGAGTTAGTTCTACACTGCAGCCGTTGTCGATATTTTGATCGCTAGAAACAGGTTGTGGTGAAAATTCAGGAGTGACTTGGTAAGTTTGTGAATAACGAACTTTCTGGACACTCACCCACAAAGGGTTGGCTAAAACTTGGCTTGGCTGAAAACTTTCTCCTGTGGGATCGCAACACAGCCACTTACCCCATTTCTCCACCTTACCCTCTACAGATTCGCCAAAACGCACTACGCCTAATTCTGCTTGACGCCATTTGACTTCTAGCCGTCCTTCCCGCAGTTTAATTCCCAAGAACTCACACTCTGGTGAGTATAGGTACAAATCTGAGCGTTCTTCTGGTGGTGGCGGCGAGTCAATTAGACAATATTGCTCAAACCAATTTTGAATATTTTCAGGTATCCTACCAGGGTAAAACCAGCGTAGTTCGTAAGTTATCAACATATATTTAGTCAATAGTCAATAGTTAATAGTCAAGAATCCTTAAATCGTTGACTTTAGATTCTCGACTATTGACTAATCACATCTTAATGAGACAATGAGAAATTATACCTGTCATGTATTGCTTCCTGCCTAAAGGAAACTTGAGAAATGTGGAAAAGAATTGTATTGATTCTACTATTGGTGTTTAGCTTCAGTCTAAATAATTCTGGTGTAGCAGCTGCGGCTGGACTCAACAGTTATGTTGATAGTACTGATGGCTATCGGTTCTTATATCCTAACGGCTGGGTGCAAGTCAAAGTTGCTAATGGTCCGGATGTAGTGTTCCACGATTTGATTGAGGCAACTGAAAATATCTCTGTTATATTTAGTCCAGTTCCACAGGGGAAGACTTTGGCACAGCTAGGAACACCAGGAGAAGTAGGATATAAGCTGGGTCATGTCGCTTTAGCTCCTGATGGTTCAGGTCGCAAAGCTGAATTAGTCAATGCCCAAGAGCGGGAAGCTAACGGTAAAATATACTATCTTCTGGAGTATAGGATCAAACTCCCCAACAATCAACAACGCCACAACCTTGCCAGCGTCGCCATAAGTCGTGGTAAACTTTTTACTTTCAACGCCTCGATTCCCGAAAGACGTTGGTCTAAAGTTAAACAGATGATTGAAGAATCTGTGAGTTCTTTCGCTGTGTATTAGATAGTGGATAGTTGTTAGTTGTTAGTTGTTAGTTGATAGTTGTTAGTTGTTAAAATAACCAACAATTAACAATTAACAATCAACAAGCAACTATCAACTACCAACTACCAACTATCAACATATTATGGGCATTCCGCAATTCGTACTTGCTTCTGCTTCTTCGGCGCGACGCCGTCTATTACAATCTGCAGGAATTGAACCGATAGTTTGCCCCAGTGATTTTGATGAGTCGCTAGTCCAACTAACTGAGCCTGCACAACTAGTGCAAACTTTAGCACAGCATAAGGCAGAAACTGTAGCTCCTCAGTTTGAATCTGCTTTGATAATAGGTTGTGATTCTGTTTTGGCTATTAACAGTGAGATATACGGCAAACCAGCTTCTTCCGAGGAAGCATGCCAACGCTGGCAAAAAATGCAAGGCAACTTTGGCGATCTTTACACAGGTCATGCCTTGATTGACCTTTTCCAAAATCGAACTTTGGTAAAGTGTCAGGTTACAAGAGTTTACTTCGCTCAAATGAGCGATCGCGCTATTAAATCCTATGTTGCTACAGGTGAACCACTCAAATGTGCTGGTGGCTTTGCGCTTGAGGGTTGTGGAGGTTTATTCGTAGAAAAAATAGAAGGTTGCCACAGTAACGTTATCGGACTCAGCTTACCTCTATTACGGCAAATGCTAGCAGAATTTGGGTACGAAGTTACAGATTTTTGGCAGAATTGCTAATTGCTAATTGCTAATTGCTAATTGCTAATTGCTAATTGCTAATTGGAAAAAAGCCCACTCTCCATTCCTCATTCCCCCATTCCCTATGCCCCATTCCCCAATTCTCACTTTCCGCCGTAGTAGAACGCAATTTCTTTGTCTTTTAGCGGTGCGAAGTCAGCATTGACGAGCATTTGGTTAAGTTCTGCTTGGGGAATGTGTTTTGCTCCGATCCGCACGATACGCGATCGCATAGTATTTGAGACGCCACTGCGCTGTCTATTCGCCTCTAACGCCATAACTTGATGATAAAGTTCTAGTTTTGGATGCGGAATCGCAGAACCATCAAAATCAACTCCCTGCGCGATCGCTTCATCAATAGCATCAGCACCGATGGTGGTTTGAGTCCCTGGGTTAGTTTCAGCAGTCATGACAATTTAGTTTTATCTTATATTGATGAATTTTACCAAGCAGTGCGATCGCAAAGCACAATTAATTCAAAATCCAGGACTTCCAAGAAACATGGGGAGTGGGGAGTGGGGGAGCCAGCGCTGCAGGAGGGTTTCCCTCCGTAGGCGACTGGCGTAGTAGGGAGTGGGGAGTAGGGATAAATGTG
>CAXTSI010000551.1:0-5612 GCA_964246695.1 uncultured bacterium
CAGCGTTAGCGACGAAGGAGCGTCACCCGAAGGGCTAATTGCTAATTGCTAATTGGGTTCGTGCTAATTGTCAATTGTTACCAGTCTGACATTAGCCATTAGCCACTAGCCATTAGCAATTAGCCATTAGCCATTAGCAATTAACCACTAACTCCTCACTATTTATACCCATGCGGCTGCTTTTTCCCAGCCTAAACCTCGCCGTGTAATAACTGGTTCTTCTCCTATCAAGTCCAATATAGTAGATACTTCATACGTAGGCTCCTCGCCAGTGTCCACAATAATGTCTACCAACTTGTCCAAACGGTCAAATAGTTCTATCCGCGACAGGTGAGGTTCCGATTCCACCGCAAATTGCCCATCATCTGTCTCTTCTGGTGGTAAATGTGCCGAAGTCGAAATAATCGGATTTGCCAAAGCCGTTAACAACGCCGAGCACACAGTATGATTTGGCACTCGAATACCAGTAGTTTTCCGCTTAGGATTTTGCACCAGTCGCGGCACCAACTTAGTAGCAGGTAGCAAAAATGTGTATGGTCCTGGAACCAGATGCTTCATAATCCGATAGCCTGTGTCACTGACGAAAGCATAAGTCGCGACATTAGAAAGTGAAGGACACAAAAATGTCAGTGGTTTTTCATTTGCTAGCTGCTTAACAAGCCTGACTCGTTCCACTGCTGACTTAGCATTCAAATCACAACCGATGGCATAAACTGTATCGGTAGGGTAAAGCATAACTGCACCACGTTGCAGCTCTGCTTTGATCTCTTCTATTCGCCGGGCTTGAGGATTGTCAGGATGGACTGGGAAAATTTTTGCCATAAAACTTGGGGGAGTGTTAGTAGTTAGTGGTTAGTGGTTAGTGGTTAGTAGTTAGTGGTACATTTTTGACAACTAACAACCCAACGGGAAAGCCAGTCGCCGTGAGAGCGGGCTGACACTCATTCAGCGCAGGCTCACTAACAACTAACAACTAACAACTAACAACTAACAACTAACAATTCCTATTATGAGTAAACTCGCTTATCTTCAATGTCCGACGGGTATTGCCGGTGATATGTGCCTGGGAGCGTTAGTCAGTCTGGGTGTTCCCTTGGAGTATTTAACTGAAAAGCTCAATGGATTGGGAATTGAACACGAGTACAAGTTAAGGGCAGAACTTGTCTACCACAATGGTCAGCAAGCAACTAAAGTCCATGTAGATTTAACACACAATCATCACCACGATCGCGAACTACGCCACAATCATGGACGCCACTTGCCAGAAATTGAGCAAATGATTCTCAAAGCTGGGTTGCCTCCAAGGGCAGAAGCTTGGAGTTTGGCAGTATTCCGGCAACTAGCAATAGCAGAAGGGGCAGTACATGGCATTGCGCCGGAAAAAGTTCACTTCCATGAAGTGGGTGCTGTGGATGCAATTGTAGATATTGTCGGCACTTGCCTAGGGCTGGATTGGTTAGGTATTGTTTCAATCCCTAATAGGGAGTTCGATGTCAGCCCTGATAATATTCTACACCAATCTACAGATAAGTCTAGTGACGAAGGATTGCCTCTACTATACTGCTCGGCGCTACCAACTGGTGGAGGAACTGTGCGGGCAGCTCACGGTCAGATGGCGGTGCCGGTACCAGCGGTGTTGAAGTTGTGGGAAATGCGCGGTTGTCCTGTTTATAGCAACGGCATTGAACGAGAACTGGTGACACCAACAGGGGCAGCGATCGCTACGACCCTTGCCACAAATTTTGGTTCGCCACCCCCAATGATTATTAAACAAGTAGGACTAGGAGCTGGTTCACTTAATTTACCTATTCCTAACATTTTGCAACTTTGGCTAGGTGAAGCAACGGATGTGGCAACGGATGTAACGGATAGTTTAACTGTGGGACTTACAGTCCAACCATCCGCTACATCCGCTACAACATCCGTTGCCCAGGACGTTGCCACTAGCCCATATCTAGAAACTATCTCAGTTTTGGAAACCCAAATTGATGACTTAAGTCCGCAGGCGATCGGTTATGTGTTTGAGGCGTTGTTTGCAGCGGGTGCCTTAGATGTCTTTACTCAGTCTATAGGGATGAAAAAGTCTCGTCCGGGAATTTTACTAAGTGCGATCTGCCATCCAGACAATTTACTTAGCTGTGAGGCGGTTTTATTCCGTCAAACTACGACTTTGGGCATTCGTCGCTCTACTCAATGGCGCTCTATTCTCCAACGGGAAATTCAACAAGTGGAAACTAAATATGGCGTAGTGTCCGTAAAGGTAGCATGGACAGGACAAGTAAAACAGAAAGTTATAGCTAACGTGCAACCAGAATATGAGGATTGTGCAGAATTAGCGCGAGAACACAATGTCCCCTGGCGCGAAATTCACCGACTAGCACTACATAATTGGTATATACAGCATAATAATCCGTAATTCGTAATTCGTAATTCGTAATTAGCAACTTAATTACGAATTACGAATTACGAATTAATAATTACTATTGACTATTGACTAATCAACAGTATCCTTAACTGCATCACTTGCGTTATCCAAGTTGCGTTGAGCGCTCTTTGCAGCATCCTCGGCTGTACCTTGGACAAATTCCTTAGCTTTTTCAATGATGTTTTTACCTTTTCCGGCGACATCTTCGCTTGTGTCTTTAGCACTAGACTTCACATTTTCGCTTGTCTCTTGAGCACTAGACTTCACATTTTCAGCAGCCTCGTTCGCAGTCCGATTCACTGCTTCGCCTGCTTTGTCAACTGTGCGCTTAGCGTTATACTTTGTATCCTCAACTGCGTCCTGAACGTTATCCGCCGCTCCTTTAGCAGCATCCTTGGTGTTTTCTTGGATATTTTCTACACCCCGCTGAGTTCCTTTGGCAAAATCCTCAGTGGCTTCCTGAGTTTTGTCTTTAATATTTGCCGCACCCCGCTGAATATTCTTGCCTAATTCTTCTCTATCGTCTAAGACACGGCGGACGTTTTCTTGTACGTTGCCGGAGCGATTCTGGAGATTTTGTTCAGCGTTTTCCTTGAGAGCCTCGGCTTTGGCTTTTACCTCGGTTTTGGCTGCTTGCGATCTGGGATCGGTGTCACTAAAGTTGTTCATCCCACCTTCGTAAGGAGAAGTGGCATCCGTGCCTTTAGGAACGTACACTTCAGAATTAGGTTCTGCGGATTGAGGTCCTTTGATGTTACGAGGCGTCTCGTAGGACTTCTTGGTGGGTGCTGGCGCTGTTGCGTCTACTTGAGAACCACAAGCTTGTGTAAACAGTAGGATAGTAACTGCTACAAAAGCCGTCAGAATCTTCACAGGGCGAATATTTTTCACCCAAGAAATGAATTTGTTCATGGTGCTACTCCTTGTTTGTTTTAGACCTAGTTAAACGTTGACTCACATCTTGCACCAGTTGCAATAACGCTATTTTTGTAGGGTGGGCATTGCCCACCATTGACCAAAATGCCTATTTTTACGTTGGTGGGCAGTGCCCACCCTACCCTTATTGAGAATGGTGCAAGATATCAGTTGACCAAATATTGGCTCAACAGTTTTGGATTCATCTCAAATCTAGAATCAGCAAAAAATGAATTCTAGTTCCTTAGTGCTGGATTAGGTTGCAACTCAGGTCTAGCACCTGCTTCCTTTGCTTTTTCATTCAAAAAGCCTGAAGCCTCTTCTACTGCCTCTTTGACGGTTTCAATTCGGTCTTTCAGTCGAGTTCCTAAATCGGGTTCACGCTGAATTAAACCACCTTGTTCAGGCTGCTGGAAGTCTTTCACATTTTTAATTGGCAATTGATCTTCTTTGTATGCTCTACCCTCTGGCGTCTCTGCACCCGGGTAAAGTAACTCAGATTCTTTAGTGGTAGCAATTAATATTTGTGAGTTTAGCTGTAAGCTAGACTGTTCACTCCCAGTATTCTTTTGGGTGTTATTAACCTTAGGGTCAGTGGACATATTCAAGTTTGTGTATTTGTCCCCGCCACCTTTGTAAGGATTGTTAGCACCACCAGCTTGTACAGCCGGATTATTTGGGTTTGCACCTTGAGCATTCACACTACTACAAGCAGTGCTGACTATCAACAATACACCTGCCAAAAATACAGTGACAATTTGGCGCAGTTGCAGTTTTTTTAGAAAAGTTGTTAAAGCGTTCACAAAGCCCTCCTTTCAACTCCCTACTAGCAAAACATTTTAATTAACAGTTTTGTTAATTAAAGTAATAATGTTTTTGCTTGTTTGATGTTACTAATACTTGACTGTCAATTCCATAACGCTACCAAGTAGAAGCAAAGCTAGCCTCTAGCGTAGGTCACATTATTGGTAACAATAATATACTCTTTTTCTCTAACTAGCGAGAGATATAAGTTACTATAATTACCTTTTAATTTAGTCTTTAAAATTTGTATAAAATTTACTGTTATATAAGTATTTAGTTATAAATTTATGCTTAGGACTTTTAGCAAGTCCAAGGAATATAAATGCATAAATTAAAGCTTACGTCAACATATTTATTCAAGCTGATGCCGCAGAGGAGAAACTACCGATATAAATTTCTGTGAACATACCGATCGCAGTTTACATAAATTAATATAAGTCAGACAAACCCAAGCGTCGATCTAAGTTTTTTATCAATTAAACTAGCAAAATGATGAAGCAAGTTTTACGCTGGTTCATTTTGGGCGGGACACTATTTTTTTTGGGGAAAGCCCTCAAGGACCATTGGGTTGAGGTAACAACCGTCCGTATTGAACCAGTGGGATGGGCAGTCATCGCGATCGCCACTGGTGTAACTTTACTCGCACACATCTGGGCGGGTTGGGTATGGACTTGGGTTTTTCAAGAGTTCAATCAAAGAGTAAACGCGAACCAGTTCATCCAAGTTTACCTAAAAACAAACATTGCCAAGTATGTCCCTGGTAATATCTGGCATTACTACGGGCGAAGGGAGGCGGCGAAGGCTGCTGGTATTTCTGCCGAGTCTGCCACCATGATTGTGTTACTAGAACCGTTACTTATGGCAGCAGCAGCTTTAATTATTGTCCTACTTGGCAGCTTATTTGCAACAGAAAACATCACTCTCACTTTGCAGATAGCACAATTAGTCGGTTTGCTGGGAGTGCTTTTCGTGATTCATCCCCGGTTTTTGAACCCAGTCATTCGCGTGTTGTACCACTTAAGAACAAAACAGCCTGCTACCAGTAATGAACCCAACACTGTTACCAGTCTTAAACGCTATCCCCTAAAACCTTTGTTGGGAGAATTAGGCTTCTTGGGACTACGTAGTGCTGGATTTATATTAACTCTGTTTGCCCTAAGTCCGGTAAATTATAGTCAAATTCCGTTATTGTTGGCGGCTTTTAGTTTTGCTTGGTTGCTAGGGTTAGTTGTGCCGATTGCGCCTGGTGGACTGGGCGTTTTTGAAGTTACTGCGATCGCCACATTACAGCACCAATTTCCGGCTGTGGTAGTAATCAGCACTACAGGTTTATATCGTTTAGTAAGCATTTTAGCTGAAACCGCTGGTGCTACCTTAGCTTGGCTTGATGAACGCCTCAGTCAAGGTTAATAACTAATTGCTAGTTGCTAATTGCTAATTGCTAATTGCTAATTGCTAATTGCTAATT
>CAXTSI010000552.1:0-5610 GCA_964246695.1 uncultured bacterium
ACAGAATCTTGGGCGACAAAGCCAGGAATCTCGAAGATGCGATCGCCGCTTACACAGAAGCTTTAAAAGTGAGAACCCGCGACGCATTCCCCCAACAATGGGCGATGACGCAAAATAATCTGGGGACTGCTTACTCTGACAGAATCTTGGGCGACAAAGCCAGGAATCTCGAAGATGCGATCGCCGCTTACACAGAAGCTTTAAAAGTGAGAACCCGCGACGCATTCCCCCAACAATGGGCGATGACGCAAAATAATCTGGGGACTGCTTACTCTGACAGAATCTTGGGCGACAAAGCCAGGAATCTCGAAGATGCGATCGCCGCTTACACAGAAGCTTTAAAAGTGAGAACCCGCGACGCCTTCCCCCAAGACAATGCTAGGACATTATATAACCGAGGTATTGTCCACCAAGAGGCACAAGAGTTCACCTTAGCTTACAAAACCTTTGAATCTGCAATTGAAACAGTGGAATTTTTGCGGGGGGAAATTGTTTCTGGCGAGGAAAGCAAACGCAAGCAAGCAGAAGAATGGAATAAGCTTTATGGTCGCATGGTGGAAGTTTGTCTGAAATTGGGAAAAGACACCCAAGCGACGGAATATATTGAGTGTAGCAAAACTCGCAACTTGATGGAACTCCTCGCCATTCGTGACTTATATCCTACAGGGGAAGTACCAGAAGATGTGCGAAAAAAACTGCAACAGCTAAGGCAAGATATTGATATTGAGAAGCGCCGACTTGCTGCTGACAATCAACCAGACTACACGCATATCAATCAACTGCGTCAGCGGTACAACCAACTCTATCCTTTTGAACCTATCAAATTTGAACAAATCCAAACTCTGCTAGATGAGGAGACAGCAATTATTCAATGGTACATCTTTGCTGATTGTTTTCGTGCTTTCATCATCACCCGCAATTACGACAAGCCAATAATTTGGCATTCCGATGGTGAAGATTCAGAGAAATTGCAAAAATTGACTTTTAATGAATATCTTCAGCCTTACAATCAAGACAAGAGACGCTGGAGATATGACCTAAAGGAAAAACTTCAGCAGTTAGCTAAGATTATATATATAGATGAAATAGTCTCCCTTGTACCAACCCAATGTAAAAAGGTAATTTTAATTCCCCATCGTTACCTGCACCTGTTACCTCTCCATGCTTTACCACTCTCTACAGGAGAAGATTTAATAGACAAATTCCCCAAGGGCGTGAGTTATGCACCCAGTTGTCAGCTTTTGCAAAATGCAAAACAGCAACAAAAGCACCTTGTTAACGAGGGTAGAGACGCAAAATCTCGCGTTTCTACATCTGAACCCATACCAAAACAGGAATTACGCCATCTCTTCGCCATTCAAAACCCTACAGAGAATTTAGAGTTCACAGATATCGAAGTCGAGACAATAGCCGCTGCATTTCAGCCGCACCATATTTTGAAAAAAGGTGAAGCGACAAAAGCTGCTTTAATGCAAAAACCAACAGCCGATCATCTTCGTAATGCTTACTGGCTGCACTTGTCTTGTCACGCCTACTTTAATTTTACATCTCCCCTACAATCTGCCTTACAATTAGCAGATAGTCTTATTTCTCCCATTCCTGCTGATGCAGAACCATCTCGTTTTCTGCGATCGCCTGATGATAAGGCGATTGATTTAGAAAAATGCCTAACTTTGGAAGATATCTTCTATATAAGTTTACCTAACTGTCGGATTGTTACCCTTTCGGCGTGCGAAACAGGCTTAACAGACTTTACTAACATAAGCGATGAATATATTGGTTTACCCAGTGGATTTATCCGCGCCGGTGCAGCCATTGTTGTCAGCAGTTTATGGGCGGTAGATGACTTTTCCACAGCTTTATTAATGATTAAGTTTTATGAAAATCTGCAAACTTTAACTGGGAATGTGGCGATCGTTCTCAACCAAACGCAGTTGTGGTTTCGCGGAGTTAGCCAAAGTGAATTATTGCAATGGATTGATGGTAAAACAGAAATAGAGGCACAGTATAAAGAGAGTATTACAAAAAGATTAGCAGATAACTACAAGTCAGACGAAAAGCCATTTCAAAATGCCTGGGCTTGGGCAGCATTTTGTGCAATTGGAGAATAATTAATAGGAAAATTATCTTATGGAAGCAGATAAACTCATTCAATGCTTTACACAAGTTGTGCAAGAGCAAGATTATGTGTTTTCTCCGGAAGCAATCAATGATATACCATTACTGCAAAAAACTCTTGCTGAGTTAGAAAACATATCACTAGAGTCAATTGCAGAAGCAATTCGCAAGTGGTATCTTAACCATGAATCCGTGAGAGATGCAGTCTTGCTTGAAGACCGAGAAATTTCTCAAGTAAAAAAAGCTAGTCCCGCTTCTCAAGAAAATACTCTGGAAAATCGCTACCGAGTTTTGCAAGAAGAATTGCAAAAATTGCAAGCTAAAAAGCAAAAGTAGGGTGCGTTAACGTCAGGTAACAGCCGAGAAACCCGGTTTCTCAAAGAAACCGGGTTTCTGAGGTATAGCGTACCATACAATACATGTGACGTAATTCAAAAAACCAAACATGAAAATTTTTGCTCCGAATATTCATCTGTTTGCTTTCCGGCTTTACAAAGGCGCTAATTATGAGGCTTCTTTGCAAGCAAATGAAATTCAATTATGGGAAAGTGCTGATAAAATTGTCCGCACTACGTTACAACAAGATTTGGATCTCAGTGACCATCTAGATATAAATAAAGAACCGGAAAACCCGCGTGTTGAATTACGCAAAGATTCGGAAGTCAAAAATGATGATTATTCTGTCCCTTTTCAAGGAAAGATTCCTCTAAATATTGTCCAAAAATTAGTCATTAAAGGCTTTGCTTATCCTTTGCGGATTTACGACAGCTACGGGTTATGGCTAAATTTACGTCGTCCAGAAAAAGAAGATGATGGTACAAGTACTCAAGATGTAGATATTTCTTTGTTGAGCAAGTTCAATCAGAATAATTGTTTAACATTAAATCAGAGTAAACTCTTTCTAGGACAAACTTTATTAATTACTGCTTGGCTGACTGACGATCGAGACAAAAAAAATCTCAATCAAATAGCGCAAGAATGCTTAAAAGCGGTTTTCCCTACTGCTTCTCAACGTCCGCCTTTTAATCGTCAAGGAGAATTATTTGGGAGTCCGATTTTTGAATATGGTTTGTTTAACCAGATAGAGACATATCAACACGTCCTGATCTGGCTGTTTACTGATGAACAGGCTGATATTAAGTTTAATGAATGTTATCAAGATTTATTAGATTTATTTTTCTTTCGTGCTAAAACTGTCAAAGCTTTTCAAGATAGTAGAGAAATTTATCGTCAACTTGCTTCAGGTTATACAGAGATAGAAAAAGTAATTGATAATTTACCAAAAAACAGCGATCGCGAAACTTTGAACCAAGAAGATTTAAAAAAATTAAAGAATGATTTAAAATCATTACCACAATTATCAGTAAAATACACTCGCTTACTACGCAACTTGGAAGAATATCAAAACACAATTTCAATCAATTCTGATAATTATTCTAGCAGATTGCGTAAAATCATGAGTATAACAGGAGATAACTTAAGTTTTTTCCGAACTTTCTCAGAAGAAAGTAGTCCATTTTTCCAAAAACAAATTACATCAGATTTGGGCTATTTTAGGCATGGCTCAACTTTGTTGGAGCAAGCGCTGGCTGCGATTCGTGGCATAGTGGAAATAGAACAAGCAGAACAAGATCGCTCTTTGGAACAAACCATCCAAATCCTAGGTGTAGGGTTAGGTGCGGGTGCAATAGTATCTAGCGTTGTCGCCACACACATTGACAAACCCTTCGCCCCCATATCTTTCCATAAACCGTTCCATCTCATGGTGTCATCCTTGTTTTGGAGTTTTCTGGCTGTCTTGTTTTTTGGCGGGTTAGCTTGGCTTTGGACAAAACGGAAGTAGGTTCGGTTTTAGCCTAATACCGTTTAGTTAAGGCAATACGGTTGGAATTTTAGGCTGGTAATACTTATAAACTAATACCGTTTTTATATGAAGCTGCATATAATTAGCCTGCGTAGGCAGTGAGTCCAGCCCTGTTCGCGAAGCGTCTCCCCTTGGGAGAAGGAGGGTTTCCCTCCGCAGGGGACTGGCGTTAGCGAAGCGTTAGCGACGAAGGAGCGTCACCCGGAGGGGCTTTGTTTGTGTAGCCCTAGGCTTCTAGCCTGAGGGCGTTAATGTGCCGCCTCACATAGAATTGGTATAAGATAGCTAAATCTGAACTATATGAGTACACTTACAGTTAACTTACAACTACCAAGGGATTTACTTGAGGCGCTTAACATACCAGAGGCACAACTAGAAGCACACATTTTAGAACTGGTAGCATTGGAGTTATTTCGGCAAGAGCGAATTTCAACGGGCAAAGCAGCTGAGTTACTAGGAATCTCGAAGTGGGAGTTTATTCAGCTACTAGCACAACACGGTTTGTTTGAATAACTCGGTAGCTCACATCTTGCACCTGGGTGAAAAACCGGGTTTCTTGAGAATGACTAATGGTCAAACCATATATTTTTGGTTAAGAAACCCGGTTTTTTTAGTCTTGTTGAGAATGGTGCAAGATATGAGGTAGGGCGATCGCAATTGCTCTATCCTGTTTGGCAGAACAATATACATTATATATATAGTCATAACGAAGGCTTACAATGCTATCCAAACACAAGGATGTGATATCAGTCCCCGAAATCCACTCTCTAGAAGACTATATTGCAAATCCTCCAGAGGGTATGGAGTGGGTAGACGGTGAACTTGTAGAGAAAACAGGAATGACGTTAAAACATAGTGAAATTCAAGGGAATTTATACTTTTACTGGAGAAGTTACATCAACTCCAATCAACAAGGAGGGAAAGTTTACACAGAAGTGCCTTGTCGCACAAACAAGCAAGGGCGTCGTCCTGATGTGGCTTATCTTACGCCTGAATTAGTCGCTCAATTTGGCGATGTTCCCACTTTACCACAGAGTTTTCCACTGATTGCTGAGATTGTTTCACCCACTGATTTAGCTGAGGACTTATTTCTAAAAGCACAGGAATATCTACAGTCTGGTTGCGAGGAAGTTTGGCTAGTATTTCCTGATAGTCGGTTAGTTTTTGTGGTAACTCAGAATCAGATTTTGGGATTCAAAGCTGGTGATGTGGTGAGTACTCAAAAAGTATTGCCTGGTTTTAGTGTGGCGGTAGACGAGTTGTTAGGCTGAATAACTATTAGAATAACTACATATTTTTCATTTTCCATAAATAAATTTAGGGGAACCTGTACTTTTTTGTTCTTTTGACTTTTGACTTTTGACTTTTGACTTTTGACTTTTGACTTTTGACTTGGAGCGAAGCGACAGTTACGGGTATGGCTCTATGAGAAGTTCGCCTTTTGACAGTTGAGGAATATCAGATGATGCCGTGATTTCACTGAAGCACGTTTTCAACTAACAAGGGTTGTAGTGAAACAGATGTTACGCCCAACTATAGGAATTCTAAATCATTTATGAAAAATTTTAAGTAGTGTAGGGTGGGCACTGCCCACCAGAACCAGGATGTGGTGGGCAGTGCCCACCCTA
>CAXTSI010000553.1:0-5567 GCA_964246695.1 uncultured bacterium
CTATCAAAGGGTAAAATAGTAATAATAATGTTCCAGGGGTGCTACCAACACCCTGAAACGCGGTCAATCTATCGGTCTAGATCGACATGGATATTTTACTCGAATTTAATCCCAAGAACCATATTCTTGGTGTACTTTTGGAATGGTATAAATCTCAACCATTTTATTCAGTTAAACGTTGGAGAAAGATTCTTAAGGTGCTTGGAAAACATGAATCGAAATACACTCATCTGCCATTACTGTAATTTATAACTTATGCTTGCGGTTCAGGTTCGTTGAAAACACCGTCGCCAACCTGTAACTGCGCTTAAACACTATAACTGGATGGGAACTATAAGAAAGTGCTGTAAGATTAAACCCTTCTATGAGAGAGTCTCTGAATAACCTACTATCAATAGGAGTATCGCTTCTGGTCGTCGTCGGGTCAGCTGTGGCTCAAAAGCCAGCAGTAGAAATCACCCCTGTGCGATCTGCACCGACACCACAGACTATACAACCCACACAGTCGTCAGTAATAGATTCTCCAGTTATCACACAACCAAGCCGCATGGATCGTCCCCTGCGCGTTTTGGTTACGGTCGATAGCCCAACGTTCCTGCAAGTGAAGGAAGGTCAGGAGATTAGGTCCGGTGATACGATCACCGATAACAAGTTAGAACGCGAAAGGCTAGAAAGAGAGAAAAAGTCAATTGGTTTGCATATTGAAAATTTAAAAAGCAGGTCTATTCACAAGCCATTTGACCCAAAAGCACCAATACCATCCAAGCCACTGCCCCCGGCAATTTTCTCAGAAGAACTCGCAGCAATATCAATGGCACAGATGAGATTGACACAGGCTAAATCCGTACTTGAAGCCCGGACAAAGCATCTATTAAGCGAAAATCCAGAGAAAAGATCTGAGGTTGAGAAAGCTAAGACGGCATTGCAAAATGCGTCAGAGAAGGTTCATGAGCAGGAGGAGCTGATTAAATCAATGAAGGATATGAAGCTACAAGATCAGATCCTTCAGCATGAATTCGTTAAGCTGAAGCAGCTGACTAATGACCAGGAGCAGCTCTCATCTGAGGTAGAACGAGCCGAGGCTAAATTGGACGCTTCCGTCACCGAACAAGAACAGCAACTGCAACAGTTACAACTAGCTGTGCGGATCGCGCAGTCGGAGCTAGAGGTGGCTAAATCTCGTCTTACGGCTTCAATGTCAAGGCGCAAGATCGTGGAGTATGAAGCGAGTATTGAGGCGACGAAGCGAAGTCAGGCAGAAAACCAGACTCACCTAGAGTACTCACGACAGCAACAGCAGTATGAGCAAGCTGTACGCGAACGCGATTATCAGCTGGCGCAGATGCAAATATCTCTGGGGGCAATTGACGAGAAACTCAGTCAAATCCCGGTGGTGCGGAGTCCTCGAAACGGTTATATCAGAAGGATAAAACCTTGGACTGGCAACAATGGGAAATATTCAACGACTGTCGTTATTAGTCTTACTCCTGGTAGCGCTAAATCCCCAAGTAGCAGTAGGCAAGGAGAAAAAGCCGCCACCAGCTCCTCCGACTCAACAGAGTAAAATCCCAGTACTGATAGCGCCACAATCACCGCCGATGGCAACACAAAAGCCAAAAGCAACATCTGATGATACTTCAGAGGATGATTCGCCTTCATCGACGGGAGCATCCAGCGGAGATGAAGAAGAGAAAGATCCTGAGCAAGCTGAGCAAGATGCCGATAACGCTGTCCCCAAAACTCCTCAAAATGCCTTTGCCAAGCCTGATATCGATAGCTTGATTAAAAAGCAGTTTGATGATGACTTTTGGCGGATTATGAAGGGTGGGTTGCCATGTTTAGAAACTAGCGCTGCTTGTTTGCAGCAACTACAAGAGAAAGCTGTTGCACAATCGCCGTTGCTTAAGGAAATTGATCAGCGAGTCCAGGAAGCGAATCAGAAGATAGAAGATGCTAAGACTCGTAATCAAAAGAGTATTAAGTTATCTATATTTAGTCCAGCTTTGCAATATTTTCTGCAGCCACAAACTTTGAATAATGGCGGGAGCAAAAGTCAGGGTACAGGTGGAATCATTGATAATCTAGCAGCCTTATTTACAGGTAAGGTAGGAATTGTCAATGGATTACTAAAAGCTGTTGGAATTCCCTTATTTGAAGGTAGTCAGGGTGGTGGGGACTCAGCTCAAACTCGAGCTGTACAAATCAGTGATATTCAAATTAGAATTGCCGAACTGCAGCGCGAGAGAGCAAAGCTGGCGGATGAAGTTCGTGATAAAGTTGCCAAAGCGCTTGTAGATTTTGATGAGGCACGAATTAGTTTTCAATCTTCACAGGTGCTTGCCACAAGATCCTTACAACAGTTTCAGGTCTATGAAATTCGGTATGTAAGAGGAAATTCAGATACAGAATCCTATCTTGCCCGTGAAAATTCCCTAGACCACACCAAAGCTCAAACCTATGAGGCTTGGGCAAAAATGCGGCGATCGCTCTTTCAGGTTAAGTTGCTCGTATTAAATGTGCAAGAAGCAGAGAATTAGTCGGGAGCGATGAAAAATCCGAGTAAAGTCGCTCTCCTTCGTCAGAAATAAAGCGGAGTGGCGATCGCCCGACTGCCACCCGATCGCGCTTCGCCAAAAACGATGGCTGAACGTCTCGCGCGCCAGCGGGGTACTGAGTGACTACTTAAAGTGAGTCGAAATTAGTTTCCGTTCGATGCTGTGCCAACTGTACCATTGAGAATGGTGTAAGAGTTCGTTCTGATTATTCCAGCATCTACGTTGTGAGTTGTAATTCCCACAGCCTTGATATTACCATTATTCTGGATTAAGCCATTAGGTAAAAGGAGTGTGAACGTTGTGTTCGTGTCAACACCGAAATCAAGAACGACACTCACTTGTTTACCTATTGCCGAGTCCACGACCGTAATTTGATTACCTTGAAAGTGTTGACCTTTGTAGTCAAAAGAACCATCTGTTGAGTACGTAATTCCTTGTTTGGGGAAGTTATAAACAGTGACTGCTGTTGGAGTAACTACTTGTTGAGTTTGCCCGTCGCTAGTTTGAGCAAATACAGGAGTTGTCAAAATCCCCAATGGCAGGGCGCTCGTTAATCCAATCAGAATTATAGAACGCTGAAGATTATTTATGTACATGTTTGATTCTCCAAGTGTCATTAAATTTTGTTTTTACCAGGTGGATTTTGTAGTTTAATAACCAACCGTGTTGTTGAACACAAGGTTTAGCTTCAAAGACGACTAGCAACTTGGGAACACTAAAAGCAGCATCATCACTGTTCTTTTAGATCATGAAAAGCTCTCTTGCAGGAATTATACGCGATGAGTGCACCATTGACAATTATTGTTGTAGTTGGAATAGCTACCCAAAAATGGTGGCAGCCGTATCTAAGAGCTTCCACCACGTCTCAATCTGATATGCAGCCGAATCAAGCAGGGCTTACTGCGCGAATCCCAAAGGGAGACGAATCGGGCGATCGCAGTAGCGCAACGCTTACGCCACAAAAAATGAAAGCCGATACCAGCAATAATGATGACGATGATTTCAAGATGAACTGTGCAAGCAACTCAAGTTTAATCAGCGGTAAAGGGTACTGGGGCGATCGCACTCTTAAGCTATTACGCGCCTGATATAAACTTTTGTAAAAAAATGACGGACTGCGCATAAAACTTGTGCGCCTGACACTGATAAGCAAGTAGAAGTGATATTCAACAAGGAGAAATCACCATGCGTATTAATTGTCAGAGCTTTTCCCGTGCAATATTTGGGTTGGCAATACTTGCAGGTATGACAGCAGTTCCGACTAGCAGCAGCGCTCACCCAATGTCTAATCAGAATATTATTGCTTATCGGTGTTGCAACCAATATTGCTGTAGAGGGTGTGATCCATTCTGTTAACTGTGGGTGTGATGAGCTTTTGTAAATATTGGCCAGATTCTGCATAAACCTCATCGGTCTGTCACAGATAAGTAAGCAAGCTTTAAGTGCGATCGCCCTCAAACTCAAATGACCAAATATCGTTACCCATATGCTGGTCAATTTGCAAAGTGTGTAAGTCCTCGAACAAATTTGTCCAAAATCTAATTTATTTACTTACCGAGGAAAGGCAGAGGGCATTCGTCAGAAGGCATTCGTAAGAAAATATATTTTTGCCCGATGCCACAGGGTTTAAAGCCCCTAAATTCATTTATGAAGAAAGAAGAAAATATGTCCGATCGAGATGCATAGCACAAGAAATACTACGTCCTTATTGAATCCCCTAAATTTATTTATGGGGATTACCTTCAGCATAGCTGCCTTCCGTTACCGAGAAGTAAGCAGAGGTTATTCCTGCACCAGTTGCAATCTACGACAACAGCACTAACTTCTGCGTTTACGCTTGCACTGCACTGGTTCCGACCCAATTTAAATACGCTTGTCCTGTCAAATTTTGAAGGAAAATCGATTATGCATTCAAAAATCTCTCTCATTCTTACTACTATTGGCAGCTTTGCTTTTCTAGTAAGTACAACTGTCAGTCCTGCGTTTGCTCAAGAAAACGAATACAACAACATTCAAAACAGCGAAGATAACGTTAGCCAACCGCTCACCACGATAGATGTTCCGCTAGACTTAGACTGCTCAAGCGTGCCCAATACCCCCGAAGCCCAAGCAATCCTTACACAGCACAATTTGTGTGGGTACGGACGGATTGGTGGGAACGTTACCCCTAACGCACAAAGGAACGAAGTTAGGGGTACCTGTGGTACTTTGAGCCTGTACCTTAATAACGCTCGTAGCGGAAACGTAGGCTGGAAAGCCAGGATCACATCGAGCCTCGGTTTTATGGTTAATGCCTCGTATTCGGGAGAACTGATGAATAATGATACTGGTCTAGTAACTTCCGTGTCCAGAAGTAGCGGGCCAATCCTCACCGCCGACTGGAATCCAGAACGCTTCACCCGATACATAGGACCTGGCACAGTGTACGGAAAAATTTATTTTGCAAAAAGTACTCTCATATGGGGAGCCTCATGCACCAATAACGACGTCGTGTATGACTACGCAAATGTAACCCAATAAAAACTGGTAATCCTTGCCCAAGGGCGATCGCACTTTGGTTTCGGTGTGCGAAAGTATCGTTCCTTCTCTTTTTTGACCGCACACAACCGAAACCTCTGGGTTTACGTACAGTTTCACCGAATGCGATGCCACAGACAAGCCGAAACGCGATCGCACTCTCAAATTATTACAGGCTCGACTATGAAGTTTTGTAAACGAGTGGACGATTCTGCATAAACTTCTAGGGACTAACACAATTGACACTCCCCGCCCTGAAAGGGACGGGGATTCTTAAGACATCACTGCCCTAATATCCTTGTCACCAAGGTTCCTAGGCTCAACACGTTCGCACTCCGTAGTGCGTGCTGATATCTCCTTGCAGTGTTTTAGGCGTTTAGAACCCCGTGGTTCAGGTTCCTGGCAGTCCACCAGTACCATACTTTGTATTACTTCGAGCGTTCGTATCCCCTCAATAATTCGGGGTAGGCAATTATTCTGGATGCCATGACCAAC
>CAXTSI010000554.1:0-5555 GCA_964246695.1 uncultured bacterium
CTCCCCACTCCCTCTACCCACCACAAGGGCGTTTCACTGGAGAAGTATTGCTCAACTGTTAGCGCCAGATGGGAGAAGTCTTGTTGTGGAAATATATCCTGGTAAGTCCGCTGCATGAACTTTACCAGCAGCGCCCGGTCTAAAGTTGTACCACGGCGAAGACAGTATCCTGGTAGCAGTTGTTCAGACACTCATCCAGATAACTTGTGTTAATTCTTTTGGAGTAACTAGGGAGGGCAGTGTTCCTACGGACTCAATCGGTGCGGGCGCTGCCATATCCGAGGGTAAAAAGATCCTGGCACTAACTGCGACAAGGGCAAGTAAAAAGACTAGCACGACTAAAAACGGGGCAATGTACTGACGAAATATAGCCATATTTGGTTTGTAAGAGCGAAAATTTTCTAAAGTTTTGAGTTTTGAGTTTTGAGTTGAAATCCCCCTTACTTGTTCATTCAAAACTCATAACTCTGATTTAGCGATGAAGCATTCTCTATTTATTTTAGCGAGTTACGGGTTTTTTGAGAGCGTCCCACTGGCGGCAATCGCCACCCGTTACGAATGAAAGAAACACATTTATCCCTACTCCCCACTCCCTACTACGCCAGTCGCCTACGGAGGGAAACACTCATAATGCGCGCTGGCTCCCCCACTCCCCATGTGTTAGGGACGATCGCGCTCCAATTCCGCGATCGCTCGTTCCCAATACCAGTTTTCCGGCATACCAGGATAGTCCTGCCTTGCCTGATCAACTAACCGCTCAGCAGCGGCAGTGTCGCCTCCTAAAATAGCGATGAGCCTAGTTCTCAGACGCTGATCGGGTGCACGCTCATTAGCTTGAAATGTTGTCCCTCGTGGCAATGGCTGCGACTGCTGTCTCCTAAACTCCCAAAATAAAACGTAATAAAGTGTACCAAAAATCAGAATCAGGCTGAATGTTCCCAGAGCAGTTAGTAGGTTTAGGCTCAGATATCCCAGAACTAACTGGGAGAGAACGTAGCCAAGTAAGACCCCGGTGATCAACAGAATGATTGTTGCCGTAACAATGATTATTTTCTGCCCCATAAATCCTCTTCCTCATCATCAAGTCCTGGTCTGTTAATTGGTACTGGTTGGGGGTTCCAAGGGGCAAAAAATGGTAGGAGCAGCAATCCTGGTAAGGCTGCTAGTGCTGTTATTAGAAAAAATAAAGGCCAGCCCGTAGCTTGTGCCCATGCACCAGCTGGAGCTGTGAGAATATCTCGACTAAAACCTTGTAAACTTGACAGTAAAGCGTACTGAGTCGCTGAAAATCCTTGGTTACAAAGACTCATTAAAAATGCGACAAAGGCAGCCGATTCCAAGCCTACACAGAAATTTTCAATATTAATAGCTGTCAGCATCAAAGGGAAATTTTTGCCTACCACTGCCAAACCAAAGTAGGATAGGTTGCCAATAGCTTGTAGTATAGCGAAGATCCACAGCGAACGATTAACGCCTATTTTGGTCATTACCGCTCCCCCTGTTAAGGCGCCGACAATAACGGCGAGCAGTCCCAATCCAGTGGGAAATGCTATATCACTTTGGGTAAAATGCAAGCCCTTATCTAACAGAAATGGTGTGGAAACATTTTTCAGCAAGGAATCCCCCAACTTATAAATAACGATAAACACCAGGATCAAAACTGCTTGGAGTGACCCATTACGCTGGAAAAATTCAACTAAAGGTAATTTGACAGCATCCCATAAGGTTTGAGGAGGGCGATAGCGCAGAATTGGTTCTGGTGCCCTGATAGAACTTACCACACCAACGAACATCAATAGCGACATCAATAAATAAACAGTTTGCCAAGGCATTCTGTCTGCAAGAAACAGGGCTAAAGAACTCGTTACGATCAGGGCAATGCGATAGCCCAAAATCGAAAAAGATGCTCCTGCACCTCTTTCTTTTTCTTCTACGACATCGGTGCGGTAGGCATCAACTAAAGTGTCTTGACTGGCGCTGAAAAAAGCAACGGTTACGGCAGCGATTACCAATTGTTGCAGTCCTTGAGATGGCTGTTGTAAAGCCATTGCGGCGATTCCCAACAACAGTGCTACTTGTGTGATGACGAGCCAACCTCGACGACGACCCAAAAACGGCGGGACAAATCTATCTAGTAAAGGTGACCAGAGAAATTTTATCGAGTAAGGCAACTTGACCAGACTAAAAGCGCCAATAGCAGTCAGGCTAAGGTTTTCTTTAGTCAACCAAGCTTGCAATGTCTGACCCGTCAAATAATACGGCAAACCCGATGAAAAACCCAGAAATAACAAAGCCGCCATCTTCCTGCTGCTAAAGACGACTAGCAGCGATCGCGTTTCTTTCATAATTACAAAATTCCTCCTTTTGGCAAATTTCAGCTATGGCGGTTCTGAGTCGAACATGATATAATGTGTTTAACACCTATCATGGAGCGAAACATTACGGGCGGCAGTGCTTTTATATAAATCCCTATTAGGGATTGAAAAAAAATAAAACTAGGGACTGGAATATCTTGCCACACTAGATGTGCAATTTTATGCCAACACGCCAGTTACCACAATCAATTGCACCCTTAATCTCTTTTGTCTTTGCCGTAGCCTGTGAGCATGTCCCGCTACGTGTCTAGGTTAATCTGATAAACTTGATGGTTTCTGATTTCTACTTTATTCTCAGCAAGGCATTTTACCCATCCTTCACGTGTGCCAATATCGCTTTTGTGCTGTAGCAGTCCTAATTCCTGTTCTTGTTGGGTGAGTTTAGCAAATTCTTCGTAGAGTGGATAATTAGGAGTCACAAATGTTTCTTTACGATGTAAAACTGGCGGATTTGCTCTAGTTTCGTAGTCTCGATGAGTTATATTTAAAGACTTTAAGTCAATACTGATACTTGTCTTTAATGCAGGATGGGGATCGGTATCAAAGTCAGGGTAGAACAGGTAGGATACTCGTGGTTCGTCAGTGGAAAATTTGATCAGCGTCGCGCCATCAACACGCCCAATAGTGCGACTAGCGCAGCCCTCGTAAATCCGCAACAAGGGGTCAAGTTCGCAGAGTGTACAAACATGGACGTAAAGGGCGCTGCGGGTATGTTTACCGATCTTGCTTTTTTGACAAGCACTCTCAACCATCCCCGGCTTTCCCAAGCTGAAAAGCTTGACATCAGCGACTTCGCATGCTTCCTCGTAGTTACCGAAAA
The DNA here is from genome assembly GCA_964246695.1 of uncultured bacterium. Taxonomy (GTDB): domain Bacteria; phylum Cyanobacteriota; class Cyanobacteriia; order Cyanobacteriales; family Nostocaceae; genus Stigonema. Next base: position 3,196 of record CAXTSI010000554.1, read on the forward strand.
AGGCTTTGATGTCGTGGCGCATTTCTGGTGCTAGCTTTTGCCATGCGGGTCGGCGATCGAAGTGGGTGAGAGCCAGGTAAACTTGGATGTCAAGAGAGCGACGATAGGCTAGAGCATCCCATTCTGCTTCATCAGTTGCTTGGCATACCACAGCAAAAGCGCGACGAAAGTTGCCAAATTCGCTGAGTAGTTCCTGTTCATTCTCCAATTCACCCTTCACCGGAAGTCTCCCACGTTTGGTGAAAAAAGCCATCAGTGGTTCTAGCTTGTCTTTGTAGTCTTCAAACCGTTTACTGGGGATACGTACTCTCGGTGTAGAAGCATTTGAGAAAAATCGTTTAGCTTTGTAACCCTCTTTTTCAGCTTCATCCCGAAACACAAAATAGATGCCCAACGCCACTGGCACCGCATCTACATTCAGCACTTTGTCAATATAAGTTTTGAGTTCTTCTTGTTCGTAATATTTCTGAAAGGTATTGCGACGAGTGACAATGCCATCACCGAAAGCTATTTGAGTCTTACTGGGAGCGTTGATTAGCACTTGGGTGGAGACAATTAAGACTTGGCGGGTGAGTTCCCAAGCTTGCAGCAGACTCTTTTGGCGTTCCTCTGGGTCTTCAATCACGTTGAGAACGAAGCCTAAGTTGACAACATCAGCGGTGAGAGTGGGAGTGTGAGGATAGTAGTATGGGTCCCAGCCTGCACTGGTGTAGCCTAAGTTTGCTACTCGTTGCACATCGCCACCATGTCCGCAACCGTAGTCAAAAAACGTGGTATCATTATTTATAATTGCCCACTCGACTGCCAATCGTACAGGTCGAGATAAGTCAGTGCGAACAATCGCGGCTCGATGGCGTTCTATTTCTACGTAGCTCTCTAACATAAGAGCATTTTGAATTTTACATTTTGGATTTTACAGAAGAGACGCGATTAATCGCGTCTCTACACGCACCATTCTTCATATCCATAAATATATATATCCTAATACGGTTCAGTTAAGGGTGATCCGCGAGAATTTTAGATCGTGTAGAGACGCGATTAATCGCGTCTGAACCGTATTGATATATATCCTTTCAATTTTTTGTGGCTAATTCAATTAAATCTTCAATTTTCTTGATATTTGGATCGCCTGCTAAGTAACCAATACCACGATGCAGGTGGAGGCGAAATTGCGTGGCGAGGGTTTCCTTGTCAGTACTGAAGCCGTCGTTGTAGCAGCGTTGTTTAAGGGCGAGTAGGAGAATATCGGAGATTTCGCCGCCAAATACGCGCCATGTCATTTCAACGTTACTGTCGGTGGGTATTGGTACTGGTGATGGAGGGGTGGGTTCGGCTAGAGAACGACAAAACGCCCAACGGCATAAAATATTCCATTGGTCGATTTTGGTGTTGCGTCTGAGTTTAAGAAGTTGGTCTTTGGCTGTTTGGGAGAGTTTGATTCGGTCGATTGGTGATTCCATGATTTTTTGAGAAATGAACCGCAAAGACGCAAAGAGCGCGAAGAAGGAAGTAGTACAGTAGGGTGCGCTCTTGCGCAATTATGTATATTTATATTAAAGATTAATTAAATGCGCCGTAACGCACCGCTTGGTTCTTAAAGTCGCGATCGCTTTTAAGGTTTTCGCTCACTCTCTTTTTTTCCTTGAAGAATTACTTATGACTTTATCATCTCAGTTATCCTCAAATCTTTCTCTAGAAGAGTTTTTAAAGTTAAGCGAAACAGAACCAGCAAGTGAGTACATTAACGGTCAAATATACCAAAAACCTATGCCACAAGGGAAACATAGCAGAATTCAAACTCGTTTATCAACCGCTATTAATGACGTGGGTGAACCGCAGCAAAAAGCTTTAGCATTAACTGAGTTACGCTGCACTTTTGGGGGGCGATCGCTAGTTCCTGATATTGCTGTATTTGAGTGGTCACGCATTCCAACTGATAAGGATGGGGAGATTGCTAATAGGTTTAACAGCTACCCAGATTGGACGATTGAAATTCTCTCTCCAGACCAATCTCCCAACCGCGTGATTAATAAAATTATTTTCTCTATCAACCAGGGAACAAAACTAGGTTGGTTCATTGACCCTGATGATAAATCAGTAATGGTATTTCAACCCAATCAATTGCCAAATGTAAAATATGATACCGATAAATTATCTGTTCTTGATGTCTTGGCAGATTGGCAGGTACGAGTTGCTGATATATTTAGTTGGCTAAAAGTTAAATAGGTTTTTCTGCTATCGTTTTTTAATTGAAACCATGCTTGACCAAAATAATTAAAAATTAAAAATTAAAAATTAAAAATTTAAGATTAAGAAATAAACAATTTTGAATTAATAAATTTAGGTTTCATGCGAATATA
>CAXTSI010000555.1:0-5539 GCA_964246695.1 uncultured bacterium
CCCCTAATCCCCACGGAGTGGGGGCCCCGAGTTCCCCACTCCCTATAATTAAGCAGTAGGTTTTGGCAGTTGAGCAAATTTTTCCTGGTAAACTTCGAGTGCGATTTGTGAATCTTCACGATTAGTAAGCGATCGCTTTACCTGACCCAAGTAAAGTGGCACAGACACCCCTGGTTCCGGGTGGACAATTGTACGCGCACGAATGGTCAACTGGTTGTCTTCTCGTGTACCTAGGCGACCAGAAGAATACAGATCGCTGGCTGCTTGACGTAGAGTTGCTTCTAATTGTGAAGGCGAAATCTGGGGTGGGATAGCAATCACCGCTTGTGTTACCCCATTGTCATAAACTCGGCTGTAGCGCACCGCACCAGGGATGACAGTGCGAGACAAGGGTGCTAGAGACAGAGCAAATAAACCAGTTGTCACTACCAGCATAAAGCCAGTTGCACCCACTAGCCGAAAACGGATACCCCATTTCAAAATAAAACCCAAAACTGTCAAGACACCAACTACCAAAGTGGCAATACCCGACCATTGGGTGTACTGGAGAAATTCAGCTGTTGTGAGCATAAGAGTTAACGACTTTCTGTTAAGTAGTTATTAATTATCTTGGCTTTTTACTTACCTTGCATTCTTCGTCTCAATAAGCACATCCTAGCATATTGTTCTGAGATCTAAACTGAAAAATTCCTTCTTTACCTTACTGCCATTCAGAGGGAACAGGGAACAGGGAACAGGGAACAGTATATCCCACGCCACCCATCCGTGGGATTGTAACAAGGACAAGGCATCTTTTCGGGGGAACTGGAGTTTAGACTAAAAGCAGGCGATCGCTCTTCAAAGGAATGTACGTGTTGTTAGTATAAAATTTTAGTAAGGACAGTCTATGGGTTAAGACAGACCCCCAACGCCTGTAGATGAGAGAAGAACTACCAACTCTCAATACGGTTCGGATAAGACTTTTCCCCCCGCCTGCGGCGACCCCCTTAAAAAGGGGGTTTCAAGAGACATAGCCCCCCTTTTTAAGGGCAGGGCTGTTTCATTCCACAAGGGTAAGGATTTTGTCAATATCATTGGACATAAATCTATGGGCTGATGTGATGGAGGAATAACCATTTCGGCGGAGAATATTGAGTGCGATCGTAAAATACTGATAGATTTGCAGGAGCATTACCCATGTGTATGGTGGAAACGTCTTCATGAAAAACTACATCTTTAACGCTGCGGAAGGCGATTCTCAATGGAACATTGTCCCCGAATCCCTTGAGCAAAATCAACTGCTGAACGCACTCTTGCTGCTGATGTAGTAGGCAACTTGGTGATACGCACCGACCGCACGAGTACCTGTTCAAACTACTTTAACCAATGACTCCAAACCAACCCATTCGTAAATAGATGCCGTTTAAATCATTGAAAACTTCTACTGTACGTGTTGTCACTCGGTCGCGAGTCCGTTCAGTCGCAATATGCCGACTCGTCGGTCTAGAATGAGTTGTGTTGTGTTGGATCTGGCGAGGATCGATTTTTCTGATTTCCTTTAACAGCGATCGCATAGTCATTGCCACTATCAATGATTAACTTGGAAGTTTTTTTTGGCAATGCAAAGCGTCCAAGCTCAAAACAACACCAACGATTACCAACGCCGCCACCAAGTGTTGAACCGTTCTAATTTCGCTACCATAATAGTTTTCTAGTTTGTCAAGACCGAAAACTAGCCCTCTTTTTTCAGCAAACACAGAGACCATACTGACGAAATTATGATACTCGTGTTTATAATCTTGAACAGTTCCTTTGATACGAGTACCATCTATTCCACACCACTCCAATGGCTCCAAATCAATGTACTTTTTTGCCCACTGATTAAACGTTGCGGCAAGGTTGTCAAAATCTACTCCCATCAGGAAGGAGTCGGATTGTTGAGTACGAGGGTACACCATGTCTTTGAATTCCAAATTTCGATTGGCAAGACCCGACGATGCCGTTTGACAAAATCTCCCCATGCACGATACCCAACATACCCGCTCATTGTTCCCATTATCACCAACAATAAGACCAACCACAGTGAATGTCTCTGTCCATCTTTTGTCCGGAAATCTTTTTTTACTTTTAGAATTTTTTGTCTCTCACTTAAATTCTCATTAATTCTTAAATTTGCTGGTGGATTAAACCTAATTATGGTAATTTCTTTACTTAGTAATTGTTCTTGGTAGTTTCTGCATTGGTTTTTAACGTGTTCTTTAATTATATTGCCATCAATTATCATGGTAATGATTATGATTTATGAATTGTAAAGTATTTTTCTCCCTCATTTGGACGTCTGGTAATTTCGCCTATATTTTTGCCATTACAATCAACCCAACTGGTTGCATATCGTTCAGTTCTATGAAACCCTGTAAACTCTAATTTTTCTCCTGGGTAATGAGCTTTAAACCATTCTTTTGCTGACTCTTCAGTATCAAAAGTTCTGGTTTTTACTTCCTATGAGTGTTTTATGCCAATTACTATCATCGGTAAAATCACAAACATAATGGGGCATATATCTATTCTCCAGTTTTATAGTGTGCTTGGTTTATTTACTATTATCTCATGTGTAAATAAATGTGGTTATATTTTTCTCATCAGGATAGCTGGATACTGGATAATATCGGTAATTTTCTGTATTTAAGTTTGCGCGTCCCAAAATGAGCTACATCTATGCTTTGCTTCTTCAATCAGTTTTCGAGTCGTCTTTTTTCTCAATAATGCCATTGCAGCGTCGCACTCAAACCAAACGTCATGGTTATCGCACCAATAATTGTAAGCCTCATCCGCACCACCAGAAGTCTGAACATTATGATTATAATTTTCTGGTAGATTTGGGTTTTTTAACAGCAGTATTTCGGCTATAAGTGGTTTGCGATCTATTGCAACTTTTAGCCACTCTTGAACCACATCACTTCTATTTAGCTGAATTGCAGCGAGAACCCTGCCATATAGATAGTAATTTACATGAGATTATACAAGTAGTAATGGGTTGGGATAATTACCATCTACATAGCTTTTCTTGTGGGGAAGATGAGAATATAAAACTATCTGAAATATTGACGGTAGAAAATTTAGAGTTTTTGTATACTTATGACTTTGGGGATAATTGGGAACACAAGGGGTTAGTTGAAAAAATACTAGCTCCTGACCCAAATGTATTGTATCCATTGTGTCTTACAGGTAAACGGGCTTGCCCACCTGAAGATTGTGGTGGATGTTGGGGCTATTCAGATCTTCTCAAGATTCTTAAAAAGCCATCTCATCCTGAGTATAAAGAAAGAAAAGAATGGGTAGGAAAGAGATTTAACTCAGAATATTTTAATTTAGAAAATGTTAATAAAAACCTCTCTGACTTTAAAGGAATAAAACTAGATTACTCATAACCTTTGAGCCTGGATATTTTTACTTCTCAAATCCCCCATGTCCTTGAGGTATTCCCTCGCCACATAGCTGTATTGACTATCACATAAATGTTCGTGTTGGTGGGTATGTGTGCTAGAGCAATAATAAGGTGAGCGCACTGCCGCTTGACTGCCTTGTTGGTGTATTTGGTGTTGAGAAACTGGTGGTTAAACTCCTTCGGGTTGGTCAGGCTACGTTCAAATCTATGTTTATGGGGCGCACCAGATGCTTACTCTGGTAAGGGTCGTCCCCGGAAGCATGGTGTTCAATTTAAACTCAATGAACCTTCAACGTGGGGCGAGGCGGCGTCTGTCTTGGAAGTAAATGACCCAAAATTGGGACTCCTCAGAGTTAGTCTGTGGCAAAATTTGCATTTTCGCAAAGCAGCGACACGCTCTTCGGTCGCTACTGAGGGTTGAACGTCTCGATGAGAATGGCAACATGTTCGTATTAAAACCTTTGTGGTTAGCTTGGTTTGGGGAACAAATGCCGCCACTAGACGAAGTTTGGCGATTGTACTTGCGTCGATTCACGATTGACCATTGGTATCGCTTTCTCAAGCAACGTTTGCATTGGACAGTACCTAAGTTAGGTACTCCAGAACAATGTGAGCATTGGAGTCACTTAATGCCGTTAATCACTTGGGAGTTATGGTTAGCTCGTGATATTGTTGCTGATAATCCTCTCCCCTGGCATCCGTCAATGGATAAATTGACCCCTGGACGAGTGGCGATAAGCGTTGGGTGGAGTTTTAGCGGCGATTGGCACTCCTACCTGTGCACCTAAACAAGAGCGGAAAATCCCTTGGGTGGACACCTGGTAAAGCCCGTATCCGTAGAATCCGTTATCCATTTGTTAAAAAGACTGCAACAAAGCCCCGGAAAGAGCAACCAAAATCTGCTTAATCCCAAATATTTTCATCTTTGAAGTAAGTCTATTCTAAACTTAGCCCTGCTAAGCCATTTCTTGCTGCTTAGTCTAAACTCCAGGGGGAAGCTTCCCCCGAAAAATGCCGCGCGGTTTATATGAGCCGAAGCGCCAGAACGAAAAACATCTTTCACATTCGTGCGGCTCTAAACCCACCTATGTAGTTTTTTGTTTTCATATTCCCTGTTCCCTGTTCCCTGTTCCCTGTTCCCTTTTTTTTGTAAAGATAAATAAGGGCATCTACAAGAGATGCCCGTCATGCAGGAAAACACCCAAAAGGGAATTCCTACACCTTCCCAACAATCAGCAACAGTGAATATGGTGGAATTATCCACACTCACAATCACAAATGTGACTATAGTGATTTTATTAACTTAAAAAGCTAGTTACAGCAGTGTATACACTGAAAAAATTTTCTGCCTGTTCTTAATTTCCGTAATTCTAGCAATTATCAAAACGGCTAATTTTGATGATCCGCAAGCTTTTCCTGTCGGTTATAGCGATACACCACTCCAGAAATAGCAGAGAACAGCGACCACGAAAGCGAATTCAACCGCAAATCGTATAAACTAACGTCTACTGTATTGAATAGCACCAAACCCACAAAAACCAAAAGATAACTAAAAAGTATTAATTTATCTTTTGTATCTACATTTGACTTGTAAAGTAGTTGAACACCCGCAATAAATATCCAACTGAGTAAGCCACAAAATAAAAGAGTAGTTGGCAGTCCAGTTTCGGAAGATAGCATCAAAAACAAGTTGTGAGGATGACCCAACCAAACATGCATCTGTGCTTCGTAGAGATTACTAAAATTGCGTAAGCCCCAACCAGTCCAAGGACGCTGTTGAGTCAAAGACCAGGCAAACTGCCACTGAGTTTTGCGAAGTAACGCTACCGGTCGATCGGGATACAGTTGATCGTTAAGCCGCGCCCAAAAGAAAGCCGGAACGACCTTGCGAAAAATTAGTGCGACTGGTGAGGGAGCAAAAGCCGCCAAAAGCACAGTAGCAGCCACAGTAGCGACGCCTGCCACAAGAATGCGCCAGCCTTGGTAAAGTGCGTAAGCTAAACAGGCAAAAATAGCCATCCCCCAAGCATTGCGCGAGTCAGTCAGAATCAAAGCTACGAAATTAGCAATCACCGCTACGGTTAAGAAGAGGAAGGGGAGTGGGGAATGGGGAGT
>CAXTSI010000556.1:0-5538 GCA_964246695.1 uncultured bacterium
CCGCCGGGGCGAACCTTGGGCAGAGGACCTTTACAGTAGGTTTTAATAGTATTGGGGAATTGGGAGTAGGGAGTAGGGAGAAGGGAGTAGGGGAAGTAGGGGAAGTAGGGGAAGACAAATTAATTCCCTCATCTCCCCTCACTCCCTCATCTCCCCCCACTCCCTCATCTTCCCCTACTTCCTCACTCCTGTTGCTACCTTTAACTCTTTGCTTAGTACTTGGGCTGGTAGCCTGTGGAAATCAAACCCATACGGGGAATAAATCAAGAGTCAAGAGTATATCTCCCCAAGAAGTGGACAGCAATTTGAATTTCTTTGATGTCACTTTAGAACAGGCAGATGAAGTGGGAAGACCTATTTGGAAAGTTAAAGCTAAAAAGGCAAAATACACCCAAGAAAAACAAATTGGTAAGGCTGAAAATCCATATGGTGAACTATACCAAGATGGCAAAATAGTTTACCAAGTACAAGGACAACAAGCAGATATTAAGGAGGATGGTAAGGAACTGTTTCTTAAGGGAAATATTATTGCCACAGACCCTCACAATGGTATTGTATTGCGAGGTAATGAATTGGAATGGCGACCTAAAGAAGATTTGTTAATTGTCCGCGACAAACTCAACGTTACCCACAAACAACTGCAGGGGGTAGCGCAGGAAGCACGAGTAAAAACTCGCGAACAGCGCATGGACTTTTCAGGTCAGGTTGTAGCCAACTCTACTGACCCGCAAGTGCAAATGCGAACTGAGCATTTGATCTGGCAGATCAAAGCGGAAAAACTCATAGGCGATCGCCCTGTCAAAATTGACCGTTACACAAATAATCAAATTACCGACCGTGGTCAGGGAGATACTGCTGAACTCAACTTAAAAACTAAGATTGCTATCGTTAAAAAGAATGCCCAGATAGAATTACTAGACCCGCCAATGCAAGTAGCTAGTAACTCTATGACCTGGAACCTAAACACGGAAACTGTAACGACAAATACTCCTGTACGTGTGTTTCATCGTGCTGAAAATGTGCGTTTGACGGCAAATCAAGGTGAAATGAAGATCGCGCAAAAAACTGTTTATTTAACAGGTAACGTCAAAGGTGTTGGACAGCGCGGTCAATCACTCAACTCTCAGACTATGACTTGGTATCTTAACAATCATTTAGTTACAGCCGATGGAAATGTAGTTTATCACCAAGTTAACCCACCATTAACTTTTACAGGTCAACAAGCCTCCGGTAATTTAGAAGCAGACACTATTGTCGTTAATGGTGGTAATTCTGGAGGCAGGGTAGTTACACAGATTGTTCCAAAATAGTTAGTGGTTAATAGTTAGTTGTTAGTGGTTAGTGGATAGTGGTTAGTAGGACAACTATCAACTATCAACTATCAACTATCAACTATCAACTATCAACTATCAACTATCCTTTATACAAAATTTCATTACGACTGACTGTACCTAGTTCTTGTGAAGTATTTAAGCTTGGGTGAGGAGTTAAAGCATTGGGAACTTCGGGTGCTATTTGAAGTTGCTGTACAAGACGTTGCAAGAGTTGGTCTTGTCCAGTGCGGAAACCAGCTACATTTGTACCACGGTTAATGATCGTAAACCAGACTAAACCGCGATCGCGCGTAGGCATTACACCAGCTAAAGCACTGACATCGTTAAGAGTCCCAGTTTTGATGACCGTGGCAGGGGGGATGTGTCTGCCGTGCATAGTACCTCGGTGATCTAACCCAGACATCAGAAACAAATCAGCCACATCTAGTTGATAGGTAAATGCTTCTCGTTGAATCGCCATTAACATGGCACACACAGCTCGTGGGGAAATGCGATTTTGTAGTCCTAGTCCTGAACCATTGATTAACTGAATTTCTGACTCTGGTACACTAGCAAGCGATGCTGCAGTTGATTGTACTACACTTGCTCCTCCTACCGACTCTGCCAGCATTTCTGCCATCTCATTGTTGCTAAAAACGTTCATCTCCTTGATGAGTTGCTTGAGTGGTAAGGAATAGTGACGGAGCAGCAAGGTTTGTTTTGGTGTCATCATTGCTACTTGCACTTGCCCTGTAATGACAACCTGAGGCTTGGGAGTTCCATGAGGCATCAGCGAGTATTGGTAAGTAGCAGGACGAGTCCAGGTGGTGTAATTCAGTGCTTGCTTGAGTAACTGACCTGCTAGTAACGGATGGCGTTGGAAATTTACGGCGAAAGTGCCAGTAATGACTAAATTCCCCTTGACCTGCTTGATGCCCATTTGGTTGAGAGTATTACCAAGGGCGATCGCTTCTTCCCAGACAAATAAAGGATCGCCACCGCCAGAAATCACTAAGTCGCCCTGCAACACCCCATTGTGTACTGGTCCTGTAGCACCTACCAAAGTCTGAAACTGGTGGTCTGGTCCCAAATTTTTTAAAGCAACTAGCGTCGTGGCGATCTTGGTTAAGGAGGCTGCGCTTAGAGGAGTCGTACCTTGGTGATTAGCCATCAGCATCGGTCCCGACTGCATCCACACTCCCTGACTCTCGGTTTGATTAACAGCCACTAATTTCAATGTTTGCAGTTCCTGCAGATATTGTTGCACTGTGGTAGCCCAAGCTGGATTTGGATCGGCGGCAAGAACCAAGCCTGGGCTACTTTGCCATGTTAATAGATCTAAGGCTTCGATTGGCTTGACCTGTACCCCAGCCATGTCTAGCCAAAGTGAAATCAAACCTGAACCAAATATTTCCAGCATGCTTCATTCCTCTGTAGGATGTGCTACTTTTTTTTTGTAATCATATGTTACCTAGTCAATGCCCTTAAGCATTGAGTAATGATAACTGGTGATCTTTACTTGCGGAAGTGGGGTAGACAATAAATTTGTGGTGAGGGGCATGACCCTGATTTTAGTATCAGTAGACGCCAAGATTCTCAGATGACAACGTTTTCCAGTGTTGCATCTCATATAATTACGTTTTTGTGTCTATCCAAGATATTCCTAATCTGGGCGTCTAAATCAGGCAATTTTTTTTAATTTTAGGCAGTCATCGTTGTTTGTTGCAGTACCGACACTAGTTAATCAACAAGTTATGGTAGTGATTCGTGTTATGTTGGGCTTGGCAAAACCTCTGTTGTCAGTTAGAAATCAACTACTTTCAACATAGGTATCTGGTAAAATTTGTAAGGTTTCTAGAAGCTCTAAGCAATGGGATCGACTGGCGTACGGATCGCAATTGATGCAATGGGAGGGGATCACGCACCCGGTGAAATCGTAGCTGGCGCACTGCGGGCACGGGAAGAATTGGGTGTGGAAGTGTTGTTGGTGGGAGCTCCCCAAAAAATTGAATGCCAACTGCCCCCAAAAGCAAATTTGGGGTTTTTAGAGATTGTTCCTGCTGAGGAAGCGATCGCTATGGACGAGGAGCCTTTAAGCGGCATCAGACGCAAACCTAAGGCTTCGATTAACGTAGCAATGGATTTGGTGAAGCTAAGTCGGGCAGATGCTGTGGTTTCTGCTGGTCATTCTGGGGCAGCTATGGCAGCAGCTTTGCTCCGTTTAGGACGACTGCCGGGAATTGACCGCCCAGCAATTGGCGCGGTATTTCCCACAATAGTAGCGAGTAAGCCAGTGCTGATACTTGATGTCGGCGCAAATGTAGATTGTCGCCCCAAATTTTTAGAGCAGTTTGCTGTCATGGGGTCGGTTTATAGCCAGTACGTCTTGGGTACTCCAGAACCTAAAGTAGGTTTATTGAATATTGGTGAAGAAGACAGCAAAGGCAATGATGCAGCCGTCCGTGCGCACCAAATGCTGCGTGAAAATTCTCAAATTTCTTTTATTGGCAATGCCGAAGGGCGTGATGTGCTTTCCGGTCGTTTTGATGTAATTGTATGTGATGGCTTTGTGGGCAATGTGTTGTTAAAATTTGCCGAAGCAGTCGGAGAAGTACTGCTGCAAATGCTCCGGGAAGAGTTACCCCAAGGATTGCGCGGTCAACTAGGTACGGTAATGTTAAAACCAAACCTCAAGCGGCTGAAGCAACGGGTAGATCACGCGGAACACGGCGGGGCTTTACTTCTAGGTGTGGCAGGAATTTGCATTATCAGCCACGGTAGTTCCCAAGCACCTTCCATTTTTAATGCAATTCGCATGGCAAAAGAAGCAGTGGATAACCAAGTGCTGCAACAAATTCAGTATCAATATCAAAGTCTAGAGCGCGAAAGCAGTTAACAGTTATTTTTCAGCGTTAGTAGTTAGTGGTTAGTCGTTAGTGGCTACTATCGGAATCCGTGCGGAAGAGCGTGAAAAATATTAAGTAGTGTAGGGTGGGCAATGCCCACCAAAACCCGGATCTGTGGGGCATAGCCCTACCTACGTGTATTTCAAAAATCAAATAGGAATCCTTATAGAACAAACAACTAACCACTAACCACTAACCACTAACTAATAACTGATAGCTTGGGAGATGTAGGAGTGCAAAATTTAGGGATAGCAATCACAGGAAGTGGCTCAGCAGTACCAGCAACTTTCCTAGATAACCAGGGGCTGACTGAACTAGTTGATACATCAGATGAGTGGATAACAGCAAGGACAGGAATTCGTCAACGGCGGTTGGCAGCATCTGGTGAATCTTTAACAGCGCTTGCTACTGCCGCCAGTAGAAAAGCGATCGCCGCCTCAGGAATAACACCACAAGACTTGGATCTGATTATATTAGCAACTTCCAGCCCTGATGACTTATTCGGCAGTGCTTGTCAGATTCAGGCTGAATTAGGAGCCACCAAAGCTGTAGCATTTGACTTGACAGCTGCCTGCTCCGGTTTTGTTTTTGGATTAGTTACCGCTGCCCAATTTATTAGGGCAGGAACCTATGAAAGTATACTCCTAATAGGAGCAGATATCCTCTCCCGATGGGTAGATTGGCAAGACAGAGGCACTTGTGTATTATTCGGCGATGGCGCCGGTGCTGTAGTATTACAGGCGAACTCGCGCGATCGCTTGCTGGGATTTGAACTCAAAAGCGATGGCACTCTATACAACGACCTCAAACTTGCCTACACACCTGAGCCTACAGACCTTATTCAGGGTGTAAATGTCGGTAAAGGTAACTTTCAGCCGATCACTATGAACGGCAAAGAAGTCTATCGCTTTGCTGTACAAAAAGTGCCAGAAGTGATCGACAAAGCTTTGTTCTGCGCCAACCTTAGTGTTGACCAAATAGATTGGCTACTATTGCATCAAGCCAATCAGCGCATTATCGACGCTGTGCGATCGCGCCTAAATATTCCAGAGCATAAAGTTATCAGTAATCTCGCCTACTACGGTAACACCTCTGCCGCCTCTATCCCCCTTGCTCTCGATGAAGCTGTACAGCAAGGAAAAATTCAGCAAGGGAATATCATCGTCGCATCCGGCTTTGGTGCAGGACTTTCCTGGGGAGCAGCAATTTTTCAATGGGGAAGATAGAAATTTGTTAGTGGTTAGTGGTTAGTGGTTAATTGTTTAACTACCAACTAACAACTAACAACTAACAACTAACAACTAACAACTAACAACTAA
>CAXTSI010000557.1:0-5502 GCA_964246695.1 uncultured bacterium
ATTCCCCACTCCCCACTCCCCTTAAAAAGGCAAAAACTGAAGCAAGAGTGAGCCGACACTTCCGAAGAAGTCCATCATACTTGGTTTCTCAGGAGTTACCTTTGTGCTCTGGGCGGGTGTTTGCAGTTCTTTAATAAAAGCTTGTGCTGTTTGCAGTCCAGGGCTATCATTTTGAGATGTAAAAAGTTTTACAGCAGTCTGGGCATCTTGGAATGCACTTTGTCGGTCAAATAATTGGTAACTGGCGACACCACGAGCTAAATAAGCGCCTGCATAGTCGGTTTTAATGGCGATCGCTTGATTGAAATAGTCAATTGCTTGCTGTTGGTTGCCTTTTTGGGCTTCTGCTACACCCCAGGCATAGAATTCTTCTGGTTTAGCAACTTGCAATGGTATGCCAACTGCGCCTTGTAAGTTAGCATCATTAATATTCACACCAGTCAATTGTGCATTAACTAGATAAGTATTTCTCAAGTCAGCACCCAACATAGTTGCCCCACCAAGTTTAGCACCGCTCAGGTTAACACCAAATAAAACAGTGCCGCTCAAGTTTGCACCCCTTAAATCAGCGTCGCTTAAGTTAGCACGGCTGAGGTTTGCACCTGCAAGATTGGCTCCGCTTAAGTTTGCACTTCTTAAATCAGCCATCACCAAACCAGCGCCAGTCAAGTCACAGTTTTGACATTGTTTGTTTGCCAGTAACTGTCTTATTTGTTCTGGATTTGCTGCTTGGGCAATCTGGCTCAAGCTAACTGTAGTTAAAAATGCACTTGTGACTAAAATGTGGCTTTTCATCTCGAATTTCCTCTTTTTGGCAGAGTTATGCCGCTGAGGTTAGCACCGTCTAGGAGAGTGCCATTCAAATTAGCTCCGTCTAGGTTGGCATTATTAAGATTGGCACCTCTTAAGTCGGTACTACTTAGATTAGCATTGCTGAGATTCGCTTTGTCAAGATTCGCACCGCTTAAGTTAGCTTGGCTTAAATCAGCACCACTTAAGTCAGCATTCTTGAGATTCGCTCCGCCTAAATTAGCGTTACGCAGGTTCATTAAGTGCAAGTTCCTTCCTTGCCAATTGACACCACCAAGATTTTTCCCTGGTTCGTTTTGTTGGGGAACTGATGTCTCTATCGGTACTTGCGATAATGGTGCTATCGGTGTATCCGTTGATGCAGGTGGCGTTTCTGCACTTTTCAGCCCTACATAAATTGCCACTCCAGCTAAAAGAGTTGCTCCAGTAATTACAATGGCAAGAGTGAAAAGCAAACCTGAGCGTCCTTTATGCTCATACATTTTTGCCGCCTCAGTATTTAGAATGGCATTAATGTATAATTAAACTTTACTTAAACACTGAATTTCATTTTCTTAATAAAACTTTATATTAAATTTGTGTTGACAATTTTAGTTTTTTATTCATTGCAGATTATTAATCCTTAAGGCTAGTACCGCTTTGCGGAATTAAAAATTAAAAATTAAAAATCGCGTTCGCGCCTCTGGTTGCGGTAGCGACGCACGAGTGCGCTACTCGTCTCGTTCGCGCAGCGGCGACCACTGGAGTTGAGAAGCTGCCTCGCGTTGCGAAGCAATCTAAAAGCTTGAAATACAAGGGTTTTGGCTGTTTGAGATGGTAGCGTTATTTCCGCCGTCATGTACTAGTAGTGTTTAATAAACAAGTTCTCATAAATTCCGCACTTCCTAGTTTGCTGCTTTAAAGGCGTATATTGGGTGGGCAATGTTATCAGATATAGAACTTTAATCACTATGTGAGAGTATGAACATAATGTGATTATGCAATAAATTTCTTAGTAATATGCTTTTTAAGCAATAATTAGGACTTACGCACACTCAACAAATTATTGGCGGTTCGAGAAATTAAGCTTTTTGGCAACTTTTGCGCTCCTTCCTGAATAATTTAGGTTTAATCAAGAGAGTTTGCTAAAATTTTTTTTAATCTAAATTAACAATGATTTTGATTATTCCTATATTTACCTATGACTTCCGATAGATTAAAATTTACTCCAACAGATTGATGAAAGATTAATAAAAAAATGGATAATTAGATTCAGCGACCGAGATAAATTTGGTAATAAGTATTTTTGGGAATAAGTGATTATTGTTGGAGGACTTAAAAATGGTTGTGGGTGTAAATAGTAATAGACGTGGTGTCGGCGTATTTTCTAATCGTCGGGATGTTGAAGACGCACTACATGAATTAAGAGACTCAGGCTTTCCAATGGATAGAGTCTCTGTGATTGCACAGAACCCAGACAACAAAGATGACATTGCAGGTACTGAAGTACAGGAGCGGGTTGGCAATAAAGCTGACGAAGGTGCTACAGTTGGAGCACTTTCCGGCGGTACTTTAGGCGGCTTGACTGGCTTATTAGTAGGTCTTGGCGCTTTAGCAATTCCTGGAATCGGTCCAATCATGCTTGCAGGCGCAACGGCAACTGCCCTTGCTACAACTTTAGCAGGAGCTGGTATTGGTGCAGTGGCGGGTAGTTTGGTTGGGGGATTGCTTGGTTTGGGAATTCCCGAAGAGCAAGCCAGAGCTTACAACGAACGAGTAGAGCGCGGACACTACTTAGCGATCGTAGATGGCACAGAAGCGGAAATTGCCAGAGCAGAAGCAATTCTCAAACGTCGGGGAATTGAAGACTTTGCTATTTATGACCAACCCAATACCGCAAATCGAACAACAGAAACAGATTATGTCACCTCAACGACTCCTGTAGTCACCTCAAAGACTCCAACTTCGATGCAAAGAGCAAGACGGGCAATTGGAGTATTCTCTCACCGTCAAGATGCAGAATCAGCACTCACCGAACTGCGAGATGCTGGTTTTTCGATGAGCCAAGTATCGCTGATTGCCAAAGATGGCGATCGCAACAACCCTGTGGGTGGTGTGAATACGCAAACCGGTGTGGGGAATAAAGCAGGCTCGAGTGCAACAGCAGGAGCAGTTACAGGCGGCGCATTAGGCGGTCTAGGAGGCTTGTTGGTTGGTCTTGGCGCCTTAGCAATTCCGGGAGTGGGTCCTGTAATTGCAGGCGGTGCGATCGCAACTGCTTTGGCGACAGCAGCAACTGGGGGTGCGATTGGTGCAGCAGCAGGCGGTTTAACTGGTGGACTGGTTGGCTTAGGAATTCCAGAAGCCAATGCACGGGCTTATAACGATCGCATTAACAGAGGCGACTATTTGGTGATCGTTGATGGTACAGATGACGAACTTCGTCGTGCTGAAACGATTCTCAAACGTCACAGCATTCAAGATTTTGACATCTTTGACCAACCCAATACCGCAAGGACAACAGATCAACTCACCTCAACGACAACGACTCCAACTTCGATGCAAAGAGCAAGACGGGCAATTGGAGTATTCTCTCACCGTCAAGATGCAGAATCAGCACTCACCGAACTGCGAGATGCTGGTTTTTCGATGAGCCAAGTATCGCTGATTGCCAAAGATGGCGATCGCAACAACCCTGTGGGTGGTGTGAATACGCAAACCGGTGTGGGGAATAAAGCAGGCTCGAGTGCAACAGCAGGAGCAGTTACAGGCGGCGCATTAGGCGGTCTAGGAGGCTTGTTGGTTGGTCTTGGCGCCTTAGCAATTCCGGGAGTGGGTCCTGTAATTGCAGGCGGTGCGATCGCAACTGCTTTGGCGACAGCAGCAACTGGGGGTGCGATTGGTGCAGCAGCAGGCGGTTTAACTGGTGGACTGGTTGGCTTAGGAATTCCAGAAGCCAATGCACGGGCTTATAACGATCGCATTAACAGAGGCGACTATTTGGTGATCGTTGATGGTACAGATGACGAACTTCGTCGTGCTGAAACGATTCTCAAACGTCACAGCATTGAAGATTTTGACATCTTTGATGCTGCTGGTAATGGTGTTCGTCAAGAAACACCAGTTGTTAATACCCCAAGCACCAATTACTCGACGGGCATTAATAGCGACGATCCGGCTGTGATCATCATTGACCGCCGGGATGAAACGGTATAAAAGCTTGTTGACCAAGCATTCCTCAGACTATGAGTCTGGGGATAGACAAACAAAGAACAATAGATTTAAATAAAAAAACTTGCTCCTCACTACACCACCATTTTCACCACAATCAAGAGCGAGAATCAAACTCATGAAAAAGCTAACCTCTTTCGTAATTAGTTGCCTTTTGGTATTTAGTGCCGCCGCTTGTGAAAATAATACAGCTAAAACCAGTTCGTCAGCACCAGACAATCCTACAGCAGCTCCATCTGAAACACCAGCCGTACAAGCAACCCAGGCAGCTCAAAAAGATGCTCAGAGCGATATTCGCAAAAACCAACTCAATCAAGATATTCGCGCCAATGAACAGCGGAATAATACATTTAATGACGGAAAAGCTGCTAACAGATCTGAGAGTGCGCTTGCAAGTGAAGTTCGCTCTAAGTTAGAGGCTAACATCCCCAACGGTCATTTAACAGTTGAAGCTACAAAAGATGGTAAGGTCACTGTAGGGGGAACTGTGACCAATCAGGATCAGCTTGCTAAAATTGCACCTGAAGCCAAAAAAATCAAAGGCGTTAAAAGTGTGGTTGTGAACGCAAAAGTTGTTAAGTAGGGGCGGTGAAAAGGCGCGATCGCAATTCAGAGCGCGAAAACTAGATCTTTTTAAAGCCGTCCGGACATTAGTCATTAGTCAAAATAATTCGTAATTTATAATTCGTAATTCGTAATTATTTAGGGAGCCTCGTCACGCCGTTTGCAAGAAACAAGGAAAAAATTTGTTTTTTCCATTAATTACTTCGCAAGTACCTTTAATTACGAATTACGAATTACGAATTAGTAATTATTCTGTCAATGACTATTAAAACACATTCATAATTAAACAAGTCAATGGAAAGCGAAGTACAACAATCGAAACCCGCTGATGTAACATCAACCGAGCCGATCGCAGCACTTGAAGGTTCAACATTTGGAACTCAGCCATTGCTACCACCTGCTCATGAACCATTACCCCAATGGCAGCAAGTAGCCGGACAAATTTCGGATTTTTTGGAGAAATTGCCTGAATACTTAGGTAGATTTTTCAACGAATACAAGCAGGCGATTATCAGTATTGCTTTAATTATTGCAGCGATTGTTACAGTTAAGATAGTGCTGGCTGTATTAGATGCAATAAATGATCTTCCGCAGGTACACCTAGTTTTTGAGTTGATTGGAATTGGTTACGTAACTTGGTTTGTTTTCCGATACCTACTTAAGGCTTCTACTCGGCAAGAATTAGCTGCACAAATTAGCTCTATCCAAAAAGAAATTGTCGCTGGACAAGACTTATAACCCGTGTACTTTTCGTTCATTGAAATAGCGAATCAAAAAACTTTTTAGTTTTTTATTCCTTTCTTGCGGTCAAGTAGAAATTAATTGTTCTACTCGATCGCTTCACTCAGATTAATAAGTATTACTTATATAGCAATCCTAAATGATTCATGAGAAAACACCATATTCGTGGAGTTTAGG
>CAXTSI010000558.1:0-5478 GCA_964246695.1 uncultured bacterium
GTGCCTGTACTACCACCGCCTGTCGGTGGTGTCGTGCCTGTACCACCTGTCGGTGGTGTTGTGCCTGTACTACCACCGCCTGTCGGTGGTGTCGTGCCTGTACTACCACCGCCTGTCGGTGGTGTCGTGCCTGTACCACCTGTCGGTGGTGTTGTGCCTGTACTACCACCGCCTGTCGGTGGTGTCGTGCCAGTACTACCACCGCCTGTCGGTGGTGTTGTGCCAGTACCACCGCCTGTCGGTGGTGTCGTGCCAGTACCACCGCCTGTCGGTGGTGTCGTGCCAGTACTACCGCCTGTTGGTGGTGTCGTGCCTGTACCTGTTTGTGTAGTGCCACTGTTGTCAATACTTGGGCGTCCCTCTTTTTGACCATAGAGGAGAAAATGGTTTAAAGCTTGAGTGCCGGTGTACTTAGCTCCTTGTAAGTCAGAGTTATGTGATAAGTAGTAGCTGACATTGAAAGTTGCTGATGAGCCTCGCCCTTCCTTCAAACCATAAGTGAGAAAGTGATTCAGCAGTAGGCTGTTGGTCAGTTTGCCTGCTTTCAAGTCATCGTTATGAGATTTGTAGTAACTAACATCAAACACAGGTGAAGACGCACGTCCTTCGTTTAAACCATAAGTGAGAAAGTGATTCAGCAGTTGGCTGTTGGTCAGTTTTCCTGCTTTCAAGTCATCGTTATGAGATTTGTAGTAATTGGTACTAAAAACTGGGGAAAACTCGCGTCCCTCGTTAAGACCATAAGTTTCTAAGTGCTGTAAAGCTTGAGCATTGTTGAATTTAGCTAAGTCACTGCTGGCAGCACGGTAGTAGTTGAGGTCAACTATTTGAGAAAACTGCCGTCCCTCCTTAAGACCGTATGTTTCTAGGTGCTGTAGGGCTTGCTGACTATTGAAGTTGGTCAGGTCTGAGTTGGCTGACCGATAGTAATCCAGGTCAACAAACTGTGAGAAGTGACGATTTTCTTTAACACCGTAGGTTTGCAGATGCTGTAGAGCTTGCTCACTATTGAAGTTGGTCAGGTCTGAGTTGGCTGACCGATAGTAATCCAGGTCAACAAACTGTGAGAAGTGACGATTTTCTTTAACACCGTAGGTTTGCAGATGATCGAACAGTTGTTTATTGTTCAACCCAGCTAGGTCACTATTGCTGGCGCGATAGAAGCTGAGATCGGCAAACTGTGAGAAGGCGCGTCCTTCATTCAAACCATAGGCTTGGAAGTGTGAAAGCAATTGTGCACTTGTCGTTATACCAGCTGCTGCTAAGTCTGAATTTGCAGCAGCATAAAAATTGGCATCAAATAGATTTGCGGTCATTTGTCAACTACCACATGATAGATTTTCCCTGTTCTGGTTCAAGATATCACAAGAAAATGGTAGTGTGTAGTGTATGACACATATTTTTCCGATTATCAGTATTTTTTACTTTGATGCAGTAAAAGTCACGATCGAGTTAATGATTGATTTTGATGGTAGACTTAACGATCGCAACTTTCCTTGCTCAGTCATAACCTACGTTCCCCGGTGTGTGTCAATATACTGCAGGACATTGGTGTCAACTAAAGACTTATATCAAGCCTAGAACGTGGCGATCGCCCCGTTAAAGTATTAATGCGATCGAGTTTGAACATTCGGCAACTGCCAAACAAGCGAAGCGCTTCGTGAAGCAATCTGCGAACGCCTGCGATTGCTACTCTCCCTTAAAGCCCCCATGTGAGTCTACGCTTCACTTCGTTACTTCTTTGCGATCGCACTTTTGATTCCTTTATTAAACTGACTTGATATTAGAGACACTGAAACTGTTCAACGGTATTATTTACCTACATTTTTCTAGATAAATAAAAAAATGACTAATAGACATGGAGTGAAAATTATGCGTTCGTTAAAACTTTATGTTGGGGTGTTCTTACAGGAGCACCCCAACATCATTTCTGGAGATGTCTAATAAATAAAAGTGTTAAAAAATAGAAGTACTAACTCTCGAAGCAAATGTGTGCAACTTCCAGTTTTTTTAGTAACAAGTATAGGAATCAGTGCAGAAGCTCGTGAAAAATATATCCGTAGTGTAGGGTGGGCATTGCCCACCAAAACCCGGATATTATGGGCAATGCCCACCCAACGTATATTTCAAAAATCAAATAGGAATCCTCTAGAAGGAAAGTGACACAAATTGAGTTTTATCGCTACATCAAAGAAGGTGGGAGTCAAGGTATTGGAAAAAATTATCACCCTTAGATATCAGTTAGATTCATCTCTGGTAAGAGCGTTCTCTCCTTTGTGTCAAGACAAGTCAATTAAAATGCAATACGGTTCAGTTAAGGCTTATTGGTGGGAATTTTAGTAGAGACGCGATCGGTCGCGTCTCTACATAGGTGAACGGTAAGTAAATTATCTTAACTAAGTAAGTCGGCGCTCAAAAACCTAACTATGTAAAGAAAAGTAAAGTTAATAAAATTGGCTCGTAGTAAGCGCTCTCGAGCGAAGACAGCGCTTACTACAAACTTTCATTTATTTATGTCGGCTTACTTAAATAAAATGTACTAATTATTACACACGCTTTCGTTAATTGACTTTTTGTATAAACCCTTACAAGATAACTAATTATAAAAACAATTCTTTGGGTATATCAAAATCTGTTCCTTCTAGTAGAAGATTGCAGAAATACTTAAAAGGTATCGTGCCTTTAATACTGATTAAAGTTTGACGTTTACCAGTTGCTATGCAAAATCATTACTGGGTCTACTCACTAAAAAATATCCAAGTAATAGTAGGCTTGTTTATTTATTTTGTAGAGCATTTGTAAACGGTATGGTAATCAAAATTATAAAATATTGGGTCATCTATGTCAAGCGAAAAAGCTCAAATAGAAAACAACGGTGCTAGCAATATTGTGTCGCTGAATCTAAGTGATGTAAAGTTATCCTCATTCAACAAAAGCTTTCAAGCAATAAAGGTCTTGACAGACACGCCTGATATAGTTTGTCTCTCTCATTTGCGTTGGAATTTCGTCTATCAAAGACCGCAACATCTTCTAAGTCGCTGTGTTGAAGTTCATCGTCGGGTGTTCTTTATCGAAGAGCCAATCTTCAGCCAAGAACCAGTGGGGCGGTTAAATGTAAGCCTTGAGAATAATGGAGTAGTCGTTGTTGTTCCACATCTACCACAAGGTCTGAGTGAGGAAGCAGTAAACGCAGATCTACAAAAACTTATTGATAGTTTGTTTGCAGAGAATAACATCCGCAAGTACATTTGTTGGTATTACACACCAATGGCGATCGCTTTTACACGCCACTTGCAACCCCAAGTAATCGTGTACGATTGTATGGATGAGTTGTCTGCATTCAAGGGAGCGTCACCCACTTTAAAGAACTACGAAGCCGAACTATTCCGCCGTGCAGACTTGGTGTTTACAGGAGGACAAAGCCTTTACGAAAGTAAGGTAAACCAACATCCAAACGTCTATGCATTTCCTAGTAGTGTAGATGTAGAGCACTTTGCACAAGCGAGAAACCTAACCCCCCAACCCCCTTCCCTACAAGGGAAGGGGGAGCTTTTCTCCCCTCCCCTAGCAGGGGAGGGGTTGGGGGAGAGGTCAGAACCAGCAGATCAAGCGAATATTCCTCACCCGCGCCTTGGGTTCGTTGGCGTCATTGACGAACGGATGGATATCGAACTGCTGGGCGGTATTGCCGATGCGCGACCAGACTGGCATTTGGTAATGATTGGACCCGTTGTGAAAATCGATCCAGCAACTCTGCCACAGCGCGAGAATATTCATTATCTGGGTGCTAAAGACTATCAACAGCTACCAGCATATTTGGCGGGGTGGAACTTGACGATGCTACCCTTCGCACGGAACGAAGCGACGCGCTTTATTAGCCCAACTAAGACTCCAGAGTATCTTGCCGCCGGTAAGCCTGTTGTATCTACCTCGATTCGGGATGTCGTGCGACCCTACGGAGACTTGAAGCTGGTGCGCATTGCAGATACAGTTTCTGAGTTCGTCGCCGCCGCAGAAAAAGCTATGCAAGAAGACACTCAAGCGTCGGGGTGGTTGAGCCGAGTCGATGCCTTTTTGGAGCAGATTTCTTGGGATCGCACTTGGGCATCGATGATGAAGCTGATCGCTTCAATTCCTGACAAGGATTTATACACAACAACAGAGTCGAGTTTAAATACAATACCACATTCGGTGACCAAAGGTGTATTCGACTCGGAAGAAAACGGCTATAACTCAAAGGGCGCGATCGCCCCTAAAGCGCCAAGCATCATTAATAAAGACTTCGTATTCGACTACTTGATTGTCGGCGCTGGGTTTTCTGGGAGCGTGATCGCGGAACGATTGGCAAATGAGTCTGGCTTGAAAGTACTGGTTGTAGACAAGCGATCGCACATTGGCGGTAATGCCTACGATCATTACGACGATCGTGGCATTCTCGTACACAAATACGGTCCCCACATTTTTCACACCAACTCCCGCGAAGTCTTTGAATACCTCTCGCGCTTCACTCAGTGGCGGTCTTACGAACATCGCGTCCTAGCTAGCGTAGACGGACAACTTGTTCCGATCCCTATCAACCTAGACACCATCAACAAACTCTATGGAATGAACCTCAATTCATTTCAGGTAGAGGAGTTCTTCAATTCAGTTGCTGAACCGAAAGAATCCATCCGCACCTCAGAAGATGTGGTGGTAAGTAAAGTCGGTCGAGAACTGTATGAAAAGTTCTTCCGGGGCTACACTCGCAAGCAATGGGGACTCGACCCATCAGAACTTGACAAATCAGTAATTGCCCGGATTCCCACCCGCACCAATCGCGACAACCGATATTTCACGGATACTTACCAGGCAATGCCCCTGCACGGTTTTACCCGCATGTTCTCGAACATGTTGGCACACCCCAACATTAAGGTGATGCTCAACACCGATTACCAGGAAATCGAACAGGCAATACCTTGCCGGCAAATGGTTTACACTGGTCCGGTTGATGAGTTCTTTGATTATCGCTACGGCAAACTTCCATATCGTTCGCTTGATTTCAAGCACGAAACGCATAACACTTCCGTGTTTCAGACAGCACCGGTCATCAACTATCCCAACGAACACCTGTATACCCGTGTTACGGAGTTTAAGTACCTGACTGGACAGGAACATGCCAAAACTAGCATCGTTTATGAGTTTCCCCTTGCTGAGGGAGATCCTTATTACCCTGTACCGCGTCCGGAAAATCAGGAAATTTACAAGAAATACAAAGCGCTGGCTGATGCAACGCCAGATGTGTATTTTGTCGGACGGCTAGCAACGTACAAGTATTACAACATGGATCAATGTGTTGCTCAGGCTTTGTCTGTTTACAAACAAATTGCCGTTAAGGCTTGAGATTTGATAATAGCTAATAGCTAATGCCTAATGGCTAATAGTAAAAATTAGCAATTAGCAATTAGCAATTAGCAATTAGCAATTAGCAATTAGCAATTA
>CAXTSI010000559.1:0-5448 GCA_964246695.1 uncultured bacterium
CCCTACTCCCTACTCCCCATTCCCCACTCCCCTCTCACTGCGAATTCTCCCACTCTGTCGTCAGACGACGGAAATTGAATTCGGCGGCGCTGGGATGACAGCTGACACAGCTGCCAATCTGTACAGGGCTTGGCAACTTGACTTTAGGATGCAAAGCTTTGAAATAGCGCGAACTGTTGACGCGGTAAGGTGTTTCTTCCTCTTGCTGGAGGGGACGAGAGAAAGCCGCAAGATACTTCCACACCAGAATGCGCGGCGGATCAATTAAAGGCTTGATCTGCACACCGTAGTGCTGCGAGTCTTGTAGGAGGTTTTTCCAAGTTTGGTTGGGCAAAACAGATGGTGGTAAGGCGATGTGACAAGTGGAGCAGTTTTCTAAATACAGTTGTTGTCCCAACTGGTACTGTGCAGGCACTATATCAACAGTACCAATTTGGTTCGGGGGAGTAGCACTTTGGGCATTAGTTGCCAAGGCTACTATCCAGCCCATAGCCAGACTCCAAGCTAAAATTACTAATAGTAAACCAATGGGCTTTCGCCTTAGTTGCCGATCGCGGAACTTGCGGTTATCAATATTTGACATACACCTGTTTGGGGGAGTGGGGAATGGCTAATTGCTAATTGCTAATTGCTAATTGCTAATTGTGAGTCCAGTCCTGAAGGCGGGTTTCCCGCCGTAGGGAACTGGCGTTAGCGAAGCGTTAGCGAGGAACGAGCGTCACCCGAAGGGCTAATTGCTAATTGCTAATTGTGAGTCCAGTGAGTCATCGGCGGGTTTCCCGCGCCCTGGCAACTGGTGAAGCAGCGCGCCGACACGAGTGTTTCCCTCATCGCTTCTGCACCAAGCTTTATGGCGAACCCGAAGGGCTAATTGTTAAAAGCCAGTCTTCCATTAGCCATTAGCCATTAGCCATTCCCGAATTATGGAATTGGCACCGATCGCAACAATCTCTCGACAGCAGTTCTAGCCCTGCGTCCTCCTGCTGGGATGAGGCGATGGCAAAGAACATGAGGAGCAAGAAATTTTACATCATCGGGAATGGCGTAATCACGCCCTAAAAGAAAAGCTAGGGCTTGGGTTGCTCGTTGTAATGCCATAGTACCCCGAGGACTAACACCAAGAGTGATTTCCTCATCCTGCCTTGTTGCCCGCACTAAGTCGAGGATGTACTGTTGCAATTCGGTTTCCACTCTTACCTTAAAGCAGATGTGGCGCAATTGCTGTACTTGTTCTAAGGTAATACAAGGTTCCAAATCCAAGAAACCCGGTTTCTTAGAGAAACCGGGTTTCTCTTGACGTTGTAACATTTGTAGTTCTTCTGCTTCACTTGGATAACCTAAGCTCAACGACAACATAAATCGGTCCAACTGCGCTTCTGGCAAAGGAAAAGTACCTTGGTATTCGATGGGGTTCTGGGTAGCAATGACAAAGAAGGGCGTGGGAACGGCACGAGAGACACCATCTACTGTTACCTGTTGCTCTTCCATAACTTCTAGCAAAGCTGACTGGGTACGGGGTGTGGCGCGGTTGATTTCATCGGCTAGCAGCACATTGGCAAATACAGGACCGGAAAGAAAGTTAAATTCACCGCTTTTTGGGTTCCAGATATTAGTGCCGGTGATGTCAGTCGGTAGTAAATCGGGGGTACATTGTAGCCGTTGAAACTTCCCCTCAATAGAACGAGCGAGTGATTTGGCAAGAAGGGTTTTGCCAACCCCAGGAACATCTTCTAACAAGGCATGACCACCAGCTAGCAGGGCAACTAGCACTAAGCGTATTGCTTCGGTTTTACCAACAATGGTAAGAGCCAAATTTTGTGTCAGAGCGTCAATTTTTTCTCTCATGAATTAGTGAGTTGTTAGTTGTTAGTGGATAGTGGATAGTGGATAGTGGATAGTGGATAGTTGTTAAGAATTACTACTAACTACTAACTACTAACTACTAACTACTAACTACTAACCAGTTCCTTCACTAGTATTCCCACTTAGCACTTCGCACTTAGCACTCCGCAGTAAAAAAAGCTCTTGCAGCAGCGCAATCAAGTTGAATTTGTGTCTTCAAGGCTTCTAAAGAAGGAAATTTTTGTTCGGGTCGCAAAAATTTTTCTAAGTACACAGTCAGCTTCTTGCAATACAAATCACCAGACCAATCTAGTAAATGTACTTCCACAGTCGGATGGATACCATTTACTGTTGGACGGTTGCCGATGTTCATCACTCCCCAGCAGTCAAAAGAAGCAGCATCTGATACCTCACCTAAACTCTTGACACGAACAGCATAGACACCAAACCGAGGCAAAAACTTTTGTTTTGGCAGTTGCAGGTTGGCGGTGGGAAAGCCGATAGTTCTACCCAATTGTTGACCTTTAATGACAGGACCTACGAGGGTGTAGGGGCGTCCTAGCAGGTGGTTTGCCTGTTGGATGTCGCCAAGTTCAAGATATTGGCGGATTAGTGAAGTACTGATCCGTTCGCATGTACTGTCTGTTGACAAGCCACCTGTACAAATTTGTAAGGGAACGATAGTCACGGGGATGTCGTACTTAGCACCAAGCAATTGTAAATCGGTGGCGGTACCACTGCGCTTGCTACCAAAACGAAAATCTTGCCCGACGCTAATTTTTTGACATTGCAGTTGTTGTACCAGAATCTTTTCGACAAACTGTTCGGGAGTCAAAGCCGCTAATTCTTTGTCGAAAGGTAGTAGTACCAGTTGTTCTACCCCAAGCGATCGCAACTGTTGAATTTTTTCATCCAGTGGTGTTAACAAACTACGGGGTTCCCCTGTAAAAAACTCTTGTGGATGGGGATTAAAAGTGACAACCGTTGAGTAAGTGTATCCTGAAGAAAGTGAAAGATCTCTTGAGGATGGGGAATATGTTGCTCCCCGATCTTCTCCTGGTGTTTGTGTTCCTTCCTCACTTACTGCTTTCAGAATAGGTTGAATCACCTGTTGATGACCACGATGTACACCGTCAAATTTGCCAAGAGCAACAACAGTTGGCGTAAGAACCAATTCAGTCGAAGAACTAACCCACACAGAACACCCATTTTGAGACAGATTTAGCAGCACGTCAATTCTGGGATTTGAGGTTTGTTAAACTATCAGCCCACAAGAGGAGGGGGAGACAGAGATGAGGAGGTTAAATTGTCTATCTCATCTCCCTCATCTCCCTCATCTCCCTCATCTCCCTCATCTCCCTCATTTTCCTCATCCTGCTGACAGCTCTTAATCACCAATCTAATCTAAAATTTAAAATTGCTCCGACTGCAACCTTTATACAGAAAACTTGCTAACAGGAAAAGATTCTGATAACGAAACTTCTAGGGGAACTTGGAGGACCATTCCTTCTCGTGCCATGATCGCACCTGGAAATTTCTTCACCACTTCTTCTCCTACACGATCTAAAAACTCATCGTCGTGGGATGGGTCGTGGTGGAAAATCACCAGAGTTTTGACCGAAGCCGCGAGGGCTACCTTCACCGCTTCTTGCCATGTAGAATGTCCCCAACCGATTTTAGGTTTGCTTGGCAAATGATATTCCTCATTGGTATAGGTGGAATCGTAGATGAGGATATCGGCGTCACGAGACAGCCGCAAAACATTTTCATCCAACCTGTCAGGAAAATGTTCAGTATCGGTAATGTACGCAGCCGCGCCGCCACGCCAGTTAACTCGGTATCCTACGGCTTCCCCCGGATGGTTCAGCGGTGCGGTTTCTACGGTAATGTCATTCAGGTGTATAGGTTGCCCTGGTTTGACGTTGTAGAAATCTAAATTGGCTTGCATAATCTGCAAGGGTACGGGAAAATTCGGATGCAGCATCTGGTCATTCAGGCGTTGTTCTACGGTAGAACCATCAGGTGCGATCGCGCCGTAAATATGAAAAGTATTTCCCTTAACAAACCCAGGTGTAAAGAAGGGAAACCCTTGCATATGATCCCAGTGGGAGTGGGTGAAGAAGATATGAGCTTCTACCGGCATTTTGGGCAACAAAGATTGCCCTAAAACATGCAGTCCTGTGCCACCATCGAAAACTAAGCGTTTGCCGCCCACTTGCATTTCAACACAAGGGGTATTACCGCCATAACGGACGGTGTGTGGTCCCGGACAGGGTATACTGCCGCGAACGCCCCAAAAATGCACGGTAAATTGGTTCTCTAACCTAAACATGGGTGTTGCTTGCTGGACTGATTGGGCGATCAATACAAAAATTTCTACTTGTACTGCTAAGTTTATGCTGTCTCACCAATTTTAGTAGAGGGGTATTTATTGGTAAAACAGCATACTCTTTTTGAGGCTAGTTTTACTAAATATGAGTCAGGCACTCCAAAAAACTACCTTAAGGTTTCTCAGCGTCTTAGTACGGGTTAACTTTAACGTTGCTCCTACGTTATAACCTAAATTTTCTCGTGATGCATTTAAAGCTCATATTACTGTAAGTAGCTATCAGCCATCAGCAGTCAGCATTGGATCGCTGATAGCTGACCGCTGACCGCTAATAGCTTTTACTCGTAAAGAGAATGGTTCACGGAAACTTAAATTCCCAGTTAGACAAGTGCTTCAGTCCAGTTGCATAAGTGAGATTGTATTGCAATGGTGTGATGCTGATCAAGTTTTTCCGGATAACATGTATGTCAAGGGGTAAATCTTGAGGCAAATTTAAACTTATAGGTGGTTCCGCATCTTCTAGAACTTCTCCTGTTAACCAGTAGTAGGTTTTACCACGCGGATCGATTCGCTTGTCAAAAACATCAACATAGCGCCGCACTCCTTGACGGGTGAGAGTGACTCCGGCAATTTCTGACCACTCGACAGCCGGAATGTTAATATTAAGTAACATCAGATCTGGTAAAGGTTTTTGGGCTAATTGCGCCACGAGATTTTTGGCAAAGTTAGCAGCAGGTTGAAAGTCCTTATAGGAGAAACTGGTCAGACTCAGTGCCACACTAGGAATGCCTTCAATTAAGCCTTCCATTGCCGCAGAAACAGTACCAGAATAAAGAATTTCGGTTCCCAAATTAGCACCTTGGTTAATGCCAGCAAGCACTAGATCGGGCGGAGACTCTAGCAAAGCCCACAGTGCCAATTTTACACAGTCAGAGGGAGTGCCATCGCAAGCCCAAGCTTTGATAGCAGGATGAAAAACCGATTCGACAATTTCAGCGCGAATTGGTTGGTGCAGTGTTAGTCCATGCCCAGTTGCAGATCGTTCTCGATCTGGGCAAACTACACTCACATCATGACCTGCTTCAGCTAAAGTGTTGGCTAGAGTACGTATACCTAGGGCAAAAATCCCGTCATCGTTGCTAATCAGTAATTTCATAGTCAATATTCAATAGTCAATAGTTAATAGTCAGTAGTCAATAGTTATTTGTCAATGCCAGATATCACAGGGAACTCTTAACAGGGAACTCTTAACAGGGAACTCTTAACAGGGAACTCTT
>CAXTSI010000560.1:0-5443 GCA_964246695.1 uncultured bacterium
ACAGGGAACAGGGAACAGGGAACAGAAGAAAGAATTAGCCCCGAATATCGGGTTTTAGGTTCCCCTAGACTGCCGCGCTGACGCTCCTTCGTCGCTACCGCTTCGCTAACGCGATTTATTTATGCAAGAAAAAAACATTTTTTTCGAGCGGAAAGTGCGCTCATATAAAATACGTCCGCGATCATACCCTTGCTTTTGCGTCAAGGGGATTTCCCTGTTCCCTGTTCCCTGTTCCCTGTTCCCTTTTAATGCATCTTCGTTTCAGCCGGATTCGTACAAAATTCCTGTCTTGGAACGGTGACCCCAAATATTAAATTACGATCGACTCAAAAACAGAAATGCTGTTTGTATCGACCCCACAACAAAACCCAAAACACCGCCCAAAATCACAATTGCTTGCAATTCACTTTTCACAATTCCCTCGATTGCAGCTTCTAAATC
Organism: uncultured bacterium; assembly: GCA_964246695.1. Classification (GTDB taxonomy): domain Bacteria; phylum Cyanobacteriota; class Cyanobacteriia; order Cyanobacteriales; family Nostocaceae; genus Stigonema. The sequence continues at coordinate 442 of CAXTSI010000560.1, forward strand.
AGCAGGTGAAGTTGACTTGACGCGGTCAAGAATCATCTGATCGATAGCCAAAATGGGAATTGCCTGAGCAACAATTGCTTCTATATCTCTTTCCAAATACCGATCAAAAATTAAAGCCAGTTCTTTACTCACCACTTCTAAAGAAGCACTCGCAACCGATGAATTGCCGAGGCGATTTAGCAGCATCACAGCAATATTTCCCCAGTCAACTGACTCACTTAATCCTTGCAGCAAATCGCTACCCCGTGTTTGTAAGTATTGACGGACATTTTCGCGTGTCGTCTTTCGTAATTGCCGTACTGTCCCTATAGGCAAATTTTGTAAAGATATTTCTTGCAAAAATCTCTTGATGCGATCGCGCACTTGCAAATCTTGAAACAATTCCTGCAAACGAGCATTGGTATCGTCTTTTTCATCCAAGCAATAAGTTCGCAAACGGCTTAAAGTATTGCGTAAGCCAAACAGATTTGCCACCACCCAATAAGTGCCACTGGTTTTTTCCCGAAAGCGTTCATCAATAGTTTGAATTGTGCGATCGGTCAAAAAATCAATTGCTGCCAGCCGCAGCACATCTGGTGGTATAACTACTTGCAGCAGCCAATCAGCAAGGCGAGTGGCTTGTTCTTCATTCAATTGAAATTCCAGAAATATCTGGTCAAAAATTTGATTGATCTGCGCTGACAAAAAGTCTTCGCGCCGCGCCAAAACCTTGAGGAGACGAGGCAACGATTCGCCTAACAAATCCCGCAAAATTCCTGCTACAATCTTGGCAGTTTTCTGCTCTTTATCAGATTTTATTTGGTCGAGCGCCATTTGCAGTAACCAGAGAACTGCTCCTTGCACGCGTTCTGTTTGCAACAGTCGCCGTGCCAGATTTTGCAATTCCTCTGGTGTCAGCAGCGATCCCATAATAGTTTCTGAAACATTCTTAGCAAGGCGTTCCTGGTTGCGGGGAATCAATCCAGGGGTGAAAGGAACCCTTCGTCCACCGATGTAAATTGTTCGGTAGGGACGAAATAACATTTTGATGGCTATATCGTTAGTGAAATAGCCAATAATTCCACCCAAAACCGGGGGAGAGACATAAAGCCAGAGATGAGACCAATCCAAGGGACAGATTTAGTTAGTTGTTAGTTGTTAGTTGTTAGTTGTTAGTTGTTAGTTGTTAGGAGTGATAAATTTTTATTCCTCACTCTTAACTCCTTATTCCTCACTCTTAACTTTTTACTCCTCACTCTTGACTCTTGACTCCTCACTCTTGACTCCTCATTCTTTTTTCGAGACCACTAGCACTCCCATCATACCGTTCGCAATGGGATAGTGTGTGGCAGTTGCAAAACCAACTTGACGAGCTATCTCTAGCTGCTCCTTTCCTCTAGGAAAACGGTCTAAGCTGGGACTGATGTAGGCGTATTCTTCCTTTAAACCCATTTGATTGGCAACTGGAACGACAAGATGATCCATATACCACTGCTGAAAAGTACGCATTTGTGGATTGCTGGGACGATGAAAGTCTAAAATCGCAGCTTTGGCATCTGTTTTCAGGACGCGGTGTATTTCTTTCAGACTGCGGTTAATATCTGTAACATTTCTTAACCCATAGCCCATTGTCGCGGCGTCGAATTGGTTGTCCTCAAAGGGTAAATCCAGCACGTCAGCTTCAACCCAAGTGATGGAGAGAGGTGGATACTGAGATTGAGAGCGAAATGAAGCAATTTCTAACTGTGCGGTCGAAAAATCTACTCCATACACTAGTCCCGTTGCTCCCACTTGCCGCGCTAGGCGTAAGGATAAATCCCCACTACCACAACACAGATCTAGGCAAGTATCTCCAGCTTTGGCAGCACTCCATTTCACTGTCATTTCCTTCCAGATCCGGTGCTGTCCCAGACTCAGCCAATCGTTCAACTGGTCATAAACTGGAGCGATGCGGTCGAAAATAGCACGAATTTCGTTAGTCATTGGTAATTGGTAATTGGGCATGGGGCATGGGGCATGCCCAAATGATGATGACTAAACTTTTGGTCAATGGTGTCCCATGTTCGTAAGTGTGAGCGCTACTAGTTGGGCTGCCAATTGAATAAGTTTCAGTTCATCTTCTCGCAAAGTACAGGGCTGAACCCACTGTAGCGACAATACCGCTAACACTTGATTCTGGGATGCGATCGGCGCCAGGAGATGTGCTTGAACACCAGAATTGAGGTAATGGGCAACACCAGCAAGTTTTGGATCTTTGGGGATATTGGCTGAAACTTGCATCTGCTGAGTGGCGATCGCCTCTTCACACAGAGGGTCTTGCGCTAGCCAATTTTCTACTTTAAAATCACTACTGTAAGTGCCTTGAGTTGCAATCAAGGTATTGCTCTTTACCAATTGCAAAATACAGCCGTCCGCCGCCAAACCTTCACCAAAAACCGTGGCAATTGGGTTTAGAGTTGCTTCTAAGCTAGGAACTTCCTGAGTAATCTGTAATAAAACAGCCAATAACGCTATTTGGGCATTCGCGCGGCGTAATTCTTCTGTACGTTGCTTGAGCAAATCATAGCTTTCCGCCGCTCGTTGCACCACCGCCTTTAGTTCCCCAGGGTCCCAAGGCTTAGTAATGTATTTGTAAACTTGGCCTGCGTTAATCGCTTCTACCAAATCTTCAATATCGGTAAAACCTGTGAGGATAATCCTTACCGTGTCTGGAAACTGAGGTACAGTTTTGCTCAGAAACTCTGTTCCCTTCATTTCTGGCATCCGTTGGTCAGAGATGATGACCGCCACTTCTCCTTCTGCTGCCAACACGGACAGGGCGCTCCCACCACTATCTGCTTTAAAAACATTGAAGTCACGGCGAAATGTCCGATAGAGCAGATCTAGATTATCTGGCTCATCGTCAACTACTAAAATTTTCTGCTTTTTTGGTCTTTCTATAGTCATTAACTGACACCATGTTTTATCCAGTTCAGGAATTGGATTATCCGTAAGAACAATCCTTTAAGTGTAACCCCTTTGTTATATTCCATACCAAGCTAGATTGAAAATAGCTTGCAGTACTGGCTTGAATCGATTTTTAACTTATGTAACAAGATAGATGGTGAATCACAATATAATCTAAGTGGAATTACGTAATTACAACAATCGGTAATTGTTTTTTATTCATAACTCATCGTTAGACTATAAAATAATATTTGGTGCTATTGGTGTACTTGTCCTGACTTAAATGTTCGCCCTATCTACTATGACTGACTTACCACCCAATACTCAAAATCCCGATCGTGAGAAGAACGATATAGCGCCACTACTGCAAAAGCTCAGAAAAAAGCAAGGCAACTGGGTGGAATGGGGAACGGCGATCGCCCAACTGCAAAAAGCCGGTTACAATCCTCAAACGATTTTTGAAGAAACTGGTTTTGAGCCAATTCAACAGAATCAGGTAGTTGTGGGTGCGCAAGTTTATAATTCTTTAGAAAAGACTGGGGGAACAGAGGCGGTGCGATCGCACTACGCTACACGGGGAAGCGATGTATTATATGAACTACGTTTGCTTACAGAAGAAGAACGCGCCGCCGCCGCCGAACTTACCTTCCTGCATAAACTTGACGTTGATGAAGCAAGGGAAGTCGCCAAAGCAATAAAAGATTTCTCTCGCTTGCCTATCCTCCCTGAAGGGTATGACAATCATCCGGGAGATGCTGTGGCTTATCATTGTTGGAAACTGGCACGCCAAAACTCAGACTTACAAGAGCGATCGCGCCTCATCGGCAAAGGCTTGAAATTTGCTCACACGCAAACAGCAAGGCAACAAATCGAACGATTGCTAACTGATTTTACCATCGTACCCAAACGTCCTGCACCTACTTTACCCTTTTACCGTCTGGAATCAGAGGAAGAATTGCCCCGCCTCGTGCCAGTGGTGGGTGAGTTGCCATTGACACCACAAGATCTGCAAGCTGTTCCGCTAGTAGAAGAAATAGAACCATTTCGCATGGTCAAATTTGCTGGAGAGCAAGCTTGGGTGCCGTTACCAGGTTGGCAAACACTGTTGAGTGCAGAAGACCCAGTGGTGATTTTGTGCAATAGCGATCGTCTTCCTAAGCAAACACAATCCGCCCCAGGACTCGTGTTGGTAGTTTTAGACCGCGCCCAACGGCAGTGGGATGCTAGCAGTTACTTTGTATTTGAAAACTCTGGTCAATTAGATTTTCAGTGGTTTGAAAACGCACCAGAAATTCCCCTCTTAGGGCGAATTATTGTGATTTTGCGTCCCAAGAAAATCCTGGATGAAGAACTGACAAAAGATTCTTGGCAAATCGACGAATAGTTGGTTGTTGGTTGTTAGTTGTTGGTTGTTGGTTGTTGGTTGTTAGTTGTTAGTTGTTAGTTGTTGGTTGTTGGTTGTTGGTTGTTAAAAAAGAACCACTCACGAGATTGCTTAACAATAAAGTTAAGTGTATACACACTTAACTTTATGTAAGGGACTTCCAATTAAAAAAATCTCCAATTTTGTAGGGTGCGCTCTTACGACGAGAGTACGGCACCATAACAGCCTAAGACGGTGCGTTACGAGTAGCGAAGAGCGCACCCTACTACGGAATGGATAATTTATTTTTTGGTATTCCCTAAGACTAAACTACTCAGTTAGAGTTACTCAAAAAAAGTCGGGACTGAATAATTGTGGAGTGAAACTTCTGGCAGTTCAACTAAACAGACTTGATCCCATCAATTGGACTGAGATCTCCCACAAAATTCAATAGATCTGCCAAGGTGAATGTTCCTGGTTCTTTCGCAGGAAGTGTCGGCTTCCAGTTAGGTCTTCGTGTCTTCGCGGTTAAAAAATATTTTTTAACCACGAAGACGCGTTCGCGCAGCGTCTCCCCTTGGGAGAAGAACACGTTCGCGTAGCGTCTCGAAGAGAAGAAAAACTTCATTTTTACGCTTCACCTTGAAAGGGCTATTAAATTAGGACTTACGCACAAGACACATTGACCATCATATGTATGGCAGTTCAAAATCT